>CAILKW010000116.1 GCA_903834845.1 uncultured Bacteroidia bacterium | reverse complement strand
CGGATAGCGCAGTGCCGTTGAATTCCATTCCACATTTTCGATGTTGTTGTAGCAATGGTTTTTTGTAGCGTCACGGTCACCTTTCCAAAGTTTGAATTTGCCATTTGTTAAAGAACCAAGTCTCAATAGATTCCAACCGCGGTCGCCTTCCCCGAACATTTCGCGGATGCGTTCCTGATAAACCTCTTTTAAAGCAGCCGTTTTACTTAAGGATGTTCCCATCAATGCAATAGTGGCCCCTCCATGTTTTTTACGAATCTCGTTAATGTCTGCAGCAGCTCCGGCAACATCGCCCTTCCAGGCATTGATTTCTGCACGCATCAGCATCAATTCGGCTGCACGCATCATTGTAACATTTACGCCCGTTGCTGACGTGGTAAATTTCCGGACACTCCATTCCAACCCTTTGGCTTCTGTATAAGTAGCAAAAGTAGTTTGCAACTGGTCGTCTGTATTTTTGCCTGCTTTATAAATCTTAACCCAGTTTTTAAACCTGTTATCGGCCAGGTCAAAATTGGCAGAATCCTTGAAAGAATTGCTGAGTTTTAACTGAACATCTTTTAATTGCTTGATAATCAAACCGTCAAGAGTTCCTCCTGTTTTATTGCGAATAAGTGGTGGCAACTGAACATTTTCAAAAATCACTTCCCCCTTAATTGCCGAATTGGTTGTGGTCATATAACCCACACGGTTCCATAGTGCATTAACATCTGTCTCCAAAGGGAATGTCGAAGTACCCGGAGTATTGCCAATACACAGGTTTACTACTCTCAAACAGTTGTCGAAATCGTTCTTTTGAAAATAAACCCTGGCCAGCAATGCGAGTGCCGCAAATTTATTGCCGCTCGACCTGAAATTGATTGGGTGTTTATTCGAATCATAATATTCAGGTAATAAGGTAATTGCTTCTTCAAGTGCATCAATAATCATTTTATAGCCCTCCTCGGTTGAGGATGGTCTTTTGGAAATATCTTCAGTGCCATAAATTGGCATATCTCTCAGGATTGCACCCCTTTCGTAGTTGTTGGCGGTATTCATATCCCACTGCTTGTTGTACATCCTGATCTGTGAGAACTGAACGAGAGAACGGAGGAAGAGTGCTTCGCCGAGCAACCGGTTTTTCTGGGAAGCAAATCTTTGGTCGGCTGCAAGCATATCTTTACGGCAAGCATCTATCACCATATTGCTCATGGCCACGGCACCGCCTGCATATTGAGTAAACCTTCCGGCAATACCCCAGGTGTCCTCGAAAAGGTCCCTACGGTAAACAGACTCGTAAGTATTCAGAACGTTTGAAAAAGTCATATTGGTCGTTGGTGCCACATTGTCACCCAACAGTTCGCCAAGTGCCTGCATATAACCTGTCCACACATAATCATGAACAATTGAGGCCATTGATCCGGTAAGCAAAGCATCGCAACCTGCCACAGTAGAGGCAGAGCCATCTAAAGGAGCATCAGTTTCAAGCCGTGGTTTATCGAGCCATTTTTCTCCGCATCCGGCAATCAGAATCGCAAGGACGATTATCGAAATATATTTTAAAATTCTTGTATTCATAGCGTTAAGATGTAAGATTTACTAAATTCCTAATTTTATGCCGAACTGAATGGTCTTAACCTGTGGTAACTGATATTCTGCAATTCCGGGCGATACATTCGAATCGGTACTTCCGGCTCGGAATACCTCGGGATCCCATCCTTTGAATTTTGTCCAGGTAAAAAGGTTTTGTGCCGAAGCATAAACCCGCAGGTTTTTTAGTTTAACCTTTGCTGCATATCGATTTGGCAAAGTGTAACCCAATTGCAGGTTTCTCAACCTTATGAAAGAACCATCGTGCAGGAACCGCGTTGATTGCACTGAATTTGACCCATAGATGAATGAGATGTTCTTATTGTCCAAAACGGATGCACGCAGGTTTTTTCCTTCCCCCGGATAGGATGTATAGAATTCATTGGCATCGTAAATCCAGTTTCCACTTTGAAAATAGAACAAAACGTTCAGATCAAAACCTTTATAATTCAGGGTGGAGCCAATTCCACCGAAAAATTTTGGGAAAGGGCTTTTATCGGTAATCAAGAATTTGTTGGCAGCCACAAGTGATGGGTTGTTGGTCGCATCAATTAAATTGTTGGTTAACTCATAAACCCCTTCGTTGGTTAATTTTGTCTGATTTACTTCGTAGATCATTTCAGCACCTGTTACAGGGTTGATTCCGCCATAAATAGGAAGATAGAATGAACCAAATTCGTGACCTTCAACAAGAATAGAGGAGTTACTGTTGTTTACACCACCGGCTTGCATCGTTCCGGGAATGTTGGGGCCATTGTTCTTGAACAATTCGTCAACCATTGCCTTATTGCGGGCTATGTTGAAATCAACAGTCCACTTCAATGATTTGGAATTGATCAGATTGGCATTCAATGTAAATTCAATTCCTTTGTTGGTGATTGTCCCAACATTTTCAAGCATGGTTGAGGTGTATGACCATCCGTAGGCATTAGATATAGGCGCATTTAGCAAAAGGTTGACCGATTTTTTATTGTAATATTCGATGCTTCCCGAAATTTTGTTTTGAAGTATCCCATAGTCCAAGCCGATACTGAGCTCCTTCGTTGTTTCCCATGTCAGGTTCTTGTTTCCCAGGGTTGCCAAAAGATATCCCTGATCACCGGCATATTTACCATCGTTCCAGTTGACATATACGGTACTCAGATATTTAAAACTGCCAATATTGTCATTTCCGATCCCACCGTAACTGGCTCTCAATTTGAGCATGGAAACTAATTTCTGATCTTTCATAAAGTCCTCTTCAGAAACAATCCAGCCGGCCGAAGCTCCGGTAAATGTTCCCCAGCGGAAACCAGAGGCAAACCTATTGGATCCATCGCGGCGCATGTTGAACTCAGCCAGATATTTGCCATCGTATGAATAGTTCAAACGGCCCAGGTAAGAGACCCGGCGGAATTCGTTTTCACTTTCATTTCCAGCTGCATGTTTCGAGCCATCAATTTTCACCCAATCAGAAGTTATACCTTCTTTGATCGAGGTATTCCCTGAAGATAGTCCACGTTCGGCTGTTGTACCGATCATTCCGCCATATTTATGCTTATCTAAAGTTTTTGAATAGGTTGCAGTGGTATTTGAAACCATGTTCATATTTTGGAAACGGGAGTTCCCGATACGGCCACCTCCGCCCTGTTGGTTACCAAACGCACTAAGAGGAAACAAATCAATTGTTTTTGAATTGCGGTTCTGGTCGAATCTGAAATCAACGCCCAGTTCAGTTCGGATATCCAATCCCTTAATAGGGGAAAGTTGAAGATAAACAGTGTTCAGGCTCCTGAATGTGTTGGTTTTGTCGAGATAGTTGTTTCTCCAGAACAAAGGGTTAAGGTTATCTCTGGTAGCAGCACCCGAAGCCATTGAAACATTGGGATAATCATAAAAATACCTGGACTGATCGTTGGGAGCATAAACAGGGTAGATCGGAAGCAAGGATGTTTGGGCGGCTGTGAAAAAACTGCCCTGGTTATTTCCGTTTTTTAGACTTGTAATCGAGATATTGGCACCGGCTTTCAAGTATTTATTTACCGAATGGTCAACATTCAATCGTCCGTTGAACCGTTCAAAAAGGTTGCCTGTTTGGATCCCCTCTTCGCTGCGGAATGCCCCGCTGAAATAGAACAATGTTTTTTCGGTTCCACCGCTCATCGAAAAGGTTGCATTGTCGTATTTCCCGTTTTGCAGGATGTAGTCCATCCATTTCGTGTTGGTCGGATTGGCATCCAACCAGGTTTGGTCGTAGCCATATTGACTTGCAGAAATGCCAGTCAGGTTGTTGGGTATGATATAATAGTTTGCCAAAGCCGACAAGCCTGATACCTGACGATTTGCGATAGAAGTCTTTACCAATTGCTGGTATTGGTCACCGTTCACAAAATCAACAATATTAATTGCAGAAGTGACTCCGTGCTCGTAGCTGGCTTCGATTTTATCACTTCCCGCTTTTCCTTTCTTGGTCGTTATCAATACAACCCCATTGGCAGCACGTGAGCCATAAATTGCTGCGGATGAAGCATCTTTAAGGATATCAATGGATTCAATATCGTCAGAATTGATTTCAGACAGACCGCTGATACCATTAAACTCCTGATTTGAGATTGGGACGCCATCTATAACGATCAATGGATCACCGGACGAGTTGATGGAAGATGAACCGCGAACACGGATACGCATGGCTGATCCCGGTTGCCCACCCTGCTGTGTAATTTGTACTCCGGCTGTCCTGCCCTGCAAAGCACCCGTAACGTCAGATGTCAGGTTCCTTGATAATTCGGCAGTTGTAACCTTTGCTATGGAGCCAGTAATTTCTTTGCGAATTTTCGTGCCATATCCTATCGCGACAATTTCCGCAATATCAAAAGATTCTTCTTTAAGTAGGATGTTATAATTGTTAGCACTGCCAATTGTTATTTCCTGTGTTTTCATTCCAACAAAGGAGAATACTATCACTTTTGCATCTGCTGGTAGTTCTAATGTGTAAGTGCCATCAATGTAAGTAGTTACTCCCCTTGTTGTCCCTTTTACTACAACTGAAGCTCCGGGCAATGAGACCCCAGTCTGGTCGGTTACTTTACCTGTAATAATTCTGCCCTCCTGCTGAAGTATATTGTTTTCTCCTTTCAGAGTTGTCAAAATGATTTGTTTATCAATAACCTTGTAATTAACATCCGTGTTTTTGAATAAATTTTGTAGTATTTCATTAATCTTAACATTCTTAACTGAAACATCTACTCTACGATCTACATTAATAAACTTCTCATTAAAAAAGAAAAAGAATTCACTGCTTTTTTCAATTTCGCTCAGAACCTCCATGACTCTGGCATTTTTCATATTAAGAGACAATCGGGTCTGTTGTGAATATAGAGACGTGGCCCAAGTCTGTGAAATAACAAGAAATGTAAAGAATACACTAAGTCGCATAATTCGCATAATTTTAGTTAAAATACAGGTATAACCTGTACCAATTCTTCGTTTTTTATTCATACCTTTGTATAATAAATGATTAAAACAATAAAAATAAGTGTAACATTGTTTGATCTAAAAGGAGAGTGTTGCAAGCGCTTTCCTTTTTTTGTTTTTCAATTTTCTTTTCTATTCAAATTCCTTGATTTTATTAGGGTTAATACTAAGAATAACTTTTCGTTTGGGAAAATTTCCATCTTTATCATTTTTCCTTTCAGTTTCAATATATCTGATGGGTGAGGATAGCGATAGCAATTTGAGAACATCATCGAGTTGTTCGTCAACAAATGTTCCGTGATAGGTATATGTTCCAATATCGCTCTGTTCTTTATCCACAACAACATCTGCATTATACCAGCGGCTCAATCGGACTGCCATATCTTCGATATTTTCATTTCTAAACATGAGTTTTCCTTCTTTCCAGGCAGTATATTGTTCACTTTTGATCTTTTCTATTGTAAATTTCCTTTTATTTTTATCTAAAACCATCTTCTGATCAGGGGTAAGTGAAGCCAATTGCTGCCCTTTTTTATCTGAAACTTCAACCTGACCGGTTTGGAGGATTATTTCTTCTTTCTCTTCATTATCATAGGCAATAACATCGAAAGTTGTTCCAAGTACTTTTATATCAAGGTTTTTTGTGTTAACATGAAAGGGAATTTTTTCGTTATGAAAAACGTCAAAATAGCCTTCACCAGAAAGTGTTACTATTCGTTCTTTTTCAAAATTAACAGGGTATTTCAAGAAAGAACCGCTGTTTAAAAAACCTGTTGAGCCATCGGGAAGCTGGAACTTTGTTCGCACTCCAAACGGGCATTGAATTTCGACCCATGCCGTTTTTCTTTCGGAACTGTTGGAATTTCCAAAATTATAAACCAGAGATGCTACCATTAAAGGGAAAAAAAGAATCGCAGCAACTCTCTGGAATATTTGCAATATGGGTATGACTTTATGCTTACCATTTTCTTCGATATATATCCTATGCTGCACTTTATCAAGTAAATAATCAAGCTCAATATCAGGAGGTTCCTTTTCATCAAAATCTATCCAATGAGTTTTCATAAGCTCTTTCAGCTTATGATTTTCATCCTTTTTTTCGAAACTACTTTTTACTGAAAGAAAATCTTTTCTTGAGTATTTATTTGTGAAATAGCGACTGAGTATTTTCAAATCCATTTAAACCTTGTTATTATTATCTCGTTTGGAAGGTAATAGGGAATAGAAAGCCAATTCCCCCAGTTGCTGGGAAAATATTTTTCAATAAAAATGCAGTGTAGTAATATTCAGTTTTTTACAAATAGAGAAAAAAATAAAAGTCCGGCAACATTTTCTTTCAACAACGCATTTTTTATTGTTTTGAGAGCTTCAGTAAGATGATTCTCAACTGTCTTTGGTGTGATTTCCAATAATGCTGCGATCTCTTTGATCGGAATATCTTCTTTTTTCCGTTTGATAAATATCTCTTTTTGCCGGGGAGGAAGTGCATTGACAATTTTATCAACCAGTTCAAGAAGTGAATGATAGTCTATTCTCTCTTCAAGATTATTGTCGAAGTCCAGAGAAGTAGCAACGATTTCATGCCGGTACAACTGCTCCTGAGTAACTTTCAAAAAAAGTTCGTTGATCCTGTGGTAGGCTATTTTGAAGATATAGGCTTTAAATGACAACTCCGGTTTAAGTGTCTTTCTAAGCTCCCAGATTTTGTAAAAAACATCTTGTACAATTTCTTCCGCGTCTGCTTTCGATTTCAGGTATCCTAATGCAAAATAGTACAGGCGTTTGGAATAATGCCCAAAAAGATGATCAAATGCTTTTGCATCGCCATCCTTAAGTGCAGCAACCCAATCCTGAACCATATCATCCGAAACATTAACCATACCGGACAAACTTGTAATTGATGCAATATTAGATATTCCAAACGACAATTCAATACGTCATTTAATCTTATGATTTTTATTGAGATCAGACAGTGAGTTCAGGTTTTCATAAAATAAAAAGAGGATGCCTTCATGGCATCCTCTTTGAAATAATTAAATCTGATGTATTGTTAAACTAATCCTTGCTCTCTCATCGCACTTGCGACTTTAAGGAATCCACCGATATTTGCACCTTTCACCGAAAGGATTGTTTTTCTACTTGGGATAACTATGCCCCTAAATTGGGGTGTAACAGGAACTATTTCGATAATATATATGATATTTATTAATGCATCCTAAATTTCACTGGTATGTAACTATAATGATATCTTTATGATTATTAGTTGACAAAGATTTCTTTTGGTTAATATGTCATGCAAGTAATTTTTCAAGTTTCATTTTCCATTTTTCCCAGTTTGGCATCTCCCTGGTTTGAAGATCAAGAAATTTCTGGGTGTGGTCGTGATGGATTAGATGGCAAAGCTCATGAATGATCACATATTCAATGCAACCTTTAGGAGCCTTGATCAATTCTGGGTTTAGGATGATTTTCCCTTTGGCAGTACAGCTTCCCCATCGGGTGGGCATTTCCCTTAACACAATAGAGCTGGGCTCAACTTTGTGCTTCCTGAACTCTTCTATCAGCTCAACGGCAATCGCATGAAGCTTCTTCTTCGCATTTCGTAAATACCAATCGTTGACCAATTGCTTGACCTTCGATTTGTCAAGGGTCGTGACCTCAATAAATTTGCCTTTAAGTTTTACATTTTCAACCTTTTCGGAAATAATCTTTAACCGATATTGACGGCCAAGATATAAATGTGTCTCACCCCCAACAAATTTGCGATCTGTCATCTTTGGGTGAAATGTAAGGAAGAAGCTCTGTTGCCGGATGATCCACGGTGCTTTTTTTCGAATAATCTCCTTTACCTTGTCGATAGTTGCGTCAATAGGTGCTTTTACCAAAATCTCCAAATCGGGAGTAACTGTAATGCCAAGTGATTTCCGATTGGAGAAATCCAACTGGAAATCAATTCGTTTGGAGCCAAAAGTAATTGAGAATTGAGAATTGAGAATTGAGGATTTTGTTTCCATCCTTATTTTGAACCCTTTGAAGTTTTGATGATGGAAACCAATAATCTTAGTAGCTCTTCAATGTCATTTTTATACGAATTGTATTGCTTTTCATCTAAATAACTTGATCTGAAAAGTAACTCCAGCCAATAGTCAGTCTCATTCGCTTCTTTAAGCGAAATCGAAAGTTTATGTATAAAATCTGCTTTACTTTCAGCATGTTCCGACTCTCTTACTAAAGCACCAATAGCTGTCCCACTTCTCAATAATTGCTTGCTTAGGACATATTCCTTTTTCTCATCAATCAAGTACTTATAGATTTTTACAATGCTTAATGCAAAATCAAAACTTTTACTTTTAATAATGTTCGCTTTCATAATTTATTCTCCTTTTACTTTAAATGCTACATTCTAAATTTTTCAATTTTCAATTTTCAATTTTCAATTTTCAATTTTCAATTTTCAATTATCAATTATCAATTAACTTTTGTACCGTATTTTTGCAACTTCAATGCATTTATTGGCAATTTCATCCAACTCGCCAAAAGAGAGGTTGATGTGGTATTTGTCACGGACTTCATCGATCAGATAATCACCAATTTCAATTTGTAGCTTTCCTGTAATATTGGTCTTGTATTGCCAATCAATAATTGATTTACCATGGTCCAAAACAGCTTTTTGAATCATTTCATCAATTCTCAGTGCAGACTGTGTTGAAACTTCCCTTCTTACGATGGAATCCTGAATTTTATCGGAGAGCGATTCAACAGTCAAACCATAGAACGCCTTTGCAATATCTTTGTCTTTCAAAGTCTCAGGAATATCACTGTCGGTTCGCGATAGTACAATGTTCATAATTTCCTGGACCTTATTGAGATACTGCACCTCATTGATGCGCCTGGCTTCGTAATCGGCAATGGTCTCTTTCAACATTTGCGAAAACTTTTTGTAGAATGCCGGATCTTCCTCCATTTTTTCCGAAATGTGTTTGGATGTCCTGCTTGCAATCTTATCGGCCTTAGCTGCTTTCCCGGTTGTATTTTCTACCTCCTGCTGAAATTTTTCCTTGTCAAAAATATCGACCAACGTGGTAATGATTTCGACCTTTTCAGTGGTAATATGCGTATCTATCAGTTTTTGGATTTGTCCTTCATATTGAGCATAATCGATTGAATCACTGTACCTCTCAACAACAGCCAACCGAAGTTTCAGGAACATGGTCAAATCATCCTTATAACGGTTGATCGTTTTATCGTCAACCTGTTTGTAAAATTGGATCGATGAAAGTGCCAATTTCAGACCTCTGGCAAACGTGGCCAATTTATCGTAGAATAAGGCACGTACTGCTTCATCCTTCAACATAACCTGATAGGCTTCTGCATCGAGTTTATTGGCGATCGTTTTGAAAATGTCCCATAACTCGGAGTATTTCTGTGGCAGCTTTTTTATTTCTTCGTTGATGTTGACCAATGTACCTTCCAGGTCATCCGAATCAAATTCCTCAAACGAGGAATACATTTGCAATGCATCGTCCAGATTTTCAATAACGCCATAATAATCAATGATATATCCAAATTCTTTATCCTGATAGATCCGGTTAACCCGTGCAATGGCTTGTAAAAGCTTGTGGTTTTGCAGGTTCCGGGTAAGGTACATCACGGTGTTTTTGGGTTCATCAAAACCGGTAAGCAATTTGTCAACAACAATCATGATTTCAGGATCTTTCTGAAATTTGAACCGGTTGATGAGGTTTTTTTCATACTTTTTTGAAGTGCCGTGTTCGTCCATCATCTTTTTCCAAAACTTATTTACTTTCTCAGGTGACTTCTCATAAGCACTATCTTCACCTTCCCTTTCGTCTATGGATGAAATCAGGACTTCACAGCTCACTATCCCAATTTCGTCTAAAAATTCCTTGTACCGAATGGCATTTATTTTTTTATCGCAAACCAACTGTGCTTTGAATGGTGTGCCTTGCCAGTTGTCGCGGAAGTGCAGGCTGATATTCCAGGCAATTGCGTATATTTTTTGTTCTGCCCCGTTCAATTGGTCGGCCCTGCTGAACTTCTTTTTAAAGTCGGCTTTCTGGTATTCGGTGAGTGGTTCCGATACCATTTCGAAAAATGTATCCAATGGACTTCCATTGACAATTTGCCTTGCCAACCTTCCTTCATAAAGAAGCGGAACAACTGCCTTGTCTTTAACTGCCTGATCGACAGTATAAGCATCGATGATACCGCCAAATTTTGCTGCCGTACTTTTGTCTTTTCTAAAAAGTGGCGTGCCTGTCATTGCAATAAAACACGCATTGGGCATGGTTTTCTGCATTTCGATATTGAAAGTTCCATGCTGTGTCCGGTGACCTTCGTCAACCAGGACAAAAATATCGTGACTTTGCAAAGGCATATTGATTTTCCTGATGGCAGCCACAAACTTGTTGATGATTGTAGTAACCACAGCATCACTGTTACTTTCAAGCAGTTCCACCAATCGTTTTCCGGTACCTGCATTTTCAACTGCCATCCCACATTTTCGAAAGGTGTCGGTTATCTGAGAGTCAAGGTCTGTACGGTCGGTTACCAGGACTATTTTCGGATTGCGGATCGATTTTTCCATGGCAATGGCCTGTGCCAACATAACCATGGTCAACGATTTGCCGCTTCCCTGTGTATGCCAGATCACTCCACCAGGCCTCCCCCTAACCCCCTCCAAAAAAGGAGGGGGAATACCTCCTCCGAATGAAGTAATGCGTTTCATCGCTTTCTTTATGGCGAAAAACTGCTGGTACCGTGCAATCTTTTTTTCCCCGTTATCGAACAGGATGAAATTGAAAATGATGTCCATCAACCGTTCAGGTCTGCACAAACCATATAAATATTCATCCTGAACCGTAGGGAGAATGGTTTGCAGCTCCAGGTCATCAAAATATTCCCGTACATATTTAAAGCGATCTGCAAATAATTTATTTTTCTGCTCAATGGTCAATGGCCGGTTCTTTAAAATGGATAATTGAGAATTGATAATTGAGAATTGAGAATTGAGAATTGGCACTTTTCCCTCATTTTCCATTATCAATTTTCCATTCTCAATTAATGGTTTTTCATTATCAATTCTCCATTTTCCATTTTCCATTTCCTTTTCTTCCCACTTTGCCCAGAACTTTTCGGGGGTCGAATTGGTGCCATAAGACGCTTCCTGTGTTGCCAAACTCATAATCAATTGAGAATAAACATACAAACTGCGGATACCATCTTCCTGCTGGCTGCGCAAATGCTGACTGATAGCCTGTTTCAAAGGCTCTTTCATATCGGGCCTTTTACATTCGATGATGCAAAGCGGAATACCATTGACAAACAGCACCAGATCGGGTCGATAATGTTCTTTGCTGGCACTGCGCATGACACTGAATTCTTCTGTCACATGAAACACATTGTTCTCAAGGTTTTTCCAGTCAATGTATTGCAGCGTGATGCTTTTCTTGTCCCCGTCGAAACTCTGTTCAAACGTTTTGCCCAGCGTAATCAGGTTATAAGCCGTTTCGCAGGCGGCGATGTAGCCTTCGTTCATCGGCAACTCTTTCAACACCCGGATCCCATTCTCAATATTGGCATCACTGATGTAAGTTGTCTTTGTTGAACTGATCCTTTTTTCAGAATTGATTTCTTTCAACTGCTTGCGCAATACGTCATCCAACAAAACATTGCTGGTTTTTCCACCACGAAGGTTTTCTGCTTCTCCCGGACTCAGATAGGTATAACCTAATTTTTGCAACAACTGCAAAGCAGGTATCTGGCTGATGTGGTCTTCTTTGAAACTTGGTGTATCCATCTTTTTTTGTTTTGGAGAATTTATCGTCTTTTTGGAGAATTCTTCATTTCCACTCTTTTTTCAATTACGGAGAATTTAAATCCTAATACGGAGAATGCTTACTCCATTTTTAAATTTATATATTACTGATATTCAATAGTATGATTTAATCATGTGTTTCAGAAGTTTCTTTAGTATCATCAATACGAAGAATTCAAACAAAATTACTAATCGCAACTACTCTATACTCAAATTCATAATACGGAGAAAGATTAGTCCATTTTGGAGAATTAAACTATTCATATTTATCAGGTAGCTCCGCAATAACTACGTCTTTTAGCATATCATCTCTTAAATCCGTACTTCTACCGCTTGCCGAATCCTTAGTAGCTCCTTTAAGTTTACCATTAATATTTTTTTTACCACAATTGTTTGTAATCTCAATATTAAACATTACTTTTGCAGAGTCATTTCCCTCGGGAAAAGGACGTGGTTGGCCGCAATACCGTAATTGCGGCTTTTTTATTTCCCCTTTCTCGATGCCCGATAATCCCAAAAACGTTTTTGATGTTTCTTTTTATCATCTGCAATATGAGCAGTTATAAGCCAATAATTTGGTAGAACCATTTCTAATACAACAACAAATTCTCTTTCTTCAAACCAAAAATAGTCTCTTACTTTTCCGTCGCTTTCAACAAATTGATATTTTTTAATTCGGTTATCATTACAATTAAGCAGAATTGGCTTAATCCAATGTATCCTGTTAGCACGCTGGGGTTCAAAGACCCGCCTTTTGCTTATGTTGCCCTGACGTGTGATTGTATGAACAAAATCATGCACAAACTCCTGAAAATAATCAGGTTGACCAACATGCATTGAAAAGGCTTGTTTAATCATTACTGTTGCATTATTAACTTCAAATGGATTGGTAATAAAATCATTATAAAATGATTCATAAAGTTTTCTGATTTTATCTTCTTCCTCTTCTGGATCAAATCCAAGTTCATCAAAAAATGGTTCTAATTCATCAAGCAAATCTTCCATTTTATTGATTTTTTGGTTGATGATCGAATATATTGAATTTGGTTTCCCAAGGAGTCGTTCCTTCATCCAGAGTAAACCCAGACTTTTTTTCCAAATATTCAATGAATTCAAGTTTTGATGGATTGTTTGGAACTTCTCCTTTAAATAACCTGTTTTTATATGAAATTGCCCCAATGAATAAATCAGTGAGTTGAAAAAAATCATTGTCATGAGATCGTAAATGTTGAAATTTTACGAAGGGTGATTCTCCTTTATGGTAGTTTTGAAATACCTCTTCGATTTTATTTAATTTTTCTCTCCCTCTTGTGTCTTTAATATCCATAAAAACTCGGTATTCAACTTTTGGAGGATTTGGCCGAAGCAGGTAATAAGTCATTTTATAATAAAAATTATCATAGGAACCTCTGTTGAAATCTTGATGATTCAAACGTCCTTTATATTTGACTAATACACATCGGAACTCTAAAGGATTATCAAAGAAATAGTCAACTAAGTCTTTATAAAGGGGAACCCTTACTTTTGAATATTTACTCCACTTAATTTCATTTTCAATTCCATGTTTATTCTTGATAGTCCTGAACTTTTCCTTTAATCTGTCGTAAACCATTCGTGGAACTTTAATGTATCCGATGCACATCACAGATATTTTATCATGTTCCAAGTGACAACTCTCGTCAACAAATAAATCGTAGTTCATATATTTTGTTATTATTCGTATTCAATTTTTAACCTTTTTTTTCCTGTCAACAGCACCTGCATCATCCCCTTTTTCTGCTCGCGCAGCTTTTCGGTTTTGGCCTTTAACAATTGCAGCTCTTTATCTGCAGCTTGCAGCACCTTGGCTATGGCGGTTTGCTCGGATAAGGATGGAAGATGAATTTTGATAATCGAAAAGGCTTCCCATCTCAATCCACCTCTTCGGTCGATAGAGCCCTCCATTCTATTCTGATATTGATAAATCAATAGATGGGATTTCAGCAACCGGTAAAAAAAATCATCATTAACAGTGGCATCTGTTTTAAATACAGTGTACATGGGACTTATTAAAGCTTCGTCGAATGAATCTTGATAACCTATTGATCCTTCTTCGATATGGTTGGTGGCATAAGCAAAATGGTTTTTTGGAACAACTTTGTAAGTGCTTATGTCATCTGCAAATATCTTTCGGCCCCAATATTCCAATGATTCAACCAAGCCATCGTATTTTGTGCACGACAACACCGTAAGTTGTTTGTCCGATTTGTTTCTGATGCTTACCTCTTTGGCAATGTTCCGGATATGGACTTCCTTCCAACTGTCTGAATCAGAATTAACTGGATTTACAGAATTTTCAGGATAGTCCTTACTTCCAATTCTGTTTATTCTTCCATCCTGTAAATCCTGATTCAGCCGTTTTTTCCCCGTCAACAAATTCTGCATCAGCCATTTTTTCTGCAGCTCTTTTTGAGCGATCAGTTGGTTGTTTTTGTTGATGGCAGCATCCATTAAACCAAGGACATGGGCGATGGCGCGTTGCTCGGGAAGAGGGGGAAGTGGAATTGGCATAAATTCTAATGTTCCAGCATTCACATTTTTTTGTCCTCCTCCAATTTGATTTGTCTCGAAATAACCTTGCCCAATATCCGAATTAATATAAAAGCATAAATATTCTTTGTTTACAAGATTATGATTTGGTCTTGCAATCAGTGTGGTGAAACTTTGAGCCCCAACATATTTATCTGGAACCAAACAAGCTGTTCCGGGGTAACCAGTCCTTGCGATTAAAATATCACCTCCCACTAAACGCTTATTTCTATGCGCTTTTTCATATTCTTTATTAATAAACAAGATATCAGAATCATCCAAAAAGCCATCTTTAATATTCTGATTTCGAAATAAAATAATTCCAGAATCACTATAAGCATGAGTTGCAGCACTTGCAATTCCAACCATTATTTTTTCTGAAATATCCTTAAGTTCAAAAGATTCCCAATCGTTTGGTATAGTTGTATTGTAAAATGGTTTTGAGGTGTTATTTTGCATTGTGTTCTGTTTTAGCTGCTTTAATTGATTTGGGTCCGGTTGCTTTTTCAATTTTTTTGATACTTGATTCGGTTGGCAGATTTTCGGGCATTGTTCCCCCAATCTCTTCAATGGTTTTACGTACCTTTTTGCCTATTTCAAAATGGGTCACATTTGCCTTTTGTTTTCCCTTTATATTTTCCCTTCTAAGTTTGTCTTCGGTTTGGGTAGCACGGAACAAATTGGCCGCCAATTCGGTACTACCCATGTGGTCGAGAATTTGCTCGCTTTTTTTCAAGCCTTTTCTAGCATGGATTCCTTTGGCATCCAACCCTCCATAAAGCCCCATGTAACCATGGTTTTGAAAAATGGCATAATCAACAGGTTCGATTACTCCAGCATCTTTTGCTGCATCGGCCAATTGAAGGTTGTGCTTCTTCATTTCATTTCGGAGAAATAAACGCTTTTCATCTTCGCTGCTAAGCCGGTTGTACTCGTCCATTTGCCTTATTTCCTGCAAACGGGTCTGTATGGCAAAATATGTTTGGCCCAAAGCAACAACTTCTTTTGATGGATCTGCATTTTGGACTATCAGGTAACAGGCATACCGTGAGAGTTTTACGCCATCTTTCATTGGTCTTTCCGCTCCTGAACCAATTCGAACCATTTCGAGGAAGTCCTCGAAATGGTTTTTTATTTTCAGACCACTATTTCTACATGCCTCCCTGGCTTTGTCAATTACAGGTTTGAAATGACGATATTCGGAATATTCCAAAATTTTCCCAAGTTCACGAGCCGACCACCACTCATTACCATCGCCATCAATTCGTTTAAATTGCTCAAATACAGTCTGATTTGTTTTTGATAATTGATTTTCCATAGGTAACTCTTTAAGATTATTTACTTCGACACACCTTTATATTGTTAATGAATTGATAATCAGATATCTTAAATTCAAGATCACTGGGATTAAAAGCACTTGATGTTCTCCCTCCATTCGATCTATTGGTTTGCAGCATTTGGTAGTCTTTTGTCATTCCATTATATTTTAGATATGTCCATCTTATCTTTTAAAGGTGGCGAATTCGACACCTTTAAAAGGAATTGCTTGACGATTATTACCCCATTAATTCGTTTAAATATTTCCCCATTTCATCCTGTACCGATTTCAATTCCACCTCCAACTTTTCAATCTCCATTTGAACTCCTGCGATATCGACTTCGGCTTCTTCTTCAAAAGTATCCACATAGCGCGGAATATTCAGGTTAAAATCGTTTTCATGGATTTCTTCAAAAGTGGCCACAAAACTGAATTTATCCTCCACGATTCCGGCTTTTAACTTTCCTTCGTTGAACTGCCTGTAAGTATCCACAATGTGGTCAATATCAGAAGGGCGAAGCCGGTTCTGGTTCTTTGCCGATTCGTAACTTTTACTGGCATCGATAAACAATACATTGGTATTGTTGATTTTACCTTTGTTGAAAATCAAAATTGCTGCAGGAATCCCTGTGCCAAAAAACAGGTTGGCAGGTAAACCAATTACGGCCTCAAGGATATTTTCCTCAATTGTTTTCTGCCTTATCTTCCCTTCACTGGCCCCACGGAAAAGCACACCATGAGGGACCACAACGCCCACTTTACCTTTCCCCTGGTAAGTCGTTTCGATCATGTGGCTGATAAATGCCCAATCTCCCTTACTTTTAGGAGGTGTGCCCCTCCAAAAACGGTGGTACTTGTCAGTTTCGGGATCAAAACTGTCGCTCGATTTGTTCTCCTCCTTGTCGTTAACCTTTCCCCACTTGTCTAACGAGAATGGGGGATTGGCCACCACGGTATCAAACTTCATCAGGGCATCCCCTTCTTTCAGTTTCGGGTTACGGATTGTATCGCCCCACCGTATCGTGGCATTGTCGAAACCATGCAAAAACATGTTCATCACCGCCAAAGCCCAGGTGCTGCCATTGGCTTCTTGTCCGTAAAGGGAAAAGTTGTCGGAGCCAACTTCTTCCCCGGCTTTAATGAGCAAGGAAGCTGAACCGCAGGTGGGATCGCAAATCCGTGAGCCGGGTTTCGATTTCGTGAGTTTGGCAATAAGGGTCGAGACCTCCTTAGGGGTAAAGAATTCCCCTGCTTTTTTACCGGCATCGCTGGCAAAATTTTCGATCAGGAACATGTATGCGCCACCAATAATATCGGTGCCTTCGAGGTGTGAAGGGCGAAGGTCCAAGGTATCTTTGTTAAAATCAAGCAACAGGTTCTTCAACCGGGTGTTTTTATCTTTTGTATCGCCCAATACGCTACTGTTGAAATTGATGTTCTGGAAAATTCCTGCACCGTCTTCGCTGTAAAGCTTGTCGCGATTGGCTTCCACTAGGTCTTCCAAGCCAATATCGATGATTTCTCCAATATTGAGTTCATTTCGGTGCTCATACAAATAGTTGAAATGGCAGTGTTCCGGTACCACAAAACGTTCGTGTTTCATCGCCCTTTCTGCCCGTTCCTTGTCACCATTGTATTTTTTCAGGTGCGTTTCATATTTGTCGTCGCGAACATCGCTCAGGTATTTTACGAAAAGCATGGTGAGCACATAATCTTTGTAAATACTTGGGTCGATGCTTCCGCGGAAAGTGTCGCAGGCTTTCCAAACTGCATCGTTGATGTCTTTCTGGGTAATTTTCTTGGTCATGGATCTATTTTATTGCGTTGATTATCAACTGTTGTATAAGCTTTTCCCTGTGGGTTTCGATTTTTTGTTTTATTTTTTTTTCAGTGTCGCGCAACTGTGCGATTTTCAAAATTAGTTGCTGTGTTTTCAAACCTGGAATACCAATCTCCATCTCCTCCAGTACAGCTTTTGAGATTGATGCGATGGAAGTGCCTCTTGCAAAGCATTTTAGAAACTGTTGTGAATCAGGGTTGTTCAGGTACCAGGCCAGATATTGCGGCAAAATGGAATCATTTTGTAACCGGATCACAAAAAACGAAGTAGAAGCGACAGATGGCGGAAAATAATCTTCATAAGCGATGGCAAAGTTTTTCGTGCCTTTTGAAGCAAACAGCACATCGTTAATTCGCAGTATATGTTTTTCGCTAAAATCGTTGAAATGTAAATCAGGATGAGGGGAACCAAGGAGTTGTCCGTTTTCATCAAAATGTCGGGCTTGCAGATAGACCAAATCTCCGGTTAGGGCAGGTTTGGCGAAAACTCCGGTTTGGATTGAAGCAATATTTTTTAGGGTTGTTTTCAAATATAATATCTAAGTAATAATTGTACAAAATTAAGTAATATATTTCAACCTTCCAAATAAAGTTGAAATATAAATTTAAGTACACGACTTACTAAATATTCGAAAAATATGATAATATGGCATAATGCATTGAATAATTGGTTTATAACACAAGTGTTTTTTCGATATTTTTTTTAACGGCTCACAAAATCTCTTTCAAGGCTTTTTCAGATACGTAAATCGAGGGTTCTTAGTTGGGAGTGATAAATTTTTATATACATATTCTTAAAAGGTTCAATAGGGAAATAACAAATGGAGGTTCAAATTCATCATAAACAAGAAAAGGGGAGCTTTCGCTCCCCTTCTTTTAAAAGATTGATTTTGTTAAACTAATCCTTGCTCTCTCATCGCACTTGCGACTTTAAGGAATCCACCGATATTTGCACCTTTCACATAGTTAACAAAACCATCTGGCTCTGTGCCGTTTTCAACACAAGTTTGATGAATATTTTTCATTATTGACTTCAATTTGTCATCTACCTCTTCCGGTGTCCATTTTATACGCATTGAGTTCTGGGTCATTTCAAGACCTGAAGTTGCTACGCCTCCGGCATTTGCTGCTTTTCCGGGGCCGTAAAGGATTTTATTAGCCAGAAAAACATCAACAGCTTTAGGAGTTGATGGCATGTTAGCTCCTTCGGCAACACAAATACAACCATTAGCAATCAAAGTTTTTGCATCATGTTCATGGAGTTCATTTTGCGTGGCACAAGGCAGTGCTATATCGCATTTAACACTCCAGGGACGCTCATTTTCGAAATATTGTGCACTTGGGTATTCATCAACATATTCTTTGATACGACCACGGAATACATTCTTGAGTTCTAATACATAAGCAAGTTTATCTGCATCAATACCATCGGGATCATAAATATATCCATTTGAATCAGAAAGTGTCACAACTTTTCCTCCTAATTGAGTCACTTTCTCAACTGCGTATTGCGAAACATTTCCGGAACCCGAAATAACTACGGTTTTTCCTTCTATTGAATCGCCTCTTGTTTTGAGCATTTCCTGAGCAAAATATGTTGTTCCATATCCTGTTGCTTCAGGACGTAACGGACTGCCACCCCAGTTGTTACCTTTTCCGGTAAGAGTGCCTGTAAATTCATTACGAAGTCTTTTATATTGTCCGTACATGAAACCGATTTCGCGGCCACCAACACCGATGTCACCGGCAGGAACGTCTGTATCAGGTCCTATATGTCGTTGAAGTTCTGTCATAAACGACTGACAAAAACGCATTACTTCATTATCTGATTTTCCTTTTGGATTGAAGTCTGTACCACCTTTACCGCCACCCATTGGCAATGTAGTCAAACTGTTTTTCAGGACTTGCTCAAATGCAAGAAACTTCAGGATACTTAAATTTACCGAT
>CAILKW010000115.1 GCA_903834845.1 uncultured Bacteroidia bacterium | reverse complement strand
TTGCCGTTTAATCAAAGTACTGAATCAATAATAAATCTGAATCAAAAAGTTTGAAATTATGAATGACAAATGGAAAAATAAAGTTATTCTTGTTGTTGAAGACGTACCAACAAATTTTTTATTGGTACAAAAATTACTTAGAAAAACAGAAGTAAACTTAATATGGACAAAAAACGGCCAGGAGGCTGTCCAGGAATGTCGTACAAATCAGAACATCGATTTGGTTCTTATGGACATCAGGATGCCAATTCTTAATGGGATCGATGCCACAAAACAAATTAAGGCCTTGAATAGCAATTTGCCAATTATTGCACAAACTGCTTATGCGATGGATGGTGATCGCGAACGAAGTTTGCATGCCGGTTGCGATGACTATATATCGAAACCTATTAATATTACTGAATTTATCGAACTCATCGAAAAATACCTAGGGTAATATATAAACACATCAATAAAACTTTTAGCAAATGGAACAGGTTAACCACAACGATATTTCGCTTCTTTTTGTTGAAGATAACGAAACCCTCCGTCTTCTTTACAATAGGTTGCTATCAAAAAGAGTAAAGCAGTTTTTTGTCGCCGAAGACGGTAAAGAGGGCCTCGAGATTTACAAAAAATTTAAACCCGATATGGTAATCACTGATATCAGTATGCCAATTATGGACGGGTTGGAAATGATTAAATGTATAAAGGAAATTGACTTTGATATCAAGGTTGTTGTAATGTCGGCATACAGCATAAAGGAATATTTTCTTGAAGCCATTGACCTTGGAGTTAATGGATATTTGATCAAACCGGTGGATACAAAAAAACTTTACTCTCTGATTGATGAACTGGCATCCAACATTTTAATGAAAAAAGAATTTGAAGAGAAAGAGTTAAAACGCCGTCAGGCTGAAGAAAACTTAAAACGTTCTGTTGTCGAAAAGGACATTTTACTCAAGGAGGTGCATCACCGAGTTAAAAACAACATGCAAATAATATCAAGCATTTTAAAAATGCAGGAACGCCTTATTGATGACCCAACATTGATAGAGGTTCTTCAGGAAAGCCAAAACCGTATTCGTTCTATGGCTCTAGTTCACGAAGACCTTTACCGTAATGAAAACTTAGCTAATATCAAGTTTATCAACTATGCAAAAAGCCTTGCTGCAAATCTTGCCCGTTCTTATTCCGAACAGCAGGGTTTAATAAAATTTGTTTACGAAATCGAAGATGTACTTTTGCCTCTCGACACCGGAATACCTTGTGGACTAATACTTAATGAGCTAATTTCCAATTCATTCAAATATGCTTTTAAAGACAGTGAAGAGGGAATAATTACTATTAAACTTGCAACTATCGAAAATGGTAAATTTCAACTTGAAGTAAGCGATAACGGTATCGGTATTGACAAATCATTCGATGTTGAAAATGCCAAATCTCTTGGATTAAAAATTGTAAACAAATTGACTCAGCAAATCGATGGAACCATTGAATGTGATTTATCGGCAGGGACAAAATTTATCATAAAATTTTAAAATTTTTGTGCTATGTCAAAACTTAAGGTACTTATTGTTGAAGACGAAATTCTTGTAGCCACTGACATTGAAGAAAGCCTTCAAAGCCTTGGGTATATTGTCCAAAAAGCAGTGGTTACAGGTAAAGCCGCCCTTCAGGAGGTCGAGAAAAGTTTACCGGATATAATCCTGATGGATATAATGTTAAAAGGCGAAATGACCGGAATAGAAACCGCTAACCTAATACGGCAAAAACACGATGTTCCAATAATATACCTTACAGCCAACGCAGATATTTCCACAATTGAAAAAGCAAAAACATCATTGCCTTACGGATATATAATTAAACCTTTCACCGAAAAAGACCTTCAAACAAATATTGAAATCTCACGATTCAAATTCGAAAATGATATGAAATTGAAAATGGAAAGTGACCAGTTTAATCAGTTCTTCGGATTTGGCAACGAAAATAAAGATCACCTTATTATACAGGGAATTAAAGGGTTGGAAAGAATTCATCCAAATGATGTTTATTACATCGAAAGCCAGGGAAATGGTTCTGTGATCCATTTTCTTGATGAAGAATTACAGTCAGAAAAAAATCTTGATGAAATTGGTAAAATATTTACTGATGGTAATTTCCTGAAAGTAAGTGAAATATATATTGTAAATCTTCGAAAAATTTTTTTGGCAAAGTTTCCTGAAATAATTATTGCAGATAAAATGACTGTAATTTCTGTAAATGAAAATAAAAAAGACCAACTTGAAGCGGCATTTAAAGGATAGGTGAGCATTGCTAATTTTAACTCCATGTTTCAATCTGTGAATTTCGCAATTACAACGACTCCTATGAGAATTTCCCTGCCTGAATTATTAAAGAAAAACGGGCCTGACAAAGATGATTACCAGCTAATATTTGATTTGATTGATCGAATTGAGGTCGAAGACATTGAAGCTTTCAGAAAAACAATGCAACCTATACTGAATCCTGGAACAATTATCGGTTTTTCGTTCACCAAGCC
>CAILKW010000114.1 GCA_903834845.1 uncultured Bacteroidia bacterium | reverse complement strand
GCCGATGAAATGATGCATATAGTTATGGGTGCTTTCAAACTACAAATGTTTAAATGGCGGATTGCAAATTTTGAATTTGATATCAGCCTGAATGGTAACAATATGATACAATCTATACTCATGCTTATTAAAAATAAAGAATGATGAAATTCAGTCTGTTTTTCCTCTTGCTATTTGCATTTACCTTGGTTGTCAAGGCACAAATCACCCCTTTTCAAGTAGTAATTGAGCCATTGCAAATCAGGGGATTGGTTGGATTACAGAGCTTTGCTTTTGGACAACATGACGGCAAATGGCTTATTCTTGGCGGACGTTCAGACGGTTTGCACCGCCGCCAACCCTGGGCTACATTTAATGAAGCAGGGCAAAACAATCAGCTAATTGTAATTGATCCCATAGCACGGAAAAAGTGGTCTGCTGCTTTAACATCTTTGCCCCTTTCCGTGCAGGAGCAATTAAGTTCAACCAACATGGAATTTCACCAGGAGGGTAATTACCTGTACATTACAGGAGGATATGGTTACAGTAATTCTGCTGCTGATCATATTACGTATCCTTACCTCACTGCAGTAAAAGTTCCAGATGTTATCAACTCTATTATCAGCAAAAAGTCTTTTACCTCATATTTCAGGCAGTTTAAAGATGAACAATTTGCTGTTACAGGCGGATATCTGAATAAAATATACAATACCTACTATCTTACAGGTGGTCAGCGTTTTGATGGGAGATATAATCCAATGAATCACCCCACTTTTAAGCAGGATTACACCAATTCGATTCGCAAATTTAAGATTGTTGATAATGGATCTGACTTAATCGTTATACATTTGCCGGGGATCACAGATACGCTTAATTTTCACCGTCGTGATTATAATGTGATTCCACAAATAATGCCTGATGGTAAGGAGGGGCTTACCGCATTTTCCGGTGTTTTTCAGGTAAGTGCAGATTTGCCCTTTTTAAATTGTGTAAATATTGATAGTGCAGGGTATATGGTCAATAATAATTTTTCGCAATACTATAACAATTACCATTGTGCACATATCCCGTTATTTAGCGAGGGTGCAAATGAAATGCACAACTTGTTTTTTGGTGGTATTGCACAATACCGCGACAGTTCAGGCATTTTAATTCAAAATAGTGATGTCCCTTTTGTAAAAACCATTGCCAGAGTCACAAGAGACCAACAAGGAACAATGGCAGAGTATAAATTGCCAATAGAATTGCCCTCCCTTTTAGGTGCAGGCTCAGAATTTATTTGCTGCGAAAACCTGCCTGTGTTTGATAATAAAGTGATAAAATTAGATGACCTTACTTCTGATTCAACCTTAGTTGGCTATATTTATGGAGGCATTAATAGTACAGAGATCAATATTTTTTGGACGAATGACGGTTCGCAGAGTACTGCCAGTAGTAATATTTTCAGGGTGTTTATCGTGAAAAAACCGACAACGGGGTTTGATCAGCTGAATCCAAAAAGCCTCGGAACATTAAGTCATTAGGCATTGCTATCTCATATACAATTATGACCTTTTACAAAATAATATTACAAAAAAAATTTGATCCATCATGTTAGTGAAAACACACACACGTTTCAGAAACACAGGCATGCTCCTTGTTTTTATCCTTATTCAGATTCCGGGAAATCTGACATCCCAAACAATCTCACTGGAACAATGCATCGAAACTGCATTACGGAACAACCGAACCATAAAACTTTCGCAACAGGATGTTCTTTTAGCCAGTGAGAAGAACCAAGAAACGAAAGGCAACTTGCTTCCAAAGTTAAATGGGATGGCAGACTATCGTTATTATACCGACCTACCATATCAGTTAATGCCTGCAGCAGCTTTTGGCGGACCGGCTGGCACCTACAAAGAGGTTCAATTTGGCGTACCACATAGCCTGAATGCCAACCTGCAACTTACAGTGCCAGTCTATAATCCTACAGCTACGGGAGCAATAAAGACCACTAGGATTGCACGTGATCTATCAGAATTACAATTGATTAAAACCGATGAGGATGTAGTGCTGGAAATTTCAAATGCCTATTATAATGCACAAATCCTGCTGACACAACTTGCTTTTTTGGATAGCAATATAGTAAATACCAATAAATTGGTGCAAACTACCAGCTTGCTGAACCAACAGCAACTTGCCAAAGGAACAGATGTTGACAGGCTGAAACTTCAATTGGATCAAATAAACAATCAAAGAAGTACCGTTTTTTCGCAGCAACAGCAAGTTTTGAATGCGCTTAAATTCCTAATGGGCAAACCAATTTCTGATTCCATCGAGGTTGAAATAGGCGGAAAAACGGAAGTTGAAAGGGATTTCCAATCTCAGGTTACTACGGATATACTACTTATAGACAAGAAAATAGCATTTAACAACTCCGAGTTAAAAGGCCTTCAAAACTCTAAATTGCCTACCTTGGGCCTCTACGGGGTTTATGGAACAACCGGTTTTGGTACAACTGGCAGCAACAGCTTTTTCAATTTCCATCCGATAGGATATGTCGGGGCACAACTCTCAGTTCCGCTTTTTAACAGTACGGTTACAAGGCATAAGATTGTTCAGAAAAAGATCGATATACAGAAAACCAACCTTCAGAAAGAAATGGCAACCGAAAAATCCAAACTCGACCTGATTAATGCAGAAATGCAATATGCACTTGCTAATCAGAATATTGTAACAGTCGGAAATCAAATAAAACTGGCAAAAAAGATATATAACAATACTGTACTGCAAAACAAGCAGGGTGTGGCGAACATTACCGATTTACTCATGGCCGACAATGCCGTGCGTGAGGTTCAGCAAAACTATATTGTTGCTATGGTCAATCTTCGAAAGTCAGAATTGGAATACAAACGCGCATCAGGAAACCTGATTTCAATTAAAAATTAAAAATAACGAATTAAAAAATGATGAAATGAAGAAGACAATAATTTATACAATTGTGGCAATCACGTTAATTGCCGGGGTAGTATTTCAACTCAGAAGGAATAAGGAAACCACTGTAACCAGGGTTTATCAATACGACAAGGAACAGGCCATCAACGTACAGGCCAACACTTTGAAACTTGAAAGTGTTAAAAACGATCTTTTCTACACGGGAACATTTGAGCCCAATAAAGAGACCCGGATAAGTTCCGATATTCAGGGCAAGATCAATTCTGTATTGGTAGAAGCAGGAAGCCTGGTCAAAAAAGGTCAGGCATTAATTCAATTGGACAATACCTTATTGAAACTGCAATTGCAAACCATTGAAATCCAGATAGAAGGACTGGAGACCGATGTGAAACGATATACAGTTCTTGCCAATGCCGATGCCATTCAAGGCGTTCAACTCGAAAAGACGATTTTGGGCTTAAAATCGGCAAAGGTGCAGATGGCCACTTTACTTGAGCAGATCAATAAAACAACGATCACCGCTCCTTTCAATGGAGTAGTTACGGCCAAGCTTACCGAAGAAGGTGCCTTTGCTGCACCAGGAGTTCCCTTGCTACAAATTACTGATATCTCGTTTCTACGATTTACCATAAATGTCCCTGAACAAGAGTTAAACCAGTTTGATCAGAATCGGCAATATTCCCTTCGTGCCGATGCCTATCCTGAAACGGTATTGTTGGGTAAAATAACCTTGACTGGAAGCAAAGCTAACATGGGAAACAGTTTTCCGGTACAATTCTTAGTTGGTAATACTCCCGGATTAAAAATCAAATCGGGAATGTTTGGGAAAGTCGAGTTGAGAAACGATAGTGGCGAAAAGTATATTATTATCCCTGCATCTTCTATAATTGGGACAAATATTCACCCACAAGTTTACATCGTGAAAAATGGAAAGGCCATTCTTCAAAATATATCCACGACTACCAGATATCAGGATATAATATTGGTATCAAGTGGTTTATCCGAAGGTGATGTAATTATAACCAATGGATTTATTAACTTGTTTGATGGGGCAAATGTGACAATTACGAATTACTAATTACGGATTAAAAATGAACATTACAGAAATAGCAATCAAACGGCCGTCACTGATCATTGTCCTTTTCAGTGTATTCGCCTTGTTGGGGATCATCGGTTTTACAAACCTGGGTTACGAACTGTTGCCGGACTTTAACCAACCGGTAGTTGTAATCAAAACAATGTACCCGGGTGCCGAACCCAATGAAGTGGAGACCTCTGTTTCAAGAAAAATTGAAGATGCCTTGTCAAATCTCGAAGGAGTCGATTATCTGGAGACCAAGTCGATGCCCAACGCCTCTGCGATTATTGCTAACCTGAAGTACGGGACAGATCTGAACATTGCCATGCAGGATGCCCAGCGGTATATCGACAATATCCGCAAGGACCTGCCTGCCGATATTTTGAGTCCTGTAATGAGTAAGGTCTCCCCCAACGATTTGCCGATCATTTCGATCAGTGCCACAAGTAAGTTGCCAGCTACAGAGTTCTATCAGAAAATGAAGGACGAGTATCTTCCGCAAATCCAACAGTTGAAGGGTGTGGCAGAAATTACCCTACTTGGTGGCGAGGAGCGTGAAATACAGGTGAAGGCTGATCAGGAAAAACTTAAATTATATAAAGTATCACTATATCAGGTTGTTGAGTCCATTAACCGCTCAGGTATTGATTTGCCTGCCGGAAAAGCGCAAACCGAAAAAGAAAGCAACTCAGTCCGTCTGACCGGTAAATTTTCAACAGTAAATGACATAATGAATGTTCAGGTCGCAATGCCTGCACCGGGAATGTCGGTATATGTAAAAGATGTGGCATCAGTTATAGATGGGGTGAAAGAGATAAGTTCAGTAAGCAGGTATAACGGGGTAAACGGAATAGGACTGTTGTTAAAAAAACAAGGCGATGCCAATGCGGTGGAAGTCTCAAAATTGGTTCATACGAAACTAAAACAAATTGAAAGTGTAAACGCAAAATACGGGGTGAAATTTGTTGTTGCAGATGATTCGACCGACATGACAATTGCAGCGGTAAATTCAGTAGTTGATGACCTGATTCTGGCGGTAATCCTGGTTTCATTGGTTATGTTTCTGTTCTTAAGAAGTTACAGGAACTCGTTGATTGTATTAATTGCAATCCCGACTTCGCTGATCACAGCTTTTGCAGTTATGTGGCTGATGGGTTTCACGTTAAACCTGATGACGTTGCTTGCCATGTCCCTGATTATCGGAATCCTCGTAGATGATGCCATTGTAATTCTGGAAAATATTCAACGGCATTTGGACATGGGCAAAGACAAGGAATCCGCGGCATTAGAAGGGCGTATGGAAATTGGTTTTTCGGCCATTTCAATTACTTTGGTTGACGTGGTTGTATTCTTACCTATTCTGTTTTTGCAGGTATTTGTGGCCGATATGCTGAAACAATTTTCAATCGTGGTGATAACATCAACGCTAACCAGCCTGTTGGTGGGTTTTACCCTGGTACCCTGGTTGGCTTCCCGGATTGGGAAAAAGGAAGATTTACAACCTACCAACTACATGAACCGTTTTCTCCTCTGGTTTGAACGGCAGCTTACAAAATTTATCAATTGGTATGGCCATCAATTAGAATGGGTACTTTCCCATAAGCTCATCTTCACAGGGTTAGTCGTTTTTCTTTTGATCATGACAGGGGTGATGATGAAACAGGGCATTATTGGCAAAGAAATGATGTCAACCGGAGACCAGGGGAAGTTCCGTTTGAACCTGGAATATGATAAAACGACAACCGTACAGGAGAACAATATCAGGACTCAACGGGTAGAAAACTTTATCCTTCAGCAACCTGAGGTTGCCACACTTTTCAGCAACATTGCAGGGCCAAGTACTGGTATTGGAAGTTTAGGGGTTGGCTCAGCCAATTTATCCGAATTTACAATTCAGTTAAGGCCGGAAAAGGAACGGATCATCAAAACGGAGGCGTTTATGAAATCGCTTCGCGAAGAGCTGAAAAGGCAATTTTCGGGAGTAAACTTTTCAATGGCAATTTTAGGTTTACTGCCCAAACAGGCTCCCATCAAAATAACCTTGAGCGGAAGCGACCTGGATTTGGTAATGAAAACGGGAAAAGAGCTTAAAGCTGCTATCGAGCGTATTCCGGGTGCCGATAATGTCCAGTTATCTGTAAAAGAAGGTAGCCCTGAATACAAGGTGATCCCCGACAAAGATAGAATGCAGAGGTTGGGGTTGACCACAGCCTATGTTGGGTTAAATTTAAGGACCGCCTTCACCGGAAACGATGATGCCACGTTGACAGAAAATGGAACAGAATATCCGGTAAGAATTTGGTTGGATAATTGGGACCGCAAAAATTTCGAAGATGTGCAACGCCTCTCCATCGTAAACCCAATGAATATTTCCGTTGAAGTATCGCAGTTTGCCAAAGTCAGGCAAGATAATTCGCCATCGTTGCTCGAAAGATTGGACAGGCAACCTTCTGTAACCATCACTTCTGAATCGTTTGGCAGGCCATCAGGAACACTTGCTGATGAAGCAATAAGTTTTCTGAAAACACAGCCCTTGCCCGAAGGTGTAAAATTGACATGGGGGGCAGATATCAAGACACAAAACGAAAGTTTTGGGGCTTTGGGGTCAGTTCTATTCATCTCATTTATATTAATTTATCTGATTATGATTGCACTTTACGACAGTTATATTTATCCGTTCGTGGCATTATTTGCCATTCCGATGGCTGGCATTGGTGCTTTCCTTGCATTAAACTTATCGTTAAACCATCTGACCTTGTTCGCACAGTTGGGATTGATCATGCTAATGGGATTGGTAACAAAAAATGCGATCCTGATTGTTGATTTCACCAATCAGTTGAAAGCACAGGGCAAGTATTATAGAGAAGCTTTGGTCATTGCAGGAAAGGAGCGTATGCGCCCCATTCTAATGACTACGCTGGCAATGGCGATCGGGATGCTGCCCATAGCATTGGCAAAAGGTACTGCCAGCGAGTGGAAAAATGGTTTGGCCTGGGTGATCATCGGCGGTTTGCTGTCGTCCATGATTCTGACAGTTTATTTAGTCCCAATGGTTTACTATGTAGTTGACCGAATTAAAGAAAAAATCACAAAAAGAAAGGGAATTAGGAATTAAAAATTACGAATTACGAATTACGGTTGAAAAAGCTATTAAATATTTGATGGGTTTTGCAGTACCATTAATAATTGCCTCATTTAAAATCAAAAAATAGAAACCATATAATAGAATTTTATACTTTCGGGCTATGTTGAAAATATCATTGTTGGTTTTGTTTATAATGTTTTTTTTCCTTTACGGTGCTGGTCAGGAGAGAGATTCAATACCAGTTAGAATTGGTCTAACGATAATTTCTCAGGTTAATCAGGGGAATAGTTACATAACTTTTCCTACTGATATTGGGAATATTGAACCACTTTGGTTTGAAGGAAATTTAATTCCAAATTTTTACTTGCGACAAAGCAAAAATTCCAGAGTGATGGGAGTATTGACACCCCAGATTATCATTCGAATGTACCAAGAGAAGTCGTACCCTGTTCGAACTCCCAGTTATATGCCTCAAGCTACGATATACTATCGTCTAAAGAGTATGAATAATCTAACTAAAACCATGTTTTTTCGGTTTGCGCATCATTCCAACGGGCAGGATAGCAGCTTTTATAGGGACACTGGCGAGATAAATTTAAAATCTGGCGACTTCGCCACTAACTATTTTGAAACTGGTTTTATAATAACAAATTACAGTACCCGCTTTAACGCACATCAGTTTTTCAAATCATCATTAGAAATTCACCCGCAAGGTTGGATTCAGGAGGAACTTGACGGAATATATAGCCGTTATCGCTGGCATAATACATTTTCAATATTTAAAATTCCAACTAAAAACACAACAAATACGGCAAAAAGGCCGGATATTTCTCTTAAAGGTGAAACTATCTGGATGTTTGGCAAGCTAAATAATCTAGCAGGCAGTTCATTAGACCGACTTAACCTAAGTTTAACTTTTTATTACCACCCAAAATTCCTTGAAGATATAGGGCTGTTTGTTCAATTTTATCATGGTTCTGATTATTACAACATATATTTCAGTCACAGGCTGGATATTCTTCGATTTGGATTAATGACTGAGAAATTGAGGTTTTAACTATCTAAAGAAAAGGTTTAAGTTGATCAGTTGCATATCACCATTGAATTATTCTATTCCTGCAAACATTCCATAAACAACAGTTTCTTTGCGGAGGCCACAATGATTATTTTGATAGTTTTGAATTTGTTATTTGCACTATACTGCATCAGTTGAGTGGTAGCAGTTTTGACTACTTGATTTACAGCAACTCCCTTTTCCATTAGTGCCCGCAATGTGAATGATTTTTAATTTATCCTGTGGATTGCCAAGCATATCAGCAAATAAACGCATATTTTGCAAACCAAGCTTGATACCGTGTTTTCTAAGCGAAAATAAATAGTCAATTTCCTGCACTTGCAGATTTAATGACCCTAAGGTTATTCACTTTTGTCATCCTGATAAATGAAATAATATTGTCTGGTTTCTTGTAATCCACGAGCAGTTATAAAGAATTACGTAAGTGTAAGATTTGCCCGGGGATTCAG
>CAILKW010000113.1 GCA_903834845.1 uncultured Bacteroidia bacterium | reverse complement strand
GAAATTGAATTTGCAAAACAAGGTGGTTTGGATTATTGGGCATTTCTTTTATATAGCCCTGAAAATTCAATGAGTCAGGGTTTATCTCTTTATCTTTCAAGTAAAAAGAGAAGTGATATTAATTATTGTGCCATAGCTCAACCAGTCAATTTCAGTGTTGATGAAGGGTATGGTAATGGAAGAGCCAGACTTTTAAAATTAATAAAAGAGCCAGGATATCAGAAAGTAATGGGAAATCGCCCGCTAATTTATATTTTCAGACCTGACGAAGCATGGGTTGAAAAAGTGGGTGGTAACGAAAAAGCAAGGCAGTTGATTGACGCTTTACGTTCGGAATCAATAAAAGCAAATTGCGGTGATCCATATCTGGTTATAATGCACTTTGATATTGAACTTGCGAAAAAAATGGCAAACATTCTTGGTGCTGAGGCAATCTCAGATTATGCAATTTGGGGAAGCGGAGGATTTAATGGGACACCCTTTTCGGAACTTACAGCCTCAACACGTAATGTTTGGATAAAAAGTGAAGCAACCGGGGCACAGGTGGTTCCATTAGTAATGACAGGATGGGATCGCAGGCCCCGCATCGAGCGACCTGTTCCGTGGGAAACTGGCTGGCAAAAGCCATACGAGGGAATGGAGAAATATTTCGCGCTACCTACACCCGAAGAACTGGCTGCACATCTGAAAGAAGCAATATTATGGACAAAAGAGAGAAAACAGACTTGCCCGGCAAAAGCAGTTATAATATATGCGTGGAATGAACATGATGAAGGCGGATGGTTATGCCCAACCCTTTATGAAAATAACAAGGCAGATGCCTCAAGATTAAAAGCATTGAAAAAAGTTCTTAAATCACTGAATTAGTCATCAATTAATACTTAAATTCATGAAAAACAACCGATTATTAAAATTCAAAAAAACGTTGATCTTTGTTTCCATTTTGTTTTTTTCCTTTCAAAGCGAAGCAAAAATCAAAAAAACAACTATCAACGATGCCGAATTTCGTGACCGAGTATATGCCTGTTGGCTTGGTAAAAATATTGGCGGAACTCTCGGTATGCCTTTTGAAGGCAAAACAGATCTTAACAATCTTACTTTTTACACTAATGTTAAAGAAGGTGAACCGGCAGCTAATGACGACCTTGATTTGCAAATTCTCTGGCTAAAAGCAATGGAAGAGAATAATTATCGTGTTGATGCTTACATACTTGGTGAATACTGGCTTAAATATGTGCCGGTTAACTGGAACGAATACGGAGTAGGAAAAATCAATATGAAATTAGGAATTATGCCGCCTTTGTCAGGCGAGTATAACAACGCTAAATGGAAGACAAGTAATGGTGCTTGGATTCGTTCCGAAATATGGGCATGCCTTGCACCCGGAAATCCAATGCTTGCTGCACAATTTGCCTGGAATGATGCTTGTGTTGACCATGGTTGTACTGATGGCACTTTTGCCGAAATATTCACCGCCACACTCGAAAGTGCAGCATTTGTCGAAAAAGACATGAATAAACTTATACAGTTTGCCCTCACAACAATTCCAAGTGATTGTCGTGTTGCAAAGGCGGTGAATACAGCAGTTGAAGCAAAGAAAGGTGGAATGACCTGGCAGCAGGCACGTGAGGCTGTCATAAAAGCTACGGAAGATCTGGGGTGGTTTCAGGCACCGCGAAATGTTGCTTTCACGATGATTGGCTGGCTCTATGGAGAAAATGATTTTGGTAAATCAATCTGCATAGCTGTCAACTGTGGCGATGATACTGATTGCACAGGGGCAACTCTTGGTTCAATTCTGGGTATTATTTATGGAACTGCCATTATTCCTCAAAAGTGGAAAGCTCCTATCGGTGATGGAATTAAAACAGTGGCTGTTAGTGGATTTGAAGTGCCTGCAACATTACAGGTTCTTACTGATAAAACAGTTGCCACACAAAAAAAGGTTGCAGAATTTTATCAATCAACACTGAAAATTACTACCGGCAAAACAGCCATTCCAGATTCGCGGTCATTACTTGTTGCAGATAAAAAGGAATTAGCCCAAATCTGGCAACGCTCCCCTTATCTGATTTCTCGTGGCACTGATGAATTGACATTCACATGCGATTATGCCGGAACTCCTGAAATACAGGTTGGTGCATCCAAAGTATTACATTTCAGTATCACGAACAAAACTAAAAAAGAGAAGAATATTTCTCTGATCCTGAAAAATGTTCCATCCGGGTACTCAGTAAAAGGGATGCATGAAGGATTATTAAAAATTAGCCCGAATTCAAATCAAGATTTTTCAATTAACATTAATGTTTCCACAGGAGAAGGAAATGCAATATTTACTGCTGAACTAAATGATGCAGATAAAATGCTCGAAATGGCAATTGGTATCATTAATCTGAACGCTCCAAAACCTCCCAAGATCGGGAAAAAATAAAATGAAGATAACTTTCTTAACATTTGGAATTCTTATTAGTTTGACATTATTAACTTGTCGTGAAAAAAATCCTCAGATATCTCTTAGTAAGGGATCTGGACCAATAATTGGGGCAATCCGCTGGGATGCCTGGATTGGAGATATTAGTAGTAGCCCTGTAAGTGCCAATCCCGTTGGACTTCAGGTTGAAAAATCTCTCAGTCCAAACCAATATCATTACCGTGCCCCATTTTACAGTAAAGAAATTTCGCACGATTCTATTCAATGTCGGGGTACAACCCAGGAAATTATGGACCAGGAAATTGCTTATGCAAAGTACGCAGGATTAGACTATTGGGCATTTTGCTGGTATCCACCACATAGCGGGATGGATACTGCAAGACAGCTATATCTTGAAAGTCAGCATATAAACGACATTAAATGGTGCGTAATACTTGGTACAAATCCTTTTGATTACAATTCTGATGGTGAGTGGTTAATACAAAGGTTCAAAGAAGACAATTATCAAAAGGTACTAAATGGCAGACCATTGGTATATGTTTTTAATGGTACTACAAGACCAGCCGAGCTTGAGCATCTGAGAAAAATAAGCAAAGCCGCAGGAATACCGGAACCATATTTTGCTGTGATGGCATTTTCTGCAAAATCTGCTGTTGCAATGGCGGATAGTTTAAAGGCAGATGCGCTTAGTTCGTATATAAGCTGGACAGGGAAAAATGGCGAACCTTATTACCCGGTCATACCCAGGGCAGATTCTACGGGATGGGAAAATCATAAAAAGAAGGGCCGAAAAGTAATTCCGTGGGTTACATTAGGGCACAATACAAGGCCTCGAATTGATAATCCGGTATCCTGGACAAAAGTAGCTCCCGATCAATGGGTAAGCGATGGTACACCACAGGAGCTCGCAGCAAATCTGAGTAATGCGTTACAATGGGTAAACAAAAACAAAGCAACTGTTGAAGCCGATGCTGTTTTGATTTATGCATGGAATGAATTTGATGAGGGTGGCTGGCTATGTCCTACTTTGGGTAATAATACCAGTATTTTAAATGCTATTGGGACAATAATAAAAGAATATAAAATAAAATAAATATGAGAACTAATTACTTTTGGTTTGTGATTCTTTTTGCCTTGCATTTTCATGGGTTTGAGAATTGTAATGCAATTGCCATGAATGTTGAAAAAAATAAAACTCATAAGGGAGTTGATAATTATGTTGTGGAAGTGTATAATGTTCTTGAAATTGCACTTACCGGCAGCAAATCTTATTCAAATCCTTTCAGTGAGGTTGAAGTCACTGCTACTTTCACACGTACTGGTGGTAAAACAATTATACGCCCTGCATTTTGGGATGGCAATAATACATGGAAAATTCGTTTTGCACCAACAGAAACAGGCGAATGGAACATGGTTACATCATGCAGCGATGTTACAAATACCGGATTGAATGCTATTTCTCTTTCGATAAAATGCAATCCATATAGTGGCACTCTTGATATTTATAAACATGGGTTTTTGAAAATAAGCGATAATAGAAGATATTTTGTTTATGATGATGGCACACCATTTTTTTATCTTGGTGATACACACTGGCTCTATATTCATGAACGTTTCAACACATCAAACAGGAAAGGAGTAGCTTCACAGTTTAAGTATATAGTTGATAAAAGAGTAGCTCAAGGTTTTACTGTTTATCAATCAGAAGCAATTCAACATCCGCATGGATCAAATGGAAATGCAACTGATGGTAGTCATAATGGCATTGACGAAGAACATTTTTGCAATTTCAGGGATGGATTTGATGAAAAAGATATTGCCGGATTTAAAAACATAGACCGAAAGTTTAAGTATATAGCTGATAAAGGATTAGTACATGCCAACTCTGCAATTTGCTGGGCTTTGGATCCCGCCGATTATCCTGATGCTTATTCAGAAGAATTCATGGCAAAATTAGGCAGATACTGGGCTGCACGGTACGGTGCATATCCGGTTTTATGGACTATTGCCCAGGAGATTGATAAAAATATGTATAATAAATATGATTCAGTTTCTATTAAAAAATGGTTTGCAGCGGCAAAGTCAATCTCAGACAATGATGCCTACCATCATCCCTTAACTGCCCACATGGAAAATACTTCTAAAACTGTTGCTTCCAGTTCCTGGTGGGGAAATAAAGCATATCATAACTGGTGGGCCGTCCAATGGCAGGGTGGTAATATTATGCCTGTAGCCAAAGATTTCTGGAATTATTCACCGTCAAAACCTTCCGTGCTGTATGAATCACCTTATGAAGGTTTCTGGACTGATGCAAAAGGGGCAGTTGGTGTTGGTTACCAGGCTTTTCAAAGTGGAATATATGGTTACGGTTATGGCTCAAATGGAATATGGAATGATTTGTATTCAAAAGATCCCCCAGACTATGGCACAGGATATGAAATGCCGTTACGATACCTAAACTGGTATGATGGTATAAATTTAACCGGCGCAAAGCAGCTTATATTTTTAAAGAAATTTTATACTGCGATTCAATGGTGGAAACTGGTTCCAAGGTTTGATGATAGATCATGGTCTGTTTTTGCTGACAAAAGTCAATCACTGATTGCTACAAACGAAAAGGAATTGTATGTCGTATATTTTTTTAACAAAGTTCCCTCAACTGGAACATTAAAAAATATGGAAAAGAATGTATCATATACTGCAAAATGGTTCAATATAAGGAATGGCATTTTCACGATAATTAAAACGTTTCAGACTGGAGATAGCACATGGACAATACCCGATAAACCGGACAGTGAAGACTGGATATTATTGGTTGAGAAAAATCAACCTTAAACTTTTTTTTTAATAATTAAATCTGAAATTAAAACAAGTAGTATGAAATTAAAAGTACTTTTCACCGTATGCATTATTGCGATATTTTTCTCAAATGTATCTGCGCAGGATATTAAATCAACTGAAAAGAAGAATAAAGAATATGAAGTAGCAGTGTATTATTTTCCTAACTATCATCCCGATAGCATTAATACGAGATGGCATGGCAAAAACTGGACAGAATGGGAGGTTGTAAAAGCAGCAAAGCCCAGGTTTACAGGGCATGAACAACCAAAGATTCCAACATGGGGATACTTTAATGAAGCAGATCCCAAATGGGCTGCCAAAGAAATTGATATGGCTGCCGATAATGGCATTGATTGTTTTATTTATGATTGGTACTGGTACTCAAACACAGGGCAGTATCTGCAAGAGGGATTGGAAAAAGGGTTCTTGAAAGCACCTAACAGAAACCGCTTAAAATTTGCTTTAATGTGGGCAAATCACGATTGGTTGAATATTCAACCCGCTACATTCGATAACAGCCGGGTTAAACTTACTGAAGGAGAAATTTCGAAAGAATTATGGGAAACCATCTCCACTTATATTGTCGAGAAATATTTCAAACAACCAAATTATTGGAAGATAGATGGCAAGCCTTATTTTTCGATCTATGAAATTATCACTTTTATAAATGGTATAGGTGGAATTGGCGAAGCAAAAAAAGCCATTCAATTACTTGATGAAAAAACAAGGAAAGCTGGTTTCCCAGGTGTCCACTTCAATATCATGAGCTGGATGGTTAATAATGATTTGGTAAAACAATTAAAAGGTAATGGGGCACCAAAAACAGCCAAGGAAATGATGACTACTCTCCAATGCGAAAGTGTATCAACTTACGCTTACATACATCACTTCAATTATTCCAAATCAGACTTTCCGACCGTTCCATACACAGAAGCATTAACACAGAATAAGAGATACTGGGATTCTTTTATAAAAGACTATCCCGACATACTTTATACACCTAATGTTTCAATGGGATGGGATGCAAGTCCGCGTTGCATGCAAAGCGATAAGTTTGAATTAAATGATTACCCGTGGACACCTGTACTTACAGGTAACACACCTGAAGCATTTGGGAAAGCTTTAACAGATGCAAAATATTTTTTGGATAGGTATAATCCAAAACATAAAATATTGGTGCTTAATTCCTGGAACGAATGGACCGAAGGTAGTTATTTACTACCCGAAAAAAGGTACGGAGATGCTTATTTAAAAGCAATAAAGATAGTTTTTGGTAACTAATAGTGATTATGAATAGAATAAAAACGAAACTGCTATTTGTTATTCTTATCATTAGCAGCACATTATTATTTGCTCAGGAGTCCGGATGGAAGGCGAAATGGATTGGCATTCCCCATAGCAAAAAAGACACAAATATTTGGGTATGTTATAGGAAACAATTCAAATTAACTGAAGTCCCCGTTTCTGCAATGACAAAAATTGGTACCGATTCAAAATATTGGCTTTGGATAAATGATAAAATGGTTGTTTTTGAAGGAGAATTAAGGCGCGGGCCAAATCCTAATGACACATATTATGATGAATTGGATATTGCTAAATATCTTAAAAAGGGGATTAATGAAATTGGTTTACTTGAGTGGTATTGGGGAAGAGATGGCTATAATCATAAAAGCAGCGGTAAGGCAGCATTAATTTTTGAATCCTTTGTTGGTGGGAAGGTGATAAAATCTGATTCCTCCTGGAAAGCCATTCGCCATCCTTCATTTGGCAACACACCACCACCATTACCTAATTATCGTTTACCTGAATTTAATATCTGTTTTGATGCCGGGAAAGATATTGGAAATTGGCAATCAATTGATTATAATGATAAAGAATGGCTTACACCGGCGGAATATGGTTTTCCACCAATAAAGCCATGGAATAATCTGGTGATCCGTCCTATCCCTTTCTGGAAAAATTCCGGAATTATTTCATATAAAAATATTAAGATTTCCTCTGATAATTCAGGGAATCAAATAGTCAAAGCTCAGCTCCCTCTGAATATAACCATCACACCATATTTAAAAATAGATGCACCTGCCGGATTAAGAATTGATATTCGAACCGATAATTATAAAGGTGGCAGCGAATATAATGTTCGCACAGAATATATTACAAAAAACGGTGTACAGGAATTTGAAACCTTCGGATATCAGAATGGGCATGAAGTAATCTACAGCTTTCCAAAGGGAGTCAGAATAATTGATGTAAAATACAGGGAAACCAGATATAATTCTGAACTGAAAGGAGCTTTTTTATGTAATGATTCTTTTTATAACAAGCTGTGGCAAAAATCATATAATACATTAAATGTAAATATGAGGGATGCCATTCAGGATCCCGACAGGGAAAGATCGCAATGGTGGGGAGATGCAGTGATTTTGTTGGGGCAAATATTTTATACTCTCGACAGCAATGGAACAAAAGCCATTCAAAAAGCTATCAGAAACCTTGTTGACTGGCAAAGATCTGATGGTTCTTTATATTCCCCTGTTCCTTCAGGAAGCTGGGACAGAGAACTTCCAACTCAAATGCTGGCAAGTGTAGGAAAATACGGTTTTTGGAAATATTATCAATACACAGCTGACACATCTTTGATTAAGTATGTATATCCGGCAGTGAAAAAATATTTAAGTCTTTGGCAATTTGGAGAAGATGGATTAGTTATACATAGGCCCGGTGGTTGGGACTGGTTAGACTGGGGTGTTGATATTGATGCTGCACTTATTGAGAACAGTTGGTATTATATGGCCTTAGATGCTGCAAAGGAAATGGCTTTGCTGACAGGCAATTTCAATGATACTACGGCTTACAGAATAAAAATGCAATCCATAAAAGAAAATTACAACAAAAAGTTCTGGAATGGCAAAGCTTACAGGACTCCTGGAAACAAAGGTGTTACAGACGACAGGGGGAATGCTCTTGCAATAATTGCAGGTATAGCTGACAGCACAAAATATGATGCATTAAAAAAAATATTTCAGACTGAATTTCATGCCAGCCCTTACATTGAAAAATATATCATGGAATCTTTTTTTGTGATGCATGACGCAAAAGGGGGTTTAGATCGAATGAAAAAGAAATATTCAAAAATGGTAGAAAGCGACCTGAGTACCTTATGGGAAGGATGGGGTATTGGTAAAGAAGGATACGGTGGCGGGTCATATAACCATGGATGGTCTGGTGGATCTCTCACATTATTAAGCCAGTATGTAGCAGGGATAGAGCCAGACAAACCTGGTTATGAATCTTTTAAAATTATGCCTCAGTTGGGAGGCCTGAACGAAGTGCATTGCACTGCACCAACTCCCAAAGGTAATATACATGTGGACATTTCACAAAGTGGAAACAAGTTTACGTTAAAAATTAATGTTCTCAACAATACAGAGGCTATCATCGGAATTCCCAAGGACAACATTGTTCAAAGGCATATTAAAGCCAATAATAAATTGATTTATGATGACTATATGGTTGTTAAACAAGTAAATGGAATAAAATATGCAGGAGAAAATAAAACCTATTATTTATTTAATGTTCAAAAAGGAAACTGGGTTTTTACTGCAGAATAATAGTTTTGAAAAAAATGTTTAGTAAATATTATAGAAATAGAAAACCGGGTTATTATATGCGAATGTATTTCTGTTTCTATTTCGGAATCAATTATACCGCAAACTAAGGAGATAAATGTATGAAACGTGTATTTGTAATTTTATTTTTTTTTTCTGTTTTCAGAGTAACCGGACAAAATTTTGTGAAAAATGATCAGTCAGTTTTGGCTGGGAATTCCGGCACTCAAACGAACTATTGCTATAAGACATTCGGAAATATCACTGTTGGTTACAATATTGTTTTTAATTTCCGCGGTTGTACTTACCTGATTATTTGATTGATTGATCATTATGCTTTTAATCAAAAGGTGTGAAAATGTGAAAATTGAAACAATCATTCAGTAAATTAATTCATAAAAGCTCTATTAAATTTCAAATCATGAGAAAATTAACAGGTATTCTATTGGTAATGTTTGCTATATCGGGCATGGCTCAGAGCAACAAAAATCTTCAGCATCGTCCTAACAGGAAGAGCGAATCTGAATTTCAGAAACTAAATCCCGAAGAAATAAAACGCTACGAAAACAAGGTTATGCGTCAAGTTGCCGATTTAGCTCTTATACCGCCTGAAATCAATACTTCACCACTTCCGAATTACGACTATGATACACAGGATTATGTAATGGCCCTTACAATTGAGCGGACGGTTAAGGGGCGAATCTGGTCGGCATGGATAGGAGGCTGTGATTGCCCAAGTGCGTTTCTTATTGCGGCATCAAGTGACGACAACGGTGAAACCTGGTCGAAACCCCGTCTTGTAATTGATGGACGTTCGCCTTCGTTACCGATTCCCAGAACCGTGATTATCGGTAATTTCTGGAGTGACCCATTGGGAAAACTCTGGTTGTTTTTCGACCAGACAATGAATCATTTCGACGGCAGAAGTGGTCTTTGGGCAACTGTTTGTGAAAATCCCGATTCAGAAAATCCCGTTTGGTCGAAGCCAAAACGCATCTGGCACGGTTCCATGCTGAACAAACCGGTTGTACTTTCCACAGGCGAATGGTTGTTGCCATCGTACCTCCTGCAAAACAAAGGATTCGGGGTGTTTAACGGCATCTTTCCAGAACTTGACCCATATCGTGGGGTGAATGTCCTCGTATCAAAAGACCAGGGAAAATCCTGGCAACTGCTCGGCATCAGGTCATTTCCCAACCCCGACTGGCATGAGGCGATGATTGTGGAGAAAAAGGACGGACAATTGTGGATGATGGCTCGAACAGGTAAAGGCATAATGGAAAGTTTCTCTTCCGATAAGGGTGCAACATGGTCTGAACCTGCTTCAACTGCGGCAAACATTCAGAATCCCAATTCACGTTTCTTCTTCAGGCGTCTGGCTTCGGGCCGCCTTTTGCTGATCAAGAACGGTAAAGAACTTCATCAGCACCCTGGACGCAACTATTTTAGCGCATGGCTTTCGGAAGATGACGGCAAAACATGGAAAGGAGGTCTTGTGATAGATGACCGCGAAAGAGTCACTTATCCCGATGGATGCCAGGCACCTGATGGAACCATTTATGTCACGTACGACCACAACAGGGGTCCCGGAGAAATAGCAATTGCCAGATTTACGGAAGAAGATATTCTGGCAGGTAAAATCGAAAGTCCGCAGTCGAAACTTCAAATGATTATTTCCCGGCCACTGAAAAACAAGAAATAAGTTAGCAAAGCGCACTGAAAATATCCCACTATGGATAATTTCGTGGATATTTTTTAAGAATTTACAAAATATGGTTAATCGAAAATCAATATATTACTGGAAGTGCGACCGACCGTTTGCTTTTTATGCCCTTGTTGAAAGCGGGAAAAAAAAGGAATCTTCAAATCTGGAAGACTCCATATCTTCTCTGCTACATCGGCATTTCGGAAGCAAAGAATTTTCATTTCTTCCGTCAGGGGGGCAGGGAAACCATATTACTTACTTGGTTTTTTTTGAAGGAAAAACCTTTTTTCTTCGGATTGAAGACGGGCCTGAAGGCGACAATTATATGGGGATTGAAGCCCGGATAATGGACGAAGTCAGGGCAAGCGGGGTTAAAACGCCGAAGATTTTTGCGGTGGATTCCTCCCGGAAGGATTTCCTTTTTGCTTATCAGATTATGGAATTTCTGGATTATCCTGATTATGCCGGAAACAATGGGAGTTTCCCTAGAGAAAATACAGGAAAAGCTCGGCATTGAATAGGGCGATGAGAAAGACTAAAACAACCGTGAAGCAATGATAATATGCAATATAGGATGGTTTGGCAAGGTGAAGAATAAACTTATTACGAATTCTAAAGCAAAAACTTAAACAAATATGAAACACACTCTTTCACTCCTTGCACAGTGGTTAGCTTCGTTAGCCGTCGAGAAGCTGATATGAAACATTGAAAAATGAACATTTGGAAAAAGCAAGTATAACTAAAAAACAAACAGATAAAATGAAAGTAACAAATATGAACACCCCAACCAATCTCATCACCCGACGCCACGCGCTGCTCACCCTCGCGGCCGTCTGCATCGCTGCGGCACTCACACAGTCTGTCGCCGCGCAAAACACTATTCCAGCAAAAACCACTTCCGCCGCCAACTGCGAGTTTCCCACGGACTGGTTCCTGTTCGGCATGGCCGAACGCAACACGCCGGAACCGGATTTCACCACCATCACGGACATCCCAGCTACGCTCAATGCCGGCGGCCTCTCCCTGAGCGCCAAGGCGACGCGCCTGGAACACTGTCGACGCTTCCTGTACCTGGATCTCCAAACAGACCACGGCGGTGCTTGGCTTGGTAGGACGGCCTACCTGCTGACCTACATCGAATCGGATGCCGACCGGAGTGTGGAGGTCGGGGCGGGCGCTGATGCGCGGATGAAAATTTGGTGCAACGGTCGGGTGGTCTGCGACTCGCTCGCCACCGACGACATGTACACGGAACACATCAAAAACCGCTTTACGTTGCAGCTCAGGAAGGGGCGCAACCTGCTGGCCGTTAAGGTCATCAGCGGTTATCATGGCTTCATGTTCAGGATCGGAGGCGCCCGCGAGCTGGCGGAGGAGGATGCAACTGAGCGCCGAATCGCCGAGGACCAACCGCTTACGCTGATTCCCCCACGCATCCGTCCATTTATCGAGCCGGAGTTCGGACCGGAAAACACCAATTACATCCATGGGTGCGGCGGCATTACCCGCACGCCAGGCGGCCGGCTCTGGGTTCTCTTTGGCGGCGAACAAGACGGGCCTAAAGCCTGGCAACTCATGGCCGCAAGCGATGACGACGGCAAGTCATGGACGACGCGCCACATCATCAAGGAGCCTCGCACGCCCAACGGCTTTCCCCGCAGTTTTCGCGAAGGCAATATCTGGGTCGATCCGACCGGGCGGCTGTGGTGGTTTTTCAGCTATTCCCTGGGCTACTGTGACGGCCGCGAAGGTGTCTGGGCAGCGCATTGTGACAATCCGGATGCCGAGAACCTCGAATGGTCCATCCCGGAACGCCTGTATGACGGCATCGTGTTAACCAAGCCGATCGTGCTCCAGGACGGCGCGTGGTTGCTGCCCACGTCGCTGTTAAGTCGCACCGACATGACTCTTGCGAACCAACCCCATTTTGAAAGGGATCGCAGAGAAAGCCGGGCATTCGTGGAGCTCGATCCCTGGCGGATGACGAACTTTCTGGCTTCGACTGATCAAGGAAAGACTTGGCAACGCCGGGGTGGCGTTTTCGCGGCGGGCCGAGACTTTGACGAACCGGCGCTGTTCGAGAAAGCCGACGGCACCGTCGTCGGCTTTCTCCGCACCTACAGCATGCCCGGATACTCGGAAACCACCTCGTTTGATCATGGCTTCAACTGGTCGAAACCGGTGCCATCAGCGATCCCTCAGCCCAATGCGCGAATGCTGACGAAACGTCTGGCATCCGGCCGCCTCCTGATGGTCAGACACAACACATTGCAAGGGGAGGCGGCCAAGTCATTCAAACCATATACGATGCGCACGCATCTGACGGCCTACCTGTCCGACGACGACGGTGTGTCATGGCGGGGCGGGCTGCTGCTGGAGGAGCGCTGGGGCACCTATCCCGACGGGGTTCAGGCGGTCGACGGGAGAATCTACGTCGTTTACGATCAGGACCGCGGCGCAGGCCAGCTCCTAATGGCCGTCTTCACTGAGGAGGATGTGGCAGCGGGCAAACCTGTCTCGGGCCGCTGCCGCCTGAAGGTGCCCGTGAAGCAGACCGCGGCGCAGCTCATCAAGAAGTAGAAGGACATCTCCCGCTGTCAGAACTGACGACCAGATGAAACGACCATAAGAAAATGTTGCACACTCAAGACAATCTCGCAGCTGGTGCATTGGGAGTTTCATCTGGCCGTTAAAAAACAATACATAAACAAATAAAAACAAAAGGAACATTTATGAATACAGTAATCAACCTCATCACCCGATGCTACGTGAAGCTAACCCTCGCGGCCGTCTGCACCCTCGCTGCTCTCACACCGTATGTTGCCGCGCAAACCACCATTCCAGCCAAACCCAAGCTGCATGCTGTCAAGCCATCTGCGGACCTGCTCGGAAAACGCGGCTTGCCACGCATTCTTTACAACAACGATGGCTTTGATCTTACGACCCAAGCCTACTACCCTATTGCCATTGAATGGACTGGCCCCTTCTTGTGGGTGCCTAACGGGAAGCACATTCCTGTCCAGCCAATCGCCACACTCGATGATTTTTTGGCATACCGGCTCGGGCCGCTCGCGCATTCCCCTGTAAAGGGCCTCTCGTATTGCGGAAATTTTGGTGCGGCGATTTGGAACCTGAAGCGCGAGGGCAGCGCGGTCGCCAAACGCGACAACCTCGTCGCGCTCGGCGACGACCCGCTCCAACCGATCCTGAACTGGTGGAAGCAGGAAGGGCGGACATTCTTCTTCTCGATGCGAATGAACGACCACCATCATGCCTGGATGGGCTATCCCTCCATGTGGGATTCCGTCCGACGCGCGCAAAGGCATCTATTTCTGAAACCTCCGACTGAAGAGGAATGGCAGACCCAGTTCGTACCATGGCTCACTGGCAAGGGGCCATTTCCATACAAGTTCGGCCCCTCGAGCACAAATTTTGGATACGACTATTCGTTGCCGGAAGTCCGCGAACACTATCTTGGCATCCTGCGCGAGGCGTGCCGCCGTTACGACCTTGATGGCGTCGAATTCGACTGGCTGCGCGCTGCCATCTATTTCCGAAAAGGAGAAGTGAATGCACAGATAATTACCGGGTTCGTTGGGCAGGCACACGCGATTCTCGCAGAGGCCGCCAAAAGGAGGGGACATCCCGTGCGACTCGTGTGCCGGGTGCCGGACACGCCCGGAAAAGCGCTCGATGTCGGGCTGGATGTTGGGTCATGGCTGAAAGCGGGATGGATAGATGCGGTGATCGCCGGTGATGGGGATTTCTTTTCCGCAAGTGGAATTGACCAATGGGTGACGCTGGCGCATCGCCACGAAGTGCCGGTTTACGGCGCCCTCGAACGCGCTAGCTGGGGCGAAATGCGCTTCGCACGCTTCGGATCTCCGGAGACCCTGCGCGCGGCAGTCGCTACCCTCTACCAGAAGGGTGCGGATGGCATTTACCTCTTTAACTTTTATGTTAAGGAGGAATATCCGCTGCTGACCGACTTCTCCGATCCCGCCCTATTGGCGAAACAACCGAAGGAATACTTCCTGGACCCCGACTACCGCCGGATGCCCGGAATTCACATTCACCTGTCCGGCTTGCTTTCCAACGGTACCCGTGAACAGGGCCCGCTCCCGGTGGAGTGTAAGTCCGGTAAAACCGCTTCCGCCACGCTGATCATCGCAGACGATCCCGCCACAGTAAAGGCCTTCCGGCTCGAACTGGTCTGGAAAGAATCCGACGATTTCACACCACCAGGTGTGAGCATCAACGGCCACGCTCTCGACCGCTTCACGACCGAACGAAGCAAAGGCTCGCTAATCATGTCCTCAACTTCTCCTGAGCTGGCGAAGCTGCTGCACCGTGGAGCCAACGAGTTTGTCTTTACCTCGGCGAGTACCGCTACGCTCACGGCGCTGAGCCTGATGATCACTCCCGAATCTAATACTGGTAGGACGAACGCGAGCACGCGATAGGGAGGGTTCTGAAGGTCGGCAAGATACCGATGATTACTGTGCGGGGGAAAGAGGCTGTTGATCTAACAATGATTGGAATAGGGTTTCCAATTTTTGCAGCAGTGTTCAGCCCTATCCAGAACATAACAGGAGCTGATATGGAACATTGAAAAAGGAACTTGGAAAAAACAAGTATAACTAAAAAACAAAGAAATAAAAAGGAAAGGAACATTTATGAATACAGTAATCAACATCATCACCCGACGCTACGTGCCGCTAACCCTCGCTGCCGTCTGCACCCTCGCTGCTCTCACACCGTATGTTGCCGCGCAAACCACCATTCCAGCAAAAACCAAACTGCATGCTGTCAAACCATCGGCGGACCTGCTTGGAGATCGCGGCCTGCCGCGCATTCTTTACAACAACGATGGAGAGGATCTTTCGAGCCAAGCCTACTACCCGATTGTCACTCAATCGACTGGTAAACTATGGGTGCCAAACGGGAATCACATTCCTGTCCAACCCATCGCCTCACTCGATGATTACTTGGCCTACCGGCTTGGGCCGCTCGTGAATTCCCCTGTAAAGGGCCTCTCGTATTGCGGAAATTTTGGTTCGGCTATTTGGGACCTCAAACGCGAGGGCAGCGTGGCGGCCGGACGTGACAACCTCGCCGCTCTCGGCGATGATCCGCTCCAACCGATCCTGAACTGGTGGAAGAGGGACGGGCGGACATTCTTCTTCTCGATCCGAATGAATGACCTGCATCAAGCCTGGATGAACTTTCCCTCCATGTGGGATTCCGTCCGACGCGCGCAAAGGCATCTATTTCTGAAACCTCCGACTGAAGAGGAATGGCAGACTCAGTTCGTTCCATGGCTCACTGGCAAGGGGTCCAATCCTGTAGGCAAGATCGGCCCCTCGAGCACGAATATGGGATACGACTATTCGTTGCCGAAAGTCCGCGAACACTATCTTGGCATCCTGCGCGAGGCGTGCCGCCGTTACGACCTTGATGGCGTCGAATTCGACTGGCTGCGCGCTGCCATCTATTTCCGAAAAGGAGAAGTGAATGCAGAGATAATTACCGGGTTCGTTGGGCAGGCACACGCGATTCTCGCAGAGGCCGCCAAACGGAGGGGACATCCCGTGCGACTCGTGTGCCGGGTGCCGGACACGCCCGGAAAAGCGCTCGATGTCGGGCTGGATGTCGGGTCCTGGCTGAAAGCGGGCTGGATAGATGCGGTGATCGCCGGAGACGGGGATTTCTTTTCTGCATGTGGTATCGACCAATGGGTGACGCTGGCGCATCGCCACGAAGTGCCGGTTTACGGCGTCCTCGAACGCGCTAGCTGGGGCGAAATGCGCTTCGCACGCTTCGGATCTCCGGAGACCCTGCGCGCAGCAGTCGCCACCCTCTACCAGAAGGGTGCGGATGGCATTTACCTCTTCAACTTTTATGCGAAGGAGGAATATCCGCTGTTGACCGACTTCTCCGATCCTGCAAGGTTGGCGAGGCTGCCGAAGGAATACTTCCTGGATCCCGACTACCGCCGCCTACCCGGATTACACCTGACCGGCATGCTCTCCAACGGCACCCGCGCACAAGGCCCGATCCCAGTGGAGTGCAAGTCCGGTGAAACCGCTTCCACCACCCTGATCATCGCAGACGATCCCACCACAGTAAAGGACTTCCGGCTCGAACTCGTCTGGAAAGGATCCGACGGTTTCGCACCACCAGGTGTGAGCATCAACGGCCACGCTCTCAACCTCTTCACGACCGAACGAGGCAATGGCTCACTGATCATGTACTCAACTTCTCCTGAGCTTGCGAAGCTGCTTCGCCGTGCAGCGAACGAGTTTGTCTTCACCTCGGCGAGCAAAGTGACGCTCACGGCGCTGGGCTTGAGAATCACCCCTGAATCCCCCACGATCACCCAACCCGTTCCCAAATGGACCGCGCAGGCTGCCGAGGACGCAAAGCAGGACTTCACCAGCATCCCCTTCGACGGCATCACGCCAAACAAACTCGCCTGCGACGCCACTCTGCGCGAGTTGCCGGATGGTTCCTGGGTAATGGCCATGCTCGGCGGCGGCGACAGCGAGCCGCTGCCCCAAAACCAGGTTTTTCTGACGCGGAGCATTGACGCGGGCAAGACCTGGAGCCCGATGCAGCCGCTTGACTTTGGGTTTCCGCGTGAGGGCAACACCATCGCCATGGTGCCGAGCGAACTCATGGTCCACGCCGGGCGCTCCACGCTGTTCGTTGCGTCACACGATGGGAAGTTCGCCGGCTGGAAGGAATGGATGACGTACAGCGAGGACAATTGCCGCACGTGGAGCAAACCGGAGGCTGTGCCTGGTCGTTTGCATGAACGCACATTTGTTCGCAACCACATGGTGGCGCGAGACGGGCGTATCATGCTGCCGTTCCAGCACTACCTCGACGCACCTTCCTGCCGCAACCCGCGCAACGGCGTTCTCATAAGTGCCGATGGAGGTAAGACGTGGACGGAACACGGTGACATACGCATCTCCAACGACGACACCTATTACGGCTGGGCTGAGAACAACATCGCGGAACTCGCCGATGGCCGCATTGCCATGATCATCCGCGCCGACCGTCTGGGCGGAGTGCTCTACTATGCGGAGTCGAAAGACGGTGGCAAAACATGGCCGAAGTTCGCAGTGAAGTCCGACATTCCGAACCCTGGCTCGAAGGCCACGCTCTATCCCCTCGGCGGCGACACCGTCGCGCTTCTGCACAATCCGAATCCGAATGGACGATATCCGTTGGCGCTGTGGATCAGCTTCGACGGCATGAAGACGTGGCAGTATCAGCGCGTGCTTGTCGAACATTCCAGCGATGGTCCCGGGCGCTCGTTGAACTACCCTGATGGCTTCGTTAGCAAAGACAAGCAGTGGCTCCATTTCGCCTACGACGACAATCGCCACCGCGCCGTGCATTACTCCGCGAAGCTGCCGCCGTTAAGCTCACTGCCCTGAGCCTGAGGATTACTCCCGAATCCGCCGAAGTTGGGAAACCCTCGAAATGAGTTGGATATCACAATATCAACAATGTTATTTGTGAGATATCTATTGTCATTACAGGGAACATATTAGAAAAATAAGGAAATGATTTATAAAACGGAATAAGATTAGGCTATAAAATTATGAATAAAGAAATCGTATGTTTTGGAGAGATTATGCTGCGTCTGGCAACGCCAGGCTATTTAAGGTTTAGCCAGGCAAACGAGTTTGTGGCGACCTATTGTGGCGGGGAAGCCAACGTAGCCGTTTCATTGGCCAATTTTGGAATGGATGCCGAATTTGTAACACGCCTTCCACAAAATGATATAGCAG
>CAILKW010000112.1 GCA_903834845.1 uncultured Bacteroidia bacterium | reverse complement strand
TCCCAAACCAAGGACCATCTCTTGTTTAAGCCGGTTTTCATTATCACCGCCATACAAGTGGTGCGTAATAGACCGGTCATAATCCTGATTGGCATCATAGTCAGTATCAAGAAGGTATAATTTAATGCTTCCTATTTTTACTAACCAAGCATGAGCAAATACTGTTCGTCCTGGCATATCAATACTGATTGTTATCCATATACCATTTTCATCCATTACCGGATGAATGGGAATTTTTGAAAAATGTTCGGCGTCGTATTGGGCAATTTGCTCGCCTTGTCCTGAAATAATCTGCTTGAAGTATCCATAACGATATAGTAAGCCAACCCCGGTCATATCAACTTTCGAATCACTCGCCTCTTTCAGAAAATCACCTGCAAGAATACCTAAACCTCCGGAGTAGATTTTTAGACTGGAATGCAATCCAAACTCCATGCTGAAATAAGCAATTTTTGGTCCGCGTAAAACCTTACGTTCGTTGAGATATTTTATCAATTGGTTTTCTGTTGATTTCATTCTAAGTATGAATGTCTGATCAGACTTCAATTCCTCAAAACGTGCAAGACTAGTCTCTTCAAGCAATACAATAGGATTATGCTGGCATTTTTGCCAGATCACTGGATCAATGTCGTTAAACAAAGACCTTGCTTCATCGCTCCAAACCCACCATAGATTGCGGGAAAGCTCACGTAACGGGTTAAGTTCCTCAGGAACATTTGATTCAACAATTATTTTTTTCCATGATGGACTGGAATTTTCTGACTTTCTGATTTTGTATTCTTGTGTTTCCACTTTGACAAATTTTGATATATAAGAATGTATATTACTATATTTGATTAAAAAAATAGGTTGCAAATATAATTTAATTTGGTTCTACTCTGAAAATTCCTGCCAATGTTAATAATTTAATAAACTCAATTCAAAAAAACTCCTGGTCCATTTCAGGCCAGGAGATGACTCAACGCTTTGAAAGTGAGTCTTTCTATAAGAATAAGTGATAATAACAATTTCTTCGCTACTTCTTTGTGGCTTCAATAATACCCCTGAAATAGCCAATAGATTCGGCAATACCCATGAATGGATCAGTCATATCTTTCTCGTGTTCGAGACTGCAAAGGCCTGAATAATTTACTTTGCGAAGCATTTTAACAAATGCCGGGAAATTTATTACTCCGCGACCTACTTCAAGAGAATAACCGAGCTTCGTAGTTCCTGTAACATCTTTTATATGGATATCAAATACCCGTGACTGGTATTTCTTAAGGTCAGCAACTGGGTCTTTGCCATTACGTGTGTCGTGACCAATATCAAGGCACATCCCAATTCGTGGGTCGAGATCTTTGACGTGATTCCAAACATCATCCGCGTCAGGGTAAGTTGCAATGTCGGGACCATGCAGGTGAATTGCGTAATTGAACCCGTACTCTTTTACTTTTTTGTCAACATAAGGGAGAAGCTCGTAATTAGGAACGCCGATAATAAGCTGTACTCCAACATTTTTAGCATATTCAAATGCACGATCAATTTCAGCTTCAGATTTCATGTAAATCGGGCCCACAGCATAACCGGTTACCCCTTTTGCCTTCAGTTTTGCATGAAAAGCTGCTATCTGTTCAGCAGTACTATTCATGGCAAGGTGGAAATCTTTAATACAAAGATAGTGTACATCAGTTCTCTGCAAAGTCTCAAGAGCTTTATCGATGTCAAACTTGAGAAATGTAAAACCTGCCATCCCAATTTTAAACTTCTCGCCCGTTTCTGGGGCTGGACGTTGACCAGGTCGCTGTTGCTGAGCCATATTCACTTGTGAAGTGACAACCATAAAACCGAATAATAAAAAAATAAAGATTTTTTTCATTTGAAAATTATTTTATACAGGTCAAAAATAATAAAAATAGGTTAAGTATTGGCTAATATGTGGGAGGTATTTTATCAGTATATCGCAATTACAAAACATTTTCAAATTATGTATTTCAAATATGCCATGAACAATTTTTTCGTTTCTTTTGTGTTGGGAAAAAAAGTATGAAAACAGGTAAAAACAAGAGTGATCGCGGATTTGTTCCAAAAGGACAAGAATCAGGTTATGAGGATAGTACAATAAACCAACTGTTTGATTTATTGATAAGTCCAAAAGCTTTCGAAAGGACAATCGGAGCAAGAATTTTGGCTTCAAGGTTAGAATTTCGTTATGTGGATCATCTATTATTGACTCTTGAAAGGGAACAAAAGTTGTATTCCAAAATTGAAATTTGCAGAGCCTTGGCATTTTTTGGTAAGTATTCCGTCACAGGATTGATACAACGTCTCGGAAAGATCGGTAATAACCGGCATAAAAAAGTGTCAACCAAATCCTTCGATAAAAACAGTTACCCATTGCCTCGGGATATTGCTGCCAGAACACTTGTCAAAATAGGACCGATTGCTCTTCCTGAACTTTGTGATGTATTAATAGAGGCTAATTATTTCAGAATTAGTGAAGCGATAGATACCATCGGTTTTATTTGCCGTGATGGATTTCATGATCATTATTTGGAGAAACTGATGAGTTGTTTCGTAATCTGGAAAACTAACGATCTCCTTCGATGGAAACTTTTTAGGGCAATGAGTGTTTTCCCTGCAAGTCTGCCATTTCTACTTGAGCAAATGAGCATAGAATCAAATATCTACATTAAACAAGAGATTGAACGAAGTATCTGTCTGTTAAAAATAAAGTTAAAAGAATAATTTGGTTATATATTAAAAACTTGTACTTTATGAAATTTCAAAAAATGCACGGATTAGGGAACGACTTCATTTTGACTGATGAAATAGTTCCGGAGATATATGATTTAGGTGCACTGGCAATAAAATTATGCGACCGCCATCTTGGAGTAGGAGCTGATGGTATCATTTTAATCCTCCCTTCTGATATTGCTGATGTAAAAATGAGAATTATTAATTCCGATGGAAGTGAAGCCGATATGTGTGGAAACGGTATCCGTTGCTTTGCCAAATACGTTTTCGATAATGAAATCATTACCGCCAAATCTTTTACTATCGAAACAAGAGCAGGCATTATGGTTCCTGAACTTATTGTTGAAAACGGTAAAGTATTGTTTGTTCGGGTCAATATGGGTGCTCCTCAATTGGAACGTTCAGCAATTCCAATGATTGGAGCCGTTGGTAGTGTGGTAAATGAGCAATTATTTTGCGGAAGCAACGCGTTCAAAATTACCAGTTTGTTGATGGGAGTTCCGCATACCATGATTTTTGTTGATAATCTTGATGAAACAGATATTGTTTCGTTAGGAATGCAAATCGAAAAACATGAAGTATTCCCTAAGGGGACGAATGTAAACTTTGTGGAGGTAGTAAATAAGTGTGAAATCAGAGTAAAAACTTGGGAACGCGGAGCAGGAAGCACTTTGGCTTGTGGAACTGGTAGTTGTGCATCGGTGGTGGCATCCTTCCTTAATGGGAATACAGGTACGGAAGTCACTGTACATCTTACTTTGGGTGATATGCTAATTGAATTAGTTGATGAAATTGTTTACATGACCGGAATTGCCAATCATGTTTTTTCTGGTGAAATCGAAATCTGAATGAAGATAAAATTGAAAATTTAAATTAAACATAAAGCTTCATTATTATATAGTTGTTTTGTGATCCTGCGATTCTTAACTTAAAATGGTATTAAACTATTAAGATGCTTTGTTTTTCTTTTTTATACAATACATCTCTGTAACCTTTGAATTATATTCTTATGGTTTTTAATTTGACCGTACCGACTAAAACTCATTAACCATTAACCATTAACTTAATACCTATATTTGCAGAAAATTGATTATTCCAAAAATATTGTCATGAGCGAAAGAAAAGTTAGAGTTCGTTTTGCACCAAGTCCCACCGGACCACTTCACATTGGGGGTGTTCGTACAGCATTATTCAATTATTTATTTGCCAAAAAGCATGGAGGGGATTTTCTTTTAAGAATCGAGGATACCGATCAGGCACGCTATGTTCCAGGTGCTGAGGATTATATACATAAAGCTTTAGAGTGGAGTGGAATTACAATAGACGAAGGACCAAAACAAGGAGGTCCGTTTGCTCCATATCGTCAAAGCGAAAGAAAAGCTATTTATCGTCAATATGCAGAGCAGTTGCTCGCAAGCGGACATGCCTATTATGCTTTCGATACAACCGAAGAACTTGACAGGGCACGAACAGAAGCTGAAGAAAAAGGGGAAACCTTTACTTATAATGCCTTTAATCGCAATTTGATGAAAAATTCACTCTCACTTTCTGAAAGCGAATGTAAAGTGTTACTTTTATCGTCAACCCATTATGTGATTCGATTTAAAATGCCTGAAAATCAGGATGTTACTGAGGTGGATCTTATTCGTGGCAGTGTTACTTTTAATACATCTTTACTGGATGACAAAGTTTTGTTTAAAAGTGATGGAATGCCGACTTACCATCTTGCAAACGTAGTTGATGATCATTTGATGGAAATCTCCCATGTGATTCGAGGTGAGGAATGGCTTCCATCCATGCCACTTCATGTATTACTTTATCGTGCTTTTGAATGGGAGAATACAATGCCGCGTTTTACTCATCTTCCTTTAATCTTGAAGCCAGTTGGAAAAGGAAAACTGAGTAAGCGCGACGGAGATAAATTAGGATTCCCAGTATTTCCGCTTTTATGGAATGATCCCGAAACTGGTGATACCTCAAGAGGCTATCGCGAAGATGGATATTTTTCAGAAGCTTTTGTAAATATGCTTGCTTTGCTGGGTTGGAATCCTGGAACAGAGCAAGAGATTTTCTCAATGAAAGAACTATGTGAAGCTTTCTCTCTTGAACGGGTTGGTAAATCTGGGGCGCGCTTCGATCCTGAAAAGACTAAATGGTTTAATCATCAGTATTTTATCAAAAAAACGAATAATGAATTAGGTGAATTGTTTCTTCCTCTTCTTAATGGGAAAGGAATTATGGCAGATCTTTCAACAGTTATTAGAGTTTGTGGTATGGTAAAAGAAAGATGCAATTTTGTTTCTGAAATATGGGATCAGAGTTATTATTTGTTTCAGCCGCCAAACACTTATGATGAAAAAATCGTTTCCAAACGATGGAAAAATGAAGTACCTGGCGTTATGAGGGAAATTTCCGATTTTCTAGGAACCATTCAGCAATGGAAAGTGACAGTAATTAAGGAAAGATTTTCGGTTTTTGTGGCAGATAATGGATGGAACTTTGGTACTGTTATGAATTCTTTACGGCTTTGTTTGGTAGGTGGCAGTTTTGGACCCGATATTTTCGATATTTGTGAGATTATCGGACAAGCGGAAACAGTGTCGCGCATCCTAAATGCGATTGTGACAATTAAAAACTAATGATTTGGAAAAATCCCCCAAATCTCAATAAAAGGTGTGAGTTTGGGGGATTTTCTGTTAACCCATCTTATGGAAAAATTTTTTTGTCGCTATTTTACAGCTTGAATTGCTTCTTTGTAACGGCGTGATACTTCATTCCAATTGATAATTTTCCAGAAAGAATCAATATAGTCGGCACGTCGGTTTTGATATTGAAGATAATAAGCATGTTCCCATACATCTAGAGTCAGAATCGGGATTCCGCGAATTTCGGAAGTACTCATCAATGGATTTTCCTGATTGGGGGTTGAACTAACAACGAGTTTGCCTTGATAATTAACCGATAACCAGACCCATCCGCTTCCGAACTGTTTCTTTCCAGCATTACCAAAAAGCTCCTTGAATTTATCGATATCGCCGAAAACCTCGTTGATCGCTTTTAATAGATCTCCCTGGGGTTCCTGACCGGAATTAGGAGCTAATATTGTCCAGAATATCAAATGATTATAAAAACCACCGGAATTATTCTTTACAGCAACCGGGTATTTTTCAATCTCCGTAAATATCCGGAATAGTGGTTTTGAGGTCAATTCATTTGCTGCTGTCGCATCATTCATATTCTTCGTGTAAGTTGCATGATGCTTCGAATAGTGAATCTCCATTGTTTTCGCATCAATAGACGGTTCCAAATCGGAGTAAGCGTAAGGTAGCGGAAGCTGTTTCGACTGACCGGTAAGCTGATATTCCCCTAGCTTGGAAAAAATCTGATTCCAAATGGTCTCATCAGGTGAAAATGGTTTACCTGCAAAAGAAAGAGCAGTAATGAAAACTGCTGCAAAAATCAACGATATAAGTTTTTTCATTATTAATAATTTGTTTTACAATGATTTAAAAGAACTAAAATAGAGATCGGGCATTGATTTATTGAATAATCCCAATTACTTCTTTAACGAACTGGAATGAAAAAGGTTTTATATAATGCCAATCTTATTATGAGATAAATCCTTGTATAGATAAACTCTTTTTGATAGTTTTAAACAATAATTAGTATGAATTTTCAAAAGAAAACAATATGTACGGAAATATACGTGAACATCTTCAAAATGAACTCTCTAAAATCAGAGAGGCTGGTCTTTACAAAAACGAACGAATTATAGTTTCGTCTCAGGATGCAGTTATTATGCTGGACTCAGGAAAAGAAGTTCTTAACTTTTGTGCAAACAATTATCTTGGACTTTCAAATCATCCTGAATTAATTTCTGCAGCAAAATCGGCTCTGGATTCTCATGGTTATGGAATGTCATCAGTGCGTTTTATTTGTGGTACCACTGATATTCATAAAGAACTGGAAAAACGGATTTCAAATTTCTTTGGTACAGATGATACTATTTTATATGCAGCTTGCTTTGATGCTAATGGTGGAATATTCGAACCCTTGTTTTCAGAGGAAGATGTAATAATTTCTGATGTGCTGAACCATGCTTCTATAATTGATGGTGTGAGACTGAGCAAAGCTCGCCGTTTACGGTATAAGAATGTCGATATGATAGATCTCGAAGATCAGTTGCAGAAATCTTTGGACTCAAGATTCAGAGTTATTGTAACCGATGGCGTTTTTTCAATGGACGGTAATGTAGCTCCGATAGATGAAATTGTTCGATTGGCTGAAAAATACGATGCTTTAGTAATGGTTGATGAATGCCATTCTGCTGGGGTTGTCGGGGATACGGGTCGGGGTGTAACGGAAAAATTTAAGGTTAGAGGCGAAGTTGATATTATCACCGGAACCCTTGGAAAAGCTTTCGGGGGTGCCGTAGGAGGGTTTACAACAGGAAGAAAAGAAATTATCGATATTTTGCGTCAACGTTCAAGACCTTATCTTTTCTCAAATTCCCTCCCACCTGCAGTTGTCGGCGCAGGTATAAGGATATTCGAAATTATGGCAGAAACTACTGAATTCCAAGATCGTCTGCATTGGAATACCAATTATTTCGTTAATAAAATCCTTGAGGCCGGATTTGATATTAAACCCACAAAATCGGCGATTTGCGCGGTGATGCTTTATGACGCAAAATTGTCTCAGCATTTTGCCAATCTGTTGCTTAAAGAAGGTATTTATGTAACTGGATTTTATTATCCTGTTGTGCCTGACGGGCAGGCAAGAATAAGAGTTCAATTGTCTGCAAGTCATAAAAAGGAACATCTCGATAAAGCAATTACTGCCTTTACAAAAATTGGAAAAGAATTGGGAGTTTTGAAGTAAGAGATTTTCTAAGCATAGGAGTTAAATTTGTCTCTTCTGTATTTCGTTTTAATGCAAAACACAAACTGCTCAAAATTCAGGTTATGATTGGAGAATATTATAAGGTTGATGTTAATATTAAATACAACTTTATTTACCACTGTCGAGAAATGCTTTTAATGGATTAATTAATCTTGTTATAAGGCGCATTTCTTTTGTTACTATCTCAGCTGACCCATTCATTTGTTGTATAAACTTCAGATTCTCACGATATGAGGATGTCATTCCTTCGGATAGTTCAATTTCAGCAATATAACCATTTGCTTCAGGGACCAGAGAAATAGACCTGACTCTTCCTTTTAACATACCGAATTCCATATACGGAAATCCATCTAATTTTAGGTTTACCCTTTGACCAATTTCAACTTTACCGAATCCGGAAGGTGGGATAACAGCTTTAGCAATTATAGCTGATTTTTCTAAGGGAATAACCGTAGCTATTAATTCACCAATTTTAACCTCTTGATTTACACTCCATATTGATGTAAATGTCAGCTTCCCTTTTAACGGACTGGTAACCAAATATTTCTCCTCCCATTGGTGAATTGCGTTTTCAAGGTTCTGCTTTGACTCGTCAAGTGCAAGCCGAAACTCTGAAAGCTCCCTTTCATGTTGCATCTGCAATTCCACACGGTTGGATTGCATTTGTAGAATAGTAGATTCGGTTTCCCTCAGCACCGCTTCAAAACCTATGAAGACGGATTTTTTAGAAAGAAATAATTGCCGTGATTTATCGTATTCAGCTTCGCTGGTTGT
>CAILKW010000111.1 GCA_903834845.1 uncultured Bacteroidia bacterium | reverse complement strand
TGTTGTTAACGGTTGTTTTACAATTGTTTCCATAATATCTCTCTTTCTTTAAACTAAATCACGAATATACGAAAGTCATAAGAATTACTCAAAATACTTTGACCTGTTTTACAAATTTGCGATATTGCCTATATTTCCTTACTTTGCAAAAGTTTTTGAACCCATAAAATTGTACACTTTGAAGAATATAATACTTGAATTGGTCGTTGCATTATTGGTAGTCTTTAATGTTTCGACATCTTTGGCACAAAATATTCCATCGCCAAAAGAATACTTCGGTTTTGATATTGGTGACGATTATACTCTCGCAACATATACTCAAACAGAGGCTTATTTTAAAAAACTGGCGGTTTCAGCCAGAACAAAACTTTTTGGGATTGGTTTGACAGAGGAAGGACGAAATCAGTTTATGCTGGTAATTTCTTCACCTGAAAACATTAAAAATCTCGCTCACTACAAGGAAATTTCTCAAAAACTTGGTCGTGCCGAAGGACTTTCAATTGATCAGGCCAAAGATCTGGCTGAGGAAGGTAAATCTGTCGTATGGATTGATGGTGGCCTGCACGGAACCGAAGTCGTTGGAGCCCAGCAGCTGATTGAGATCGCATGGCAGCTCGTTAACCGAAATGACAAGGAAACTCTTGAAATCTTAAAGAATGATATTATCCTTTTGGTGCCTGCAAATCCTGATGGACAAGAATTAGTGTCGAGTTGGTACATGCGAGAAAAAGATCCTAAAAAACGCAAAACTAACATACCCCGATTATATCATAAGTATGTCGGACACGATAATAACAGAGATTTCTACATGCTGAACATGAAGGAAAGCCAGAATATAAGTCGGCAACTTTATGTGGAATGGATTCCTCAAATCATTTACGATCACCATCAGAGTGGGCCCGCCGGTTCAGTTTTGGCTGGGCCTCCTTATCGCGATCCTTTCAATTATGTTTATGACCCATTGTTGGTAACAAGTATTGATGCAGTTGGCGCTGCGATGAATAACCGTCTTAATTCAGAAAATAAGCCTGGATTTACTCAGCGTTCAGGTTCGCCGTATTCCACTTGGTGGAATGGCAGCCTTCGTACTACTCCTTATTTCCATAATATTATCGGAATACTTACTGAAATAATCGGGAATCCTACACCAGCAGAAATCCCGCTTGTACCCGATCGGCTTATTCCAAATGGTGCAACTCCAAATCCTGTAACACCTCAAAATTGGCGTTTTCGCCAGTCAATCGAATACTCTGTCTCGCTTAACTATGCTGTACTTAATTATGCCAGCCGTAACCGAAGTGATCTTCTCTTTAACATTTACCGCATGGGAATGAATTCCATCGAGCGGGGCAGCTCCGATCATTGGTCAATATCCCCCAAACGCATAGAAGCTTTAAAAGAAGCGTACAAAAATGACACGAAAAATCAAAAAAAAGAAGAAAGTAAGTCTGATGTTATTTCTCCTGTTTGGGCCAATCGAATTCCTTTGAAGTATTACAATCTGGTATTAAAAGATTCAACACTGCGTGATCCAAAGGCTTACATTTTACCTTCTGATCAGGCGGATTTTCCTGTTGTTGTCAGTTTCATTAATGCACTGATACGATCGGGAATTCTTGTACATAAATCGGTTTCCGATTTTTCAATTGCAGGAAAAAAATATCCAGCCGGTTCGTACATTATTAAAACTGCTCAGGCTTTTCGTCCTCATGTTATGGATATGTTTGAACCACAGGATCATCCTAACGATTTCCTATATCCTGGCGGCCCTCCTATTCCACCTTATGATGTAGCGGGATGGACTTTGGCATACCAAATGGGAGT
>CAILKW010000110.1 GCA_903834845.1 uncultured Bacteroidia bacterium | reverse complement strand
TAAACTAAGGGCATGCACTCCGCCAGGTCCGATAAGTCCAATCAGATGTACTTGTTTATTGTTTTCTTTGGCATAGTTATAGGCTTTCAAAATCTGCGGATTACTCCACAAAGTTTTCTCTCTTATCGCCTTATTGATTTTCACAAGATCCTGATAAAGCACTCGGCCTGCACCGATATTAAGATGTCCAACCTCCGAATTTCCCATTTGTCCATCCGGTAAACCAACATTCTCGCCACTTGTGAGCAATTGGCTATGCGGGTATTTTTCGTACAATGAGTCTATGAAAGGTGTTGGAGTTGAGAAGATTACATCTGAAGCTGTTTTGTCGCCAATACCCCATCCGTCCAGAATCATCAGCAATGTTTTTTGAATATCTGCCATATTTAAATTGAATTTATTTTACTGTTTAAACTTCCGGCAAAAATAGGTTTTTGTTCAAACAAAAAAGGGTGAAACCTTTTAAAAGATTTCACCCTTATCATGTTATTAACAAATATTCTATTTTGGAGCTGGTGCTTGTACCGGAGCAGGAGCTGGTGCAGGTGCAGGAGGATTTGGGTTTGGTAATACATTCCCTTTAATTTGCAATACAACCGGATTTGGATCAGCATTTGTCGTTACCGTAACTGTTTTTGTAAATACACCCTGAACTGCTGCATTATAAGTTGCAGATACTACACTTGTTTTGCCGGGAAGAATCGGTTCCTGAGAATATTTCAGGTTGGTACATCCGCACGAAGCTCTTGCTGAACTGATAATTAAAGGCTCTTTCCCGTCATTTGTCAAAACGAACTCGGCTGACTTAGGAATATTAAATGGAATATCTCCAAAGTCATTCACCATTTTGTCCCATTTGGCAATAGGGGCATTGGGATTGACAGCCGGAGGCGGTGGCGGTGGCGGCGGTGCAGCCTGATTTGTTTGAGCGTAAGTGAACATTACTGACATCAAAGGCAGAATCAACAAAAGAAATAACTTTTTCATCTTTTTAATATTTTGATTATTAGACGCTGCAAATATCATATATTTCAAGCAAACAAAAGTCAATAGATTGTAAAACAAACCTAATGAATTGTAAAAGTGTGTAAACAATTTGTAAATGGTTGAAGTAGTTCCTTTATTTTCTTAATTTTATCCGGTTGTTAAATCAATGGTAATTTTATTGTGTATCCTCTTATATTCAGGGATTAAATGCGACAGAAACAGATTCGGTTTGTGGTTTTACTTGGAGCTTTTGCTATTATCGGGATAATAACAATACAGGTTTATTTTCTCCAGAACGCATGGAATATCAAGGAAAAACAGTTTGTTCAGAGCGTAATAATCGGATTGAGAAATGTTGCAGAACAGATGAGTAAATTCAACCAGACTGCTCTTCCGCACACTAATCCTATCCGGAAACTTTCTTCCAACTATTTTGTGGTGGATATCAATAGCGTGATTGATGCCAATATTTTGGAGTTCTATTTAAAAGCAGAATTCGACAAACTGAATCTTCAGACAGATTTTGAGTATGCTATTTATAACTGTCAGACCGACAAAATGGAATACGGCAATTATCTTACAAAAAATGGTAGTGCCAAGCCAAATGCTCTGACCGTGAACCTCCCAAAGTACGATCAATACACTTATTATTTTGGAGTTAACTTTCCGCTACTAAGGAATACAATCACTGGTGACATGACAATATGGTTTTTTTTCATGGCACTCCTCCTTGTCGCAATTATTTTCTTCGTTTATGCTATTTTTGTTATTCTGCATCAAAAGCGCCTGTCGGAAATGCAAAAGGATTTCATTAATAATATGACACACGAATTTAAAACTCCAATTTCAAGCATTAATATCTCCGCTGATGTTATTATGAATCCCGACATCATCAATGATCCGGCTCGTTTATTTACTTATGGATCAGTTATCAAACAGGAAAACAACCGGCTAAACCAGCAGGTTGATAAGGTACTTCAAATAGCGAGAATTGAAAGTCAAAGCTTTCATCTAAATAAAGAGTCCGTTAATTTAAACGCATTGATATTAAGAGTAACAGAAAACTGCAAAGCAAATTCTAACCGGTTGCTTATTGTAAATACTAATCTTTCAGAATCAGTTGATAGTATTGAAGCAGATACACTTCACCTGTCAAATATAATTCACAATCTTCTTGATAATGCTTCGAAATATTCGGGTAAAGAACCTGTTATAACCATAAGCACAAGTCGTACCCATAAGGCAATTGAGATCAGAATAAGCGATAACGGTCCGGGAATCAGTCCCGAATATCATCAAAGGATATTTCAGAAGTTTTACAGAATACCAACTGGTAATCTTCACGATGTGAAAGGATTCGGACTTGGATTGTATTATGTAAAAAGTATATGTAAGGCACATCAATGGTCAATACGCTTGTCGAGCGAACCAAATAATGGGGCCACTTTCGTGATTGAAATACCAATTAAGAATAAAGGAAATGACTAAGGGAAGAATTTTATACGTTGAAGATGATTTGACTTTGTCGTTCGTAACACGCGATAATCTTGAAATGAGAGGCTATTCGGTTGATTTTTCGGAAGATGGTATCACTGCACTCGAAAAAATCTCTACCAAATCGTATGACATCTGCATTCTTGATGTGATGCTCCCGAAAATGGATGGTTTCACTCTGGCCCGAAAAATAAGGGTGTTTAACGAAGAGATTCCTATTATTTTCCTCACTGCACGGTCAACACGCGAAGATAAAATATTTGGATTGCAACAAGGTGGCGATGATTATATTACCAAGCCATTCAGTATTGAAGAACTTGTTCTCAAAATTGAAGTTTTTCTGAAAAGAAGCAAAATCCAACTCAGACACGAAAAGAAGCCGGAATTATTCCTTTTTGGGCATTTTTCTTTTTCTCCAGAAAATCTAAGACTAACATTTGGCGAAAACCACCACGATCTCACCCACCGTGAGGCAATATTACTGGCTTTTTTGCTGCAAAATAAAGGGAAAGTTCTCCGAAGAGAAGATATCCTTAACTCTGTCTGGGGCAACGATCATTTTTTTTCGAGCCGTAGCATGGATGTTTTTATATCGCGATTACGGAAATTACTAAAATCGGATACAAAAGTAAGAATTGAAAGCGTTCATAACGTTGGATATCGGCTTGTCGTTTCAGAATCTTATGATTAAAAATTAAATTAAACATCATATAAAAAAAAACAGGTTATGAATTTTCTTGGAAAAATTGGTTTTATTTTAATCGTCTTAGTCACGATTTCGTTCACTGAAGATAAGAAAAAGTCACCGGAAGTGACCGTAGGCGAGCTGAAAAAACATGTCAGTTATCTTGCTTCCGATGCTTTGAAAGGTCGGCTTACAGGAAGTGAAGGCGACAGCCTTGCCGCTGAATACATTCGAGGTGTATTAAAAGAAAGTGGCCTGATTCCGTTGTATGATAAAGGTTTCCAAAGGTTTAGGGTGACTGATAAAATTATTAACGGTCCAGCCAACAGACTAACGGTAAATGGAACACTACTAAAAGTTGATTCTGATTTTAACCCTTTTGCCTTTTCACAGAATAGTACTTTTAACGGTGAAGTGGTTTTTACAGGTTATGGCTTTGAAATCAATGAAGATAGCCTGAAATGGAATGATTACGCTGATATTGATGTCAAAGGAAAAATTGCATTGATTCTTCGG
>CAILKW010000109.1 GCA_903834845.1 uncultured Bacteroidia bacterium | reverse complement strand
TCAAGCAAATCTTGATCGTAGCTGAACATTCCCCTGAATCGGAGCTTTTCAAGCATTTGGTTTTTTATGTGAATCTTTATGTCATACAACCGTTCAAGCTCGGCAATAATTGTCATTAAATCAGCATCCTTGAAAACAAATTTGTCATCCCTCCAAGAACTGAACAGTGTAGCATCTACTTTGGTAATTTCAATTTTTCCATCTTTACTGTCGTATATTGCCTGCTCTCCTGCGTGAAGTCGAAGTGAAGTCTCTTGGGCTTTCATTGTAAAAAACTCAATCGAACCCTCCTCAAGTGTTGTCACAATGCGATCTTCTACGGGATATGCTTTCATATCAAATGAAGTCCCTAACACTTTAACCACAGCTCTCGGCGTATTAACAAAAAAAGGTCTCTCGGCATCTTTTGTCACTTTGAAATAGCCCTCGCCCGAAAGCTTTACTTCCCTTTTTCCCTTCTGGTAGTCAGCGGTGTATGTTAGTGTTGATCCGGCATTCAGCCATACTTGTGTCCCATCGGCCAAGGTACAAACAGCAATATGTTTTTTAGGTGCTGTAACTGTATTCCAAACTAATTCATTGGTTTGTAGATTATGGCTGCCAAAGTACCAGCCTATTGCCAGCATCACAGGACCAATTAGGACTGCTGCAACACGAAGCAATCTTATTAAAATCCGATCCCTGTTTTGCTGAAGTACTGTCTGAGCAATAATTCGATCTTTTACCAATACTTTATCCTGTTCAATCTCTGCCACTGTAAGTGGCTGACGGCAATATTCCCATGCTTTAACTGAATCATCATAAGTCTTTTTATTTTCGGAGGAAAGGTTTTGCCATTGCTGTAAAACCTCGGTTTCGGCAGTAGTACTGTTGCCCGAAAGATGGGAAGCTATTTGCAGGTCACTATCTGTAACTTGATGATCCATTCGACAAGGTCTTAATATTGATTTATACTGAGACGACTAGCCGGAGGATTACCCTGTAATGAAAATTAACTTTTTTTTGAGAAAAAATACAGTAAGACCTGAATATGTTGGTTATCTGTTAGTTTGGTGCGAAGTTTTTTTAAAGCAATACCCATTTGCATCTCAACTGTTTTTATGGATATTCCTAAACGTTGTGCTATTTCACCATAGCGGAGCTCTTCAAAACGGCATAAGACAAAGATTTCGCGACATTTTTCAGGCAACTCTTCAATAGCAGAATTAATACGTGCATTAAGTTCGGCCTCTTCAATCAGGTCAGAATCAAAAACTGCCGGTTCGTATGTTGTCTCTTTTAGATATTTGTTTTCGACAATTCTATGTTTCAGATAATCAAGAGAGGAATTTCGCACTGCTTTAAACAGATAAGCCTTTAACGATTGCTGAATAACCAGCTTGTTTCGGTTTATCCAAAGATCAACAAATACCTGCTGAACCAGAGAACGCGACTCATCCAAATCATGTATGAATTTATCGGAGTAGTAGCAAAGCCCGGAGTAATAACTATCGAACGCCTCAGTAAACGAAGATTCATTACCCACAGAAATATTCTTCATTAACTCTGAATCTGGTTTTTTCATATCGGGAATTTTATCGTAAAATTCTTCCGGAATTAGATTAGTACAAATCTAATCCATTTTATTGTACTTCAACGTGGATAAATTGTTTTTCTGATTACATTTATAGCGAAAATTGAAACATGATGATTTCAAAAGAGCAAGGTTACGAACAGGTAAAACAATTGGTTGAACGTTTCGGAGAGCAAATTAACTCGTATAAATCTGGGGATTATAACGAAACATTGATACGCCGTGATTTTATTGACCCATTTTTTAAAGCTTTAGGATGGGACATGGATAATTCGCAGGGATATGTAGAGGCATATCGTGAGGTTATTCATGAAGATAAAGTAAAGGTTGGCAAAGCAACTAAAGCTCCTGATTATTCATTTAGTTTACCCGGCGGCAAACGTCTTTTCTTTGTCGAAGCAAAAAAACCAAGCGTTGATATAAAAGGCGGTATTTTAGCTGCTTATCAGATTCGCAGGTACGGATGGAATGCCAAATTACCTGTAAGTATAGTTACTGATTTTGAGGAATTGTCGGTTTATGATTGCACCAAAAAACCAAATCCAACTGATAAAGCCTCTATATCAAGGATTAAATACCTAACCTACGATAAATACCTTAATGAATTCGACTATCTCTGGAGTACATTTTCAAAAGAACAAGTTTTAAAAGGCTCTTTCGACCGGTATGTTCGCAGCGATACCGACAAAAAGGGGACTGCCACTGTTGATAAAGAATTTTTAATATCGCTTGATATATGGCGTACCTATTTGGCCACCAGTATAAGTCTCAAAAACAAGCAACTTGACGAAGACGAAATAAATTTTGCCGTTCAGCAGACAATCGACCGTTTGATATTTCTCCGTATTGCCGAAGATAGAGGAGTAGAGCCTTACGGACAACTAAAAGCCTCGGTAATGACAAAAGGAGATGCTTACCAAAACCTTCTTTTCAACTTCAAAAATGCAGATGAAAAATACAATTCCGGATTATTTGATTTTAAAAAAGATGCAATTTCAGAAACACTGATAATAGACAATAAGGTAATAAAAACGATTGTCAACGAGATGTACTTCCCTTGTCCTTATGTATTTTCGGAAATTCCGATTGAAATTTTGGGCAGTGCTTACGAACAGTTTTTGGGTAAACAAATAAAAATTGATGCTGGACACCGAGCCAAAATAGAAGAAAAGCCCGAAGTCCGCAAGGCAGGAGGAGTATTTTATACCCCCCAATACGTGGTTGATTACATTGTCGAAAATACTGTCGGAAAACTTATTACTGGTAAAACACCCAAACAAATCGAAAAAATTAAAATATTAGATCCTGCATGTGGGAGCGGAAGCTTTTTAATTGGAGCCTACAGCTTTTTAATTGATTATCACAGAAATTATTACACCGAAAACGGAATAATATCAGGGAAAAAAGATAGCCCTACGACAAATGAAGGCAACCTTACATCGGCGGAGAAAAAGAGGATTTTATTAAACAATATTTACGGAGTTGATATTGATGTAAATGCCGTTGAAGTGACCAAACTCAGTCTTTTGCTAAAGTGCATGGAGGGCGAAACCGAAACATCTCTGGCACAACAATTCAAACTCTGGCACAACCGTATTTTACCAACCCTCGATAATAACATCAAAAGTGGTAACAGCCTTGTTGATACAGATTACTACGATGGACAAATTGATTTTGAACCGGGATTGGAGAAAAAAATCAAACCATTTAATTGGCAAAGTGCTTTCCCCGAAGTATTTAACAGAGATTTTACAGAACCTAAAAATGAGTTAAAACAATTAGCTCAAAAAGCAAAAGAGCATGCCCGAAAAGCAATGGAGTATGCTTCAGAGTTAGAGGATAAACTAAATTTTTGCGAACCAACAAAGAATTATGGGTACAATAATAAAGGCGGATTTGACGTTATAATCGGAAATCCACCTTATGTAATGCTCCAAAATCTTGAAACCAGAGAAGTTTTTGATTACTCATTGAAAAAATTTGAAAGTGCCAAATATAAGATTGATAACTATCAATTATTCATTGAAGCTTCAACAAAACTATTGAAAGAAAACGGCTATTTGAGTTTTATTACACCAAATACTTTTTTAAAGAATGTTCATTCAGAACCTCTTAGACGGTATCTATTGAATAAAACAACTATTTCAGAGATTCTTTTATTCAATTATTCGGTTTTTAATGCAGCGAGCGTGGACACTTGTATTCTTTTTGTTCAAAAAACGGACAGCATTTCAAATTCAATTGTTTCAATTAAACAGGCAAACACAGCATTTGAACCGGAAAAAATTTCAGAAATTTTGCAGTTGCTGTTTTTAAACAACAAAAGAGCTGATTTTAATCTGAATGTAACATCTTATGATACAGATCTTTTGAACAATATTCAAGATAAATCCGATATTTTGGGTAATCTTTGTAATGCGTATTTTGGTATTCAAACGTATGACAGAAAAAAATATGTTTCAAAATTGGAAGTTAACTCAAATTACGAACCGGTTATTGACGGCGCAAACATTAACGCATATTTTTTAAAACCAAGCAGCGATTTTGTAAACTATATTCCTGAAGCAATAAAAAGTGGCGGAAGTGAAATCGTTTACAGGCAAGAAAGAATATGTATTCGTCAAATTGGGAATTTCCCCATAGCGACTATTGTTCCTGCAAATCTTTTTACCCTGAATACAATTTATAATGTCTATCTGAAACAAAAAGACATTGCAGATTTAAGGTTTTTGTTAGGCTTTATAAATTCAAATCTTGTACACTACTATTGGAAGAAAAACAATTCCGATGAGAAAAAAACTTTTCCCAAAATTAAGAAAGAAGCCATTTTGGCAATTCCAATAAAAACAATTCAAAACGAGAATGAGCAATCAATCCGTGACGAGATTATCAAAAATGTATCAGGTATTCTGAAACTGAATGAAGAACTTCAAAACACCCGACTTCCCGACAAAATTGAACTGCTTAATACTCGTATCGAACACACCCACAAAAGGATAAATTACCTGGTTTACAAACTATACAACCTTTCCGAAAATGAAATAGAAATAGTTGAGGCAGATATAAATATTAAAGTCAAATAGTTAAATTATAACACATTATGAGAGATGGATTTATTACATTGAATAGTATTAAGTGGTTCAATTTAGTCGCAATTATTTGCATTACCGGACTATGTACCTCGTGCCAAAAGGAAATTAAACCTTTGAAAGAAGGGTTGTGGAGAGGCGTTTTTACACTTCCGGGAAACGAAATCCCCTTTGTATTTGAGGTGAAAGGGGAAAAACCTGAAAACACATCAGTGTATCTGATAAACGGAACAGATCGTTTTGAACTGAAAAATATTACTTACATTAACGATTCAGTTTCGATACCTATTGATCTTTACTCATCAGTTTTGAAAGGTAAATTGTCAGAGAATATTATTGAAGGACAGCTGGTGAAAATTGGCACTGACAAGCCTGTCGCCGGTGTCCCATTTAAAGCTGAATTTGGCAATTTGCCAAGATTTCCTAAAAGCAGCGAGTTGCCAACTGTTTCGTTAGCAGGCACATGGGATATCAATATAATGAATCCTGATAATACCGATAAAACAGTAGGAGTCTTTGAGCAAGCAGAATCTATTCTTACCGGATCAATACTTACTCCAACAGGTGATTACCGTTTTTTTGAAGGGTTCGTGACCGGAAAAAAATTCCAGCTATCGGCATTTGGCGGTTCTACTCCCTATCTTTTAAAAGGTGAATTTTCGACCGACAGCACATTCTCCGGGGAATTTATTACGCCACGTAATAGCTCAAAAATTGAAGGAAAACTTAATCCCAAAGCTGCACTTCCCGATCCATACACAGCATCGTATCTTAAAGAAGGTTTTACATCTTTGGTTTTTTCGTTTCCAAATCTCGAAGGTAAACTTGTATCTTTGGCTGATCCTAATTACAAAGGTAAAGTAGTAATAGTGGCAATTCTTGGAAGCTGGTGCCCCAATTGTCTTGATGAAAACGCATTTTTGTCCGAATGGTATAAAACCAATAGTCAGCGTGGCGTTGAAATTATCGGTTTAGGATTTGAGCGCAAGAACGATTTTGAATATGCCAAAAAAGCCTTATCAAATCTGAAAACACGTTTGGGTATAACTTATGATATCCTTTTTGCTGGTCAATCGGGTACCGCGAACGCTTCAAAAGCATTGCCGGCCTTAAATGGAATATCAGCTTTCCCGACTACCATTTTCATTGACAAGAAAGGAAAGGTTAGGAAAGTTCACACAGGTTTCACCGGGCCTGCAACAGGTAAATTCTACGAAGAGTTTAAAGTTGAATTCAATACATTGATAGATAAGCTATTGGAGGAAAAATAATTATTTAAATAATATTATCATCTTATGACACATCAAAATCATTCATTCGACACACGTTCTGTACATGTCGGCGAAGAGCCTGAATTCCTTGATGGGAGCAAAAATGAAGTCGTCTCCCCTATCTTTCTTTCATCAACTTTTGCACGCAAAGAGGTTAAAAACCATGGGCAGTTCGAGTATTCTCGAAGTGGCAATCCAACCAGGTTTGCACTCGAAAAACGTTACGCTTCTCTCGAGCAAACCGAATATGGATTAGGTTTCGCATCGGGACTTGCAGCTGAAGCCACGCTGCTTTTCACCTTACTGAAACCGGGTGATAATATCATCGGTTTCGATGATTTGTATGGCGGAACGAAGCGGCTGTTTAAACAATGGAAAGATAATTACGACATTACAATCAGCCTTGTTGATGCTGCTCAGCCACATCTTGTTGAGGCAGCGATCCAACCCGGAACAAAGCTGATCTGGCTTGAATCTCCTACGAATCCGCTGTTAAAGGTTTGTGATATTGCAGCCATCTCGGAAATTGCACATCGCCATAATGTACTGGTGATAGTTGATAACACATTTCTTTCCCCATATTTTCAAAATCCAACCGTCCTCGGAGCTGATATAGTGGTTCATAGTGTCACAAAATATATTACAGGTCACAGTGATGTGGTAGGCGGTGCCATCATGCTTAACGACAAATCGTTGTACGAAAAAATTAAATTTAATCAGAATGCGCTGGGTGCGATTCCTTCACCTTTTGATTGTTATCTCGTGCTGCGTGGATTGAAAACCCTGTCGCTCAGAATGGAGAAGCATCAGTCGAATGCCTTCGCAATTGCAGAATATCTCGAAAATCACCCTAAAGTAGAACGGGTCTATTACCCCGGATTAAAAAGTCATCCTCAATATGAGCTTAGCCTCAAACAAGCAAAAGGTTTTGGAGGAATGGTATCCTTCGAAATTAAAGGAGGAGAAAAAGAGGCTGTACAATTTCTTGAATGTCTTGAATTATTTACATTGGCCGAAAGCCTTGGCGGGGTTGAATCGTTAATTGAGCATCCTGCACTTATGACTCACTCTTCAATAACTAAAAAGGAACGTGAACAGGCTGGAATTAAGGATTCACTTATCAGGGTTTCAGTCGGAGTTGAAGATAAAACCGACCTGATCAACGATTTGGAACAGGCTTTTCGTCAGATTTAATAGTTTCATTCGGGTGGAGGAAGATTTTACTTCCTGAATTCAAGTAATTGATGTAATTTTGAAAAAATTAAAATCAAATCCTTTGAAAAAAGTAATCTTTTTGGTTTGCGGAAGTTTAATCTTTGCTGCGAGTTTCGGGCAGGTGAATTTTAAATGGGAAAAAACGGACTCAATTCCTATGACTAAAACACATCTTTATTCTGCTACAAAAATGTTTATAGCGGAGTTTTGGAAGTCTGCTAAAGATGTAATTCAAAATGATGACAAAGAGGCTGGAATAATCCTGATTTAAGGACGAACTATCCAAGCATTTGCGGTTATTTTAGGTCTTTGTCCTATGGAATACATTTATGATTACAATGTTACTTTTAGGATGAAGGATAATAAATACAAAATAACGCTGGATAACGTTACATGCTCTTCAGCTCATTGCGGAACTAATTATCGAACTGTTAGACCAATAGAGCCATCAACTGAAATACCTTATCCTTTAAAAACCGGATTTGATGTAACACGTAATAAAGCTCCTGAAATGATGCAATCTCTAATGGCTGAATTAAAATTAATCGTAAATAGTTATGTTGTATATATTAAAAAAGCAAGTTCAACTAACGATAATTGGTAAAAAAAATCCGGACTAAATGATCCGGGTAATTTATTTGATCTATTTAACCATGTTTAAATATGAATATTAAAATTGAGAGTTATGGAAAAACAACTGGGATTAAAAGATTTGAGAATCTGTAAAAGGATATTCCCCGTAAAAGAAGATAGGGAATTTAAAACTATTGAGGAATTCCAAAAGTGGTTAGAAACAACATGTAAAATAAACCGAAAAGGAAAATTTCATTTGAGAAATAAAATCGGTTTGGGTGATGGGTGTAATCCACCAGAGAGTCTATGGATATTCAGATTTAAAGGTCATTTAATTGGGGAGGGAGAGGTTGAAAAAGATATTATTGATAATGACGATGACATGTCAGAAGAATATTCGATATGTTTTCAACCCAATACTATAAAATTATATTCAACCCCAATTCCCGTAAAGGATATTACACTTCCCTCTGGGAAAGATATCATACGTCGTGGAATAAAATTATCTCATAAAGATTATGAGTATCTTAAAGATATATTAGGAAAATAAATGTACTATAATTTGGACAACGCAAATGATGCGGAATTGCAATCTAGTCCAATTAGATCCGGATTTTAAATCCCGATATAAATTAACTCGTAATCATGGGAATACGAAATTAAGTTTGTTTAATTTCGTTCAAGCAACGGTTCAGTTGTGGTTGTTATTGATTTAGTTTTTTCTTACATCTTTCAATCCTGTGTTCCCAATCTCCATTCCAACCTTCTTTGAGAGCCTTAGCACATAAATCAATTACTGCCTGATATTTCTGTTCTTTCTCTTTGACTATAACTAATTGTTTATAACCAATATGAGCAGGAAGAAAATCATGATTATATTCTTTTTTAAAAGCTCTTGCAACTTGTAAGGCAATTCCTATTTGTTGTTCACATGCTTTAATTGATTTATCGAATGAAATAGGGTCAATTAATCGGTTACTGTAATGAACTTTTATTAATTGGCCATACAATAAATGAATATCCATAATAGGTATTTCATCATCTAGTAATTCTTCTGCCTTTTTTAATATTCTGATAGCAAGTCTTCTGTCTCTTTTATTATCAAACCAACCTGCAAAAATCCAAAGAAATTTTATAACTGATCCATTTATATCTTTTCCTTCTTCTTCGTCATAGTAATACTCAATATTGGCTTTGATTAGTGCATCTTCTCCATTCCACCCCATTGGATTATATATGCTTACAATATGTTTTCTTTCTTCATCAGTAAATTCTGAAAGCCACCAATCTGAAAGATCATAATATCCAATTAATCCTTTGATTGAGGAATTATTTTTTAGTAAATTAAAAGTATTCATTAATATTCATTTAAGATAAATGAGTTTTGTTCTTCTATTCATTATTTTTTGATCGGATGTATAAATTCATAATCAACGCGTTAAATTGTTTCCTTGCGGAACAGAATTTACATCTTTTGTCTTTGCTTTAACAAAATTTTCTTTCACCCTGAATTTCACGATCTTACTGATTAAGTCTAATGGCATGGGCTTATCAAGCGGAAACTGAACTGAACCTTTTGCGCCTTTATAAACTGAAAGTTCCTGTTTAAAAGCCTCAATCCCTGATGGGACAGGATAGAAACCAATATGGTTTTTGAAGGCAGCAAAATGTACTAAATTACCATTTAAAACGTAAGTCGGCATTGCATACTTAATAGCTTCTTCGGCTTCGGGAGCAGCTTGTTTTATGGTATTGCGTATTTGTTCCAAAAGCTTTTGAATCTCTTTTGGAAAACCTGCTATATACTCGTCAATATCCTTAGGCATTTGCGGTGTCATACTATTCGATTTTATAGATTAAATTGTTTATCTGATCTTTACCCATGATTTTGATTGATAATTTCTTTGTATAATATTTTTTCCGGATTTTTTTCCGACTGAGAAGACTTCATCTACTTCAACTGTTCCCTGAAGTTTGTTTTTACCGTTTATGATCTCTTATCTCCTGAATTTATATAATCAGGTCCATGCAATTTGGTAATTACCTAAACCAAATATTCAATTTATTTAGCCTGATACATTAGCCAGGCCAAATTAAAGGAATAAACAATTTTCCCTTCCGTGAGAAGAATCATTCCGTCAGGCGTTTGTGCAACAGACATATAACCATCTTCCTGTCCGTTAGTTGCGGATAGGGTATTTGTTCTTTGCCATGGTGCGACTGTTACAATTAACTTTTCTGAACCTTTAAGGTCACTGACTACCCTGCGATAGATTTCCGGCCAGCTCTTTCCATCATCAAATGATATGGCTGCATAAAGGCCCTTTACATAACGCAACTTCCCATTTCCATCTTTGGCAAAAATACTGTCGTTGGCAAATCCTGTAAGCAAAACAGGACATTTATCTCCATTTTTCAGTGGCATTTTGGAATATCGAAGTTTTAAAAGCGTAAATCTCTGGCCAGTTTTAATCGAAGGGAAAATAGATGCCGAACGTGACCAGGTATTTCCACCATCTACAGAAATACTTTGAGGTGCTCTTCCTGAATAATAATTTCCGGCATCACGGGCAATGGCCATCAAATCATTTTTATTGTCGTTATTCACGTCAGCAATTTCAACTATTGCCGAATGGAGTCCCGCAATTCTTAATGTGTCTGGCGTAACAGAGGAATGACCTCTTCGTTCCCAATTTTGCCCCTTATCGGTGCTTACAACCAGACTACCAGTGTTTGAGGTTTTATCCCCATCGTCATCCGTAACAAAAATCAGCGTACCATCCGAAGTTTGCAGCATGTTTCCCTGCATTGAATTACCATCGTTTTGTCCATGATCTGGTTCCAGAATCATTTTTACCGGAGACCAGGATTGGCCATTGTTAGTGCTTTTCCTGTAACCCAATGCAAGTTTATCCCACCTTCCTGCAATACCAATACTTGCCATTTGATGAATTGTAAAAACAGAATCTTTATTTGCTTCTATTTGAATCGAATTATTCAATAAATTGGAACTGTGCATATTTCTATCGGCTGCCTTCAGGAATTCTGAAGGAGGAGTCCATTGAATTGAACCATTCTTCAGGTGTTTTCCGCGTGATGCCAGTAAGGTCAACTCCGGCCCGATTTCACTTTCGCCCGAAAACCATGATACCAAGATATCCCCGTTATCGGCCCAACTAATTGTAGGCGAATGATTATGGGTATATTGCGGCCCGGAAAGCAAAGGTTTACTCTTTTCAATGTCGAACCCAAATTGACGAAATTGCTCCTTTGATCCGTAATGAGAACCGTCTGGATGCATTGGAACCAACTCATACAACGATGTGATAGAAAACCTGGGTACATTTTCATCCATTTCCCATAAATATTTTTGTTTTCCAACATCAATGGCCCAAGGTCGGATTGGCTGTTTCAGGATATGGTTTTTTATGACTTGATTTTTTGGAATCCTTACCACGCGAAATCCGAGAAAATAATGCTTGTCGTTAATGGCCGAACTCATGCGGTTTGCCGACCGCGTATGCTGAACATGGTTATTGTGGCTTCCACCTCTGACTACTTTAAAATCACCAGTTTGGTAGCCAACCGGATCAACTGTGTCTTTGTCATTATAATGTCCATACCAGTCGAGTGCCAATTCTTCAACGCCTCCGTGCATATCATAAACTCCAAAAGCATTTGGAACGGTTAGACCCACGGTAAGGTCAACATCTTTTATCTTGTTTTTATCCGGATAAACATCCTCAACTCCTATGCAGTTATCGGGTAACCAGGTTACCCATCTCCGGCAACCATTCGTCCAGGTGAAAGGATATGGCCATTGGTAATTTAACCTTTTCATAAGTACCGAATTAAACGGGTTTAAATCATAGATATATCCTTTCCCTCCATTATTAAAAGGTGTTCTTGTACCGGCTCTGGCAACATACTCCCATTCGGCTTCGGTAGGTAAGCGGTAATTATAATCAGGATCGTTTTCCGATAACCATTTAGCATATTCGGCAGCCTGCAACCAGCTAACATAAACTACCGCTTCATTGTCTTCTGTTGAAATATTCTGAAATTTCCCTCTCCATGATTTGTGCGAGGGATCAAATTTTTCAAATTGAAGATTCGTTGTTTCATATTTCGAGATTTCAAATGTTTTGGTTAAATGTATATTTCTTTGCGGAAATTCATCTTGGATAAAAATACTCCGCCAATCTTCTTCTTTACCTGCTGTGATATATTTGGGATCCAAATCTGCACCCATTACAAATGAACCGGCTGGAATTTTAACAAATTCTGTTTTTGAAAATGGTTTTACAGCTTGATTCTCCTGGCAAAGGGAAGTATTACCCAAAATAGTCACGTGTAGTGTGATTGTTGTGATTGTTCCGATTACCAAGGTTAAAATGTGACTTCTACTATTTAGTTGTTTCATTATTAATTTATTAAAGTAATCTCCTGAAATATTATTATTTACGAAAGATGATTAGATACCCCATTTTTGTTTATTATCTAATTGACTGCTTGTTGTACTTTCTCTGCAACAGAATAGTTTAATCATTTAGCTCCTTTATCATCCACAAATCACATCCGAAATGGCCACTTTTACCCATTGGTTCACACAAATAGTTAAAACCAAACCTCTCATAAACCTTCAGTGCGAGTTTCAATTCAGGCATTGATTCTAAATAAACACGACCAAAACCGAAGTTTTTTGCAGTTTGGAGGCATTTTTCAATAATAGTTTTTCCAAGCCCCTTCCCTCTTGCAACGGGTAACAAATACATCTTAACCAATTCACACGTATCTTCAGGTAATCCCTCTGTAGGATAAATTCCACCGCCACCAACGATTTGTCCATCATCATTTTCAACGACATAATAGGCCGAAAGTGGTTTTCGGAACAACTCGAACAAGGCATCGGTAGTAGAATCAAAATAAACTGTGCCGGGATGATTGGCTCCAAATTCGGCAAGGGTGGCCCGAATAATCTTTGCAAGAGCCTCGTTATCTAATGGTTGTATAAGTCGTAGTTGCATGAAAAAAAATTAAAATGATTGATACCGGAACACAATATTATTACATTGAATCTTAAAATCTCAATGCTTTGCGTTAAAAATACAAAACTACCATAAAAGCGGGTGTATCTTTCAATAAAATCGTTGCAATCTTTCTTCCCGTAAATTAAATATGAAATATAATTCCTAACTTCGCTTTATAAATTATTATTAAAAACATTCGTATGAATAAACAGATCAAGATGCAATTATTAGCTTTCGCAATTGCATTATTTTTCATGATGCCTGCCGGCTTATTCTCGCAGACAAACGCACAAAAGGTTGCCGGAAAATCATCAACTGCAAAAACCTATGTTATACCGCTGGATTCGGCAGTGTTATTTGGTAAGTTGCCAAACGGTTTTACCTATTACATCCGTAAAAATGTTGAGCCTAAAAATCGGGTGACGATGTACCTTGCCAACAAAGTTGGCTCTATTCTCGAAAATGATAATCAGCAGGGGCTGGCTCATTTTATGGAACACATGAGTTTTAACGGAACAAAACATTTCCCCAAGAACGAACTCGTTAGCTATCTGCAAAAAGCAGGAGTCCGTTTTGGAAGCGATTTGAATGCTTTTACCAGTTTCGATGAAACGGTTTATCAGTTACCCATCCCTACTGATAATCCTGAACTCTTGCAAGGTGGTTTTCAGATTATGCGTGATTGGGCACAGGATGCTACACTTGATTCGTTAGAAATAGAAAAGGAACGAGGAGTAATTCTCGAAGAAAAACGATTGGGTAAAAATGCTCAGCAACGTATGCAATACAAGTATTTGCCCATTATTTTAAACCAGTCGCGATACAGCAACCGCCTTCCTATCGGTACGGAAGAAGTCTTGAAAAACTTTACTCCTGCTACTATCCGTAGTTTTAAAACCGATTGGTATCGTCCTGACCTTCAGGCATTAATTGTGGTAGGCGATATTGATGTTAAGGCGACTGAAAAAACTATCAAAGATTTGTTTTCCAGCCTGAAATCACCTTCCAAACCACGCCCCAGAATAGAATATACTGTTCCATTATTACAAAAGAATCAGTTCTGTGTAGCCACCGACAAAGAATTTCCGGTAACAGTAATCCAAGTTTTCATAAAACATCCTGAAAGTAAATTAATTACAACTGAGGATTATCGCAAGAGCATTCTCCGGTCTATGTATAACCGCATTATTGGAGCGCGTATCGGCGAGTTAAGCAAGCAGGCAGTTCCTCCTTTCATTCAGGGTGGAAGTTCAATAGGTGGTTTTATCTCAAATATTGATGTAGCTTCTTCAGTGGTTGTAGGGAAACCCGGCGAACTCGAAAAAGGATTTAAAGCTGTATGGACAGAAGTGGAGCGAGCCAAAAGATTCGGTTTTACCCAAACCGAACTCGACCGTGCCAAAGAAGGCCTTTTACAAAATATAGAATCTTCTTATAAAGAGAGAGATAAAACCAAATCGGATAATTATGTGAATGAATATCTTAACCTTTTCCTTAAAAAAGAAGCTTCACCGGGAATCAGTTACGAATATAAATTTTATAAGGACAACCTTGGCGGAATAACCCTTGCCGAAGTTAACGAAGTTGTAAAGAAATATTTGATTGACGTTAACCGCGACATTATAATATTAGGACCTGAAAAGGAAGCAGCAACTCTTCCTACCGAAGCGATTGTAAACCAATGGGTATCAGATGTGCAAAAAAGCGAAATTACTGCATATATTGATAATGTTTCTGATAAACCTTTGCTTGCCAAAAAACCTGTTGCAGGAAAAGTAGTCTCAGAAAAGAAAATTGAAGGAATCGGGCTTGTAGAATTAACCCTTAGCAACGGCGTTAAAGTGGAGCTAAAACCTACAAATTTCAAAAATGACGAGGTGAATTTTTACGCTTTCAGCCCCGGAGGTTCTTCACTTTACAGCGATGCCGAATACGAATCGGCTGCAAGAGCATCATCTTTGATCAATTACAGTGGAGTTGCCGAATATAGTTCAATTCAGCTTAGCAAATACCTCACAGGTAAAAAAGTACGCGTTTCACCGTATATCAGTGAACGCTCCGAGGGAATTTCGGGTGGTGCTGCACCTAAGGATCTCGAAACTGCACTTCAATTAGTCTATCTTTATTTTGCTCAACCCCGCAAAGATGTAGAAGTTTACAAAGGAGTTATAAATCAGGAAAGAGCAAGTCTGGTAAACCGCAGTAACGACCCTGCCACCGTATTTTCCGACACTGTTTCGGCTGTCCTCGGTAATTACAGCATTCGCCGTATGGGTCCAAGTGCCGAAAAACTTGACAAGATAAACCTCGATCGCGCATTCGAAATCTATAAAGACCGTTTTGCCGATGCAAGCGATTTTACTTTTACTTTTGTTGGAAATTTTGAAGTTGAAAAACTTAAACCATTGATCGAATTATACTTGGGCGGTTTACCTTCAACCAAACGTGTTGAGAGTGCCCGCGATCTTGGTATCCATATCCCAACCGGTAAACTGCAAAAACAGGTGTTTAAAGGTCAGGAACAAAAATCAACTGTCCGTTTGGCATTTAGCGGCGTATATCAATACAATGAAACAGAAAACAATCTGTTGGATGCCTTGTCGGGCGTTCTGAATATTAAGCTTATCGAACGCCTTCGCGAAGATGAAAGCGGAGTTTACGGAGTCGGTTCAAGAGTTTCGTACAACAAATATCCCGATAACAGGTACTCGTTTTCTATTTCCTTCGGATGTTCTCCCGATAATGTTGAGAAGCTTATTGGCTCTGTTATTGACGAAATCAAAAAGATTCGCGATAACGGCCCGTTGCAGATTGATGTTGACAAAGTACAAGCCGAAGACCGCCGCGTTACCGAAGTTCAGTTGAAAGAGAACGGTTTCTGGCTGGGATATCTCGCAGGTCAATTCCAGAACAACGAAAATCCGGAACAAATTCTTTCTTACGAGGAATCATTGAAGAAAATCACTCAGGAGGCATTAAAAGTTGCAGCCAACAAATACCTGAATGGCGACAATTTTGTCCGTCTGGTTCTTTACCCCGATAAAAAATAGATACCCGCCTATAAACCAAGCGGAGTAATAAAATTGAGTTGATTAAAAGAGGGTGTTCCAAAAGTGGGGCACCCTCTTTTTTTCTGAATTATCAATAATTTGATTGTTGATATGGAGTTTTTGCGAAAATCAAACTAAATTGCAGCTTTATTAGCAAGGGAGAAATACGAAATGAATACAGCAGTACACAATAAAATTGTTTCTTTTATTTAGTCTATCGCAGACGATTGTTTGCGCGACGTTTATGTTCGTGGTAAATACCGCGATGTAATTTTGCCCATGGTGGTTTTACACCGCCTGGATGCATTACTCGAACCTACTAAAAATGATGTAATGCAAGAATTAGCCTTCCAGCGCGATGAAGCCAAATTCACAGAATGGGATAAAGATGGTCTTAAAGATGCCTCCGGATATGTGTTTTAAAATACGAGCGAATGGACTCTCCAACGGTTGCACGACACTGCTACCAACAGCCAGCAGATTCTTCAAGCCAATTTCGAAGAATATCTGAAAGGATTCAGTGCCAATGTTCAGGAAATCATTGATAAATTCAAGCTAAAAAGCCAGATCAAACATTTGGCATCGAAAGATGTATTGCTCAATGTATTGGAAAAATTTACCTCTCCTTACATCAACCTTACTTCACACGAAAAAACCGATCCTGAAGGCAGAAAACTCGCACCGCTTACTAATTTGGGGATGGGTTATGTATTTGAAGAACTTATCAGGAAATTTAATGAAGAAAACAACGAAGAAGCCGGGGAACACTTCACCCCCCCCATGAAGTTATTGACCTGATGACACATATCATTTTCGAGCCGGTAAAACAGAAACTTCCGCCTGTAATTACGATTTACGATCCGGCATGTGGCAGCGGCGGCATGTTGACCGAATCGCAAAACTTTGTGAAAGACGATGAAGGTGAAATCCATGCCCGCGGCGATGTTTATTTATTCGGGAAAGAGATAAACGACGAAACTTATGCTATTTGCAAGTCGGATATGAATTAAGGGCAACAACCCCGAAAATATCCGTGTCGGTTCAACGCTTTCGACAGATGAATTTGCCGGAACAACCTTCGACTTTATGCTCTCGAATCCTCCTTACGGTAAATCGTGGGCAAGCGAGCTGCGATATATCAAAGATGGTAAAGATATTATTGATCAACGCTTTAAAATCAAACTTAAAGATTATTGGGGCAGAGAAGAAGATGCCGATGCTACACCCCGTTCTTCGGATGGACAGTTGCTCTTTTTGATGGAAATGGTCAACAAAATGAAACCTCTTTCGCAAAGCCCTTTGGGATCAAGGATTGCATCGGTTCATAATGGTTCAAGTCTTTTCACGGGCGATGCGGGAGGTGGTGAAAGCAATATTCGCCGGTACATTATCGAAAACGATTGGCTCGAAGCCATTATCCAATTACCTAATAACCTGTTTTATAATACAGGTATCACCACCTATATCTGGATTTTGAGCAACAACAAAGCCCCTCATCGGAAAGGAAAAGTTCAACTAATTGATGCAGGACAGCTATACCGGAAACTGCGTAAAAATCTGGGAAATAAAAATTGCGAATTTGCTCCCGAACATATCCATGAAATTCTAAAGGTATATGCTGAAATGGAATCTGTCGAGATACAAGAAATAAAGGTTGATAAGAACATTTTCGCACTGGCATCAAAAATATTTAACAATCACGATTTTGGGTATTACAAAGTTTCGATAGAACGCCCCAAACGGTTAAAAGCCCAGTTTACCGAGGAACGCATTGCCGAGTTACGCTTCGATAAAACATTACGAGAACCAATGTTTTTGGCGTATGAACAATTTGGAAATGAGGTTTATACTAATATTTCCAAACATGAGAAAGCAATACTCGACTGGGCCGAAAAACAGGAATTGAACCTGAATGGCAAACAAAGCAAAACATTAGTCACCAAAGAATTTTGGCAGAAACAACTTGATTTATTGAATGTTGCAAAACAATTAATGAAATTGGTTGGTACAGATGAATACAACGATTTCAATCTATTCCGCGAAAAGGTGGATGGATGCTGTAGAGACAACGCATGCGTTGTCTCTACAAGCGAAAAAAACGCGATCCTGAATGTTGTCAGTTGGTATGATGCCACAGCCGAAAAGGTTATAGTAGGGACAACCAAACTAAGCGGTGAAAAATTAGAACGGTTGCTCGGTCATCTGGGCTGCGAAGAAAGCCAATTGGCCGATTACGGATATTTTGCAACCAAAAAGAAGGGCGAATACCTTGAATATGAAACCGAAAGCGATCTGCGCGATACTGAGAACGTACCGTTGAAAGAGAATATTTATTCCTATTTTTTGCGCGAAGTTAAACCGCATGTGGCGGAAGCCTGGATCAATCTCGATGCCACCAAAATTGGTTACGAGATCAGCTTTAACAAATACTTTTACAGGCACAAGCCGTTGCGCAGTATCGAGGAAGTTAGCGACGATATTTTGAAGCTGGAAGCCGAGAGCGATGGATTAATCCGTGAAATATTAAATATGGCATAATCAAATGGATAAAATTCAGAAGAACGAATTAAGGCTCTTTACTGAGATTAAGCAGCTGATCGATGAAGCCAGGATGAAGGTGAGCAAAGTTATTGCATCGGGAGTGACTGCATTGTATTGGAATATTGGGACAAGGATCAATAAGGAGATACTTAACGATCAGCGGGCCGAATATGGTAAACAAATTGTCGCTACACTGTCGCGACAATTGGTTCAGGAATATGGGACAAATTTTGAAGAAAAAAATCTACGCCGAATCATTCAGTTTGCC
>CAILKW010000108.1 GCA_903834845.1 uncultured Bacteroidia bacterium | reverse complement strand
GAACGCTTTATCGGTGACGGTGAGACAGAAGCCAACGGTATGCTATCAAGGGATTACAGGGCACCTTATATTTTACCGGAAATAGTATAAAGATTTTCAAAAAGTAACCGAAAAGTAAAATAAAATAATGTCTGTAGAATTTTAAACCATTAATTGTAATCTGTAAGGAAGTGGATTATTACTTCCTTTCGGATTGCCTTTTGACTGGCAATCCTTTAATAATTAGATATTTTTTACAACAATCTAATAATTAGCATGTTGTTGCAATACAACATTCCTGAAAGTTCGTTTTTGAAGTGTAATATATCAAGCCTCATTCAATACTGTAACATTAATATTAGTCAATGTTAATAAAAAAATCATGTCTGAATTAAAGAAATTTTATAAAATTGTAGTTGTATTATTAATGTTTTTAAATTCATTTATAGCTATATACGGACAGTCAGCTGAAAGTTTAACAAAAGAAAATGTTCTTTCGGTAGTGCGGAAAGCATCTGATTACATTGCTAATGTTGTGTCCTACAAAGGAGGATATTTACATAGCTATGCAGAAGATTTTTCAGAACAGTATGGAGAAGTTCCAGCTCGAAAAACACAGATTTGGGTTCAGTCGTCAACACCTCAAATGGGTGATTTGTTCCTTGATTTGTACAAAGTTACAGGAGACAAAGTATATCTTGAATATGCCAAAAAAGTAGCAGGTGCGCTTATTTATGGCCAGCATCCGCTTGGTGGCTGGCACTATTTCATTGATTTTGATAAAAGAGGTCTGAATGAATGGTACAGTTCAGTTGCATCTCAATTCATAAGGGGATATGAAGAATTTCGGTATTATTACGGAAACTGCACTTTCGATGATAATGTTACTCAGGGGGCAACTGCTTTCCTTTTGCATTTATATAAGGAGACATTGGATCCTGCTTACTTCGTGCCCATGAATAAGGCACTTAGTTTTATTCTTATGGCGCAATATCCCAATGGGGGCTGGCCGCAACGTTATCCGCTCAGGTACGATTATTCACACGATGGTTTTGATGATTATACCTCAAATTATACCTTGAATGACGATGCCATGAACAATACAATCAACGTACTGATTGAGGCTTATGAAGAACTTGGCAACGAGGAGTACCTTGAAGCTGCAAGGAGGGGTGGCGATTTTTTAATAATTGCACAAGGCCCTGAACAGCTGCCAGCGTGGTCTGAACAATACGATATGAATATCCAACCCGACTGGGCACGCACTCACGAACCTCCTGCTTTTGGAATCCGTCAAACGGCTCATACAGTGGAAATGCTGATGAAACTATTTCTTTTTACGGGTGACAAACGCTACCTGAGACCTGTTCCGGCAACATTAAAGTGGATGGAATCATCGAAATTAAAGGTGTTGGAGAATGGTGTTTATGAAATGGCCCGCTATTATGATCCCAAAACCAATCTTCCTATTGACTTTGATATTCTTGAAGAGAAAAGCCGAGAAGGTTATACTACGTTCCATTATTTTGCAAGCGACAAAAAACCCTTTCCCGGTAGAACGCAAAATGTGGATTTTACCAGATTGAAAAATGATTTTGAGCGTTTTTCCAAAATTGAATCAGGCAAAGAAAAAGAGTGGTATAACAAGATTTACAAAAAACAAGTATTATCTTCAAAACCCAATAACAACTCCATTCTTCAAATACTTAACAGCAGAAATGAAAATGGAATCTGGATTGAAAATGTATCTGTACAAGATGTTAAGCTTACCATGATTAAGGATGATAACAGAAAAGAAATACGGGGAATTTCAATCAAAACATTCATGAATAATATGAGCAAATTGATGGGTTACATTCAAAATTCAAAATAGTGAAATAATGTTTTAATCAGCTATATTTTCATGAAACGAATCGGTTGCATTCTCCTCACTTTCTTTTTTACTATTGGGCTTTGTGCACAAAAAAACAGCTGGTACCAAACAGTGAAATTCAAGCCCTCATCACGGTTGGTTTACAGAATAAAAAACACACTGAATATTGAGCGCAGGAACACTCCTGTTATTATTAAACGTAATGATTTCCCGATGCCCGATGTGCATGAAATGTGGATTACATTAGTTGATCCGTCACTGCCTTCATATATAGGTCCGAGTAAGGAGGTTCTGAAAGTTTATGGAGGACATCAGTTGTTGGCAGAAACTAACGGACATGCTATTTTTCATCAGTTAGACGATTTGGATAAAGATGGAATATGGGATGAGCTTTTCTTTCAAACTGACCTGAACGCAAATGAGGAAAAGACTATCTACATTTATATTGGTGAAAATTCACAAGGCTGGAATAAACATTTTACTCATGCAAATATCGGCAGCTACTGTAGGCATCAAATGCCTTTCTGGGAATCGGAGAATGTGGGATGGAAAATTTGGTTTGCAAACAGCGTTGATGTCTTTGCCAAGCGAAAACCTATTTTGATGGCACAACATCTCTACATGGAGAACTTAGACGGTTATGGTGTGGGGATAATTAATCGCGATTGGGGTTCAGATATACAAAGTGTGGCTGGCTCAATGGGAGGCGGAGCAATTTGCCTTTTTGAGCATCCCGAAATACCCGATTCCATCTCATTACCACGTTTAACACCTGCAAAAGAAAGAATTGCTCCAAAATCGTCTTGGAATGCCGGTCAGATCAGCGATACACGTTATGCTTATGAAGTAATAGTAAATGGTCCGGTTCGTTCTATTATTAAAATCAAAACCATGAACTGGCACTCAGGTGCAGGCAGTTACGATCTGGAGCAATATTATTCCGTTTATGCTCAACAAAGCTATTCTACATGTAAGGTGGTTTATAAAAATTTTCAACCTAAAAAGGCAGGTGTAAAAATGGGTTGTGGAATACGAAAAAAACCGGGTGAAGAAATACTCTTTCAAAAAGGGGGAATAGTAATTTCATCCGGCCCTGAGCAAATCAGAGATCCCGAAAATATTGATGAACGGGCAGATTGGATGATGCCTTTCATCGGTAAGGCAATCATTGTAAAAGATTTGTACCAGCCCGAATACCAGTTTACAAATCATGCTGAAGGTCAGCATACATTTAAGGTCATTCCTGACTCGGAAAACAGTTATGAGTACATGATCTTTGCAGCTTGGAGTGAAGGTGCAGTTTACAATAATCAGCAGGATTTTGAAACTTACGTGAAGTCAACTTCTATTGAATACAATAATCCTGTTGAAACAGGTTTTTTAAAGTTGGAGGAGAGAAACAAATGAGAAAATTACATTTAGGAAAGAAATTCATATACCGGACAATTCTTTTATTACTTTCCGTTTTTTTAGTTGACATGAATACATCGACCGCTCAAGTATTGATTCCACAAAATGACGGTACTAAAAATGTTATTTTATTAAATGGTATCTGGAAATTCAAATACATACCATCCATAAACATCAAGGACGATTCAATATTCTTCAAATCAGACTTCAATATTGGTACCTGGTCAAATATTAAAGTTCCCGGTAATTGGGAACTGCAGGGTTTTGCCGAGCCGATGTATGGGGGGGCACTTAAAGAGGGAACTGGTTTATATCGTACAACTTTCAAAGTTTCTCCCGGCTGGCAGAACAGTTTGATTTATTTGGCATTTGACGGAGTACAATATGGGTATGAACTGTGGGTTAATGGTAAATATGCCGGTTCGTTTGCCAGTTCCTTCAATCGTCAAACCTTCGATATTACAAAACTAATAAAACTAGGGGTGGATAATATTCTTGCTGTAAAAGTAAGTACAAGATCAAAGGGATGGGATTTTGACACTAACGACGACTGGTCTTTGTCTGGTATTATCAGAGATGTTACATTGTTCACGCTTCCACAAACTCATATTAAAGATGTGGTTGTCAAAACTTTTGTAGAAAATAAGACAACTTCATCCATCTCAATTTCAACTCTTGTTGAAAAGGAAACTTTTGTAAAGTTCGGTAAAAACCTAAAAATTACAGGTAAGCTAACTGATATTCAGGGTAAGCTAATAAAAGAAATTTCAATGCCGGGGAGTTTTATTCAAAATACTGATATTGTGTCACTATCAGGTATCATGAAAATTGATAATGCTAATTTATGGACTGCTGAAACCCCATATTTGTATAATCTCATTGTTATTTTATCTGAGGATAATAATGAATTGCAAAAGCAATCCTTGAAGATTGGAATCCGACAAGTTACGATTGAAAACGGCATTTTAAAACTCAACGGGACACCTGTCAAATTGCGTGGGGTTGATCATCATGATTTATCCCCTGTAAATGGCAAAGCAATAACTGTAAAAGAAATCAGAGAGGATTTAATCCTGATTAAAAGGGCTAATATCAATTTTATTCGTACTTCTCATTATCCTCCTCACCACCGACTGATTGAATTATGCGATTCGATGGGAATTTACGTAATGGATGAAGTTCCATTCGGTTTTGGCGATAAAAATCTTCTTGATTCAACCTACCTTCCTGTTCTTTTTAACAGGGCAAGAGCCACCATCTGGCGTGACAAGAATAATCCCTCTGTAATTGTCTGGAGTGTTGGAAATGAAAATAAGATTACAGAAACCGGACTAAAAACAGGGGAATATGTGAAAAAGCTGGATAGTACACGGCCTTACTGTTTCCCAACTGTCGGATCCTATTTCAGTACGATAAAAGATAATTATCCCAAATTGGTTGACATTCTTGCACCACACTATCCCAATCCTGATGTTTTAGTCGAATATGCGGATATGTTTGATCGTCCGATGATTATTTCAGAATATGCACATGCTTTGGGTCTGGATTTTGACCGCATGGAAGCACTTTGGGAAATTATGTACCGAAGTCCAAAGATAGCTGGCGGTGCAGTATGGCACTTTTTTGACCAGGGTATTCTGCGTAAGTCAGAT
>CAILKW010000107.1 GCA_903834845.1 uncultured Bacteroidia bacterium | reverse complement strand
CTGAATGGCAATTAGTTTGGAGTGATGACTTTGATTATCCAAATACGCAACTTGATGCGAAATGGAATTCACAAAACGGACCGAATACCCATATCCTGTGCAGTCGCTGGCGTGAAAATGCAGTTGTCGAAAATGGTATTCTTCACCTGAACAACAAAAAGGAGAATCGTGGCGGTCAGGCATGGACATCTGCAAGTATCTGGACAAAAGAGACTTTCCAATATGGACGTTTCGAGTGTCGCTATAAATATGCAACTGCTGCCGCTACAAACAACTCTTTCTGGATAATGACAACAGGAACCAATCCAACGGTTGGTAAAAAATTTGAAATAGATATCAATGAAGGTCATTATCCTTCCGAAATGGCAACTAATATTCACAACTGGACCGATATGACTACCGATCCCGTAACAGGAAATTCCACTCACCCAAGTTCTTCAAAATCATTAAGTTTTTCATCGGCCAAACCAGACATATCCATTCAACTAGAAATTCCTGTCACGACCAAACGGATAAGGTTCTCTTCCAACTATGGGGCGCATTTCCATATCCAGGAATTCAGGATTTATAATGTGAACAAAACAGGTTATCCCTCTGTACTCTCATCAACAGCAGATCAGGATGTTGCAGGTTTAGTGAATTTTGCACGCGATCCGCAGACCAAAATAACTGCCAGTGGTGTTTATGGCACGGGCTATGAAGTGCAAAACGTGGCCGATGGAGGACTTACAAAACATTGGGTCTCTCAGGTAAGTGGCGAAAAATGGCTCGAATTTGAATTCAATACGAACAAAACCATTGGCTGTCTTCAGTTTGTGAATGGCTGGCTGAACAACGGTGAATGGAACGGCGTGATAAGTGATTATAAAATACAGTATTTCAATGGAACAGTGTGGGTTGATATTGCCAATTATGATGCAGCTTTGAGCGGTATGAATCTTGGCAAAGAATACCATACTTACGCATTGGAATGGAGCAAAGATTCATTGCTATACTCTTTCGATGGAAAAGTCATGCGAAGAATTAAGAATGAATTTTGTCATAGTCCAGCCCCTGTCTACCTCAGTGAAGCTATAATATCGTGGGCCGGTGAAGTGACAGATGCGATAGATGGAACGAGTATGGATGTTGATTGGGTGAAGGTTTATCAGTTGAAATAGTCAGAGATCTAAGAAATTTTTTAAATCATGATACGGCTCTTCATTCTTTTTATTCTTTCAGGAACATTGGTAATAGCCAATTCTGATAAAAACAACTTACAACTTCCACCATTGGAAATTGGATTTGCATCTCCAGGGAAACGGGTTGCTATTGTACCAACAGAATATAAAGGAACAGGTGTCCATCACATATTGTACCTTCCTCCTGATTGGGAACAGGAATGGAGAAAAAAGGAACGTTCCTGGCCGGTTATAATTGAATTTACAGGAAACAGCTTTCCTACTTCAGGATCTACAGGAGCGGTGGAAGGTGCAGCTTTTGGATATGGACTTAGCGGTGGAAAATTCATTTGGGCAGTTTTTCCATTTGTAGCAAAAGACCTTATTCACAATGAGGTCACTTGGTGGGGAGACGAGCTGGCAACAGTGGAATATGCAAAAAAAAATGTTCCTCGTATTTGTAAGGAGTTTGGTGGCGATTCTTCCCTGGTTTTCCTTTGCGGCTTCTCCCGTGGTGCTATTGCAGTAAATTATATTGGTCTTTATGATGATGAGATTGCCAGACTCTGGTGTGGTTTTATTTCCCACGATCACTATGATGGAGTTAAAGAGTGGAAGGGAACTGCCTGGGGTTCCCCTCTTGCGGATTACCGCGCCGCATCAATTCAACGGCTGTATCGTTTACAGGGGCGTCCTGTTTTGATATGCCAAAATGGAGGAACTGAAGATATAAATGAGTATCTGACTGATTATAAAAATCTTGCAAAATTCACCTTTATAGACGTTCCTGTGAAGAAAATATTTCCCCAAATTCCCAATGCTTTAATGATTCACCCACATACCGATCGTTGGATGTTTGTTGATTCCAGAGAACGGAGACAGATATGGAAATGGATGGAAAAAGTTTCTAAAGAAAAATTAAATTGATTAATTACCTATGAAAAATTTATTGTTGACCTTATTTGCGTTTCTTCTCGGGTTAAGTACCAATGCACAGAAAAAGAACATCGTCCCTCCCGGTGAACTGAACCTCCAACTGATGCTTCAGCCCATCCCGATGACGGCAAAGTTCATCAACGACACCTCTTTTATTTGGTGCGGAACATTAGTTAAATCTCATCTTGATCAGAAATACCACCTGTTCTACTCACGCTGGCTGCGGAAATTTGGGATGTCGGCTTGGGTAACCCACTCGGAGGTAGCTCATGCCGTTTCAAATTCGCCATTCGGACCTTTTACATTTAAGGATATTGCCCTTCCTGTCAGGGGAAAAGAATATTGGGATGGAATGGTAACACACAATCCAACAGTACATTACTACAATGGGAAGTACTACCTCTATTATACCGGCAATTATGGCGATGGAAAAGTGACCGGTTCGCAATTAAACTGGACTCACCGCAACCATCAGCGGATAGGTGTGGCCGTTGCCGATAATCCCAATGGTCCATGGAAAAGGTTCGACAAACCAATCATCGATATTTCTTCAGATACTACCGCCCACGATGCGCAGATGATGGCCAACCCATCGGTAACCCAAATGCCAGATGGACGTTACCTGATGGTTTACAAAGCCGTTGCGAAGAAAAAACCACAACCTTTCGGGGGTCCGGTGGTTCATTTAACTGCCATTGCCGATCGTCCGGAAGGACCATTTGTAAAACAGAACAAACCCATTTTTACAGTTGAAAATGTGGACTTTCCTGCTGAGGATCCTTATGTTTGGTATGACAAGAATTGCTATTATGCGGTGGTCAAAGATATGAAAGGAGCTTTCACCAATGCAGGAAGGAGTCTGGTTCTTTTTTACTCATTGGATGGCCTCGATTGGAAATTAGCCAAATATCCGCTGGTTTCAACCTTAAATATCTTATGGGAAAATGGTTCAACCCAAAAATTAGAAGCGTTGGAACGTCCGCAGCTTTTTTTCGAAAACGGAAATATGATCGCTTTGCTATGTGCTGTAAATGAAATGCAGGGACATTCCTACAATGTGCAGATACCTTTAAAATAGGATTGTTAATTAATTGATATATTGATGGTATCACTTGAAGTGATGCTATCACTTTTGCCCGAATGGTGGCATTTTTCAAAACAGTTGTTTTCTATGAAACACTTAGTAATTTTACTCATGACATTGAGTAAAATGTAAAAAGCGTTTTAATATGCTTATTAATAGATCATTATGTGACATTTTAATGAAGATGAAAGGGTATAAACTAATCATATTGATTCTGGCCTTTTTGCTTCTGCATCCTGACTTGTCTTTTGCCCAGGCAAACAGGAACGAGGCAGGATTTGTCACGAACCTTCCCGTGTTACCCCAAAAGTTGGATTTGCTGAAAGTGGGTAACAGGATTTCGTCCTTTACCGGTGAGTACATAAACGACCATTCGGTTATTTACAATCCTACCGAAAGAAAATGGCACATGTATGGAATCGTTAATGGTGAGAAAAGTTTTATTCATCTCACTATTACTTTTTTATCTCGGCACGCCCCCGAAATTATCCGCGACCTCGATGGCAAATGGTACATCACCTTGTGCGGTTACGAACCTGAGCGAAATGGTTTTTCGGTTTGGCCGCTGTATTGGAATGATTATCTGGAGAATGTTGCAACTTCGGTCTTAACACCAATAAACAACCGAGAAATGAAAATTACTAAATCCCAACTTCATTCAAATTTACTATCATTTTTAATTAAATATTGGGAAAGGGTTCTGAATAGATAGTGTCATTTTACAATTGGATTGTGATTAAAATATTTTTATCTTTGTCGTAATTATGTGCCGTTTATGTGTAAATAAACACATAATCTGCACATGGTAAGTGAAATTATGGAAATTAAACGAGATATAATTGATGTTTTAAGGCGGTGGATGATTGACGAAAACAGAAAACCAATCATTCTTAAAGGATCGCGACAAACCGGTAAGACCTGGGTAATGCGCGAATTTGGAAAGCAATGCTTTGATTTTACTGCGGAATTTAACTTTGATAAAACTCCGGAACTCGCCGAGATATTTGAAAAAACAAAGGATGTAAAGCGGATACTGAACGATATTTCTCTTTTCACCAATGTTCCGGTTGTACCCGGAAAAACGCTCATCATTTTTGATGAGATTCAGGAATGTAACGGAGCCTTCAATAGTTTAAAGTATTTTTGTGAAGATGCTCCTGAATACCATATCATTGCGGCAGGTTCACTTCTTGGGGTTGCAATTAAAAAGAAAAAAATGGCAGTCCCGGTTGGCAAAGTTGATATATTGAACATGAGGCCCATTTCATTTAAAGAATTTTTATTTCAATCGGATGAGAGAATTTACAGATTTGTTGAGAATATTTCAACGATTGAACCTTTACCAGAGATCATTTTTAATAGATTGTTTGAGGAACATAAAAGATATCAGCTTTGCGGAGGAATGCCTGAGGCAGTTGTTTCATTGCTCGATAATAGGGGGATGGGGGTGGTTGAAAATGTATTGCAAAATTTACTGGACCTTTACACCCTCGATTTTTCAAAATATGCCGATTCCGTAGATATTGTAAGAATCAATAACATCTGGAATTCATTGCCTTCTCAGCTTGCCAAAGAAAACAAAAAATTTATTTATAAAGTTGTTAAAACTGGCGCAAGAGCTCGTGAATATGAAGATTCCTTACTTTGGTTAGAGGAAGCAGGTCTTGTTAGCAGGATATTTTGTGTTTCAAAACCGGCTATTCCTTTAAGTGCCTACAAGGATATCGCTGCTTTTAAATTATATGCATTTGATTGCGGACTTTTAAGAAGATTATCAAGGTTGTCGCCTGAAGTTATTCTTTCAGGACATTTGGGTTTTACAGAGTTTAAAGGGGCACTTGCAGAAAATACAGTTTTACAATCACTTTTGCCTCAATTTGATGAAATACCTTGTTACTGGAGTTCAGAAAATAAGGCAGAAATTGACTTCTTAATTCAAACAGCTTCCCTGATTATTCCGATAGAAGTGAAGTCCGAGAGCCGGGTCAGTGGCAAAAGTCTTTCTGTTTATAACGTTAAATTTTCCCCGGAAATCAGAATAAGGTTTTCTATGAAAAATCTCAAAAAGGAGAATGGATTAATAAATATACCTTCTTTCCTGGCTGATTGGACAAAAAAAATTATAGAATTATGAAAATAGCACTACAATTCATTCCATTATTTGTTTTTCTTCTATGGCTGAATGCTAAAAATGCACAAGGTCAACTGGTTAATCTGAAACCCTACAATGTTATCTGGACCACCCAAAGTCAAAACTCTTCAGAATCAATGCCTTGTGGTGGAGGCGATATCGGACTGAATGTCTGGGTTGAAAAGGGTGAAATCCTGTTTTATCTCTCCCGAAGCGGTGCTTTCGATGAAAACAATGTCTTTCCCAAATTTGGTAGGGTAAGGCTGAAACTGACCCCCAATCCGTTTGATGGAGGAGATTTCAGACAGGAGTTAAAACTGAAGGAAGGGTATGTTGAAATAAATGGGAATAAGGGTGGAAATAAAACGGTTGTTAAAGTTTGGGTGGATGTTTTCCGTCCGGTGGTACATGTGGAAACCGAAAGCAACCAGCCGGTTGTAGTAGAGGCTACCTACGAAAACTGGCGGATCAGCGATCTGGAATGGACCAAACGTGATCAGACGAAAGCCAGTCTGGGATTTCGTGATGCTCCGATGCATGCGGTAATTCGAAAGGACTCAATTGGATTTGAAGGAAACCAAATACTTTTCTACCATCGTAACCGGGATGAATCTCTTTTCGATATTACCGTAAAGCAGCAAGGACTTGATCCTGTAAAAGATCAACTTTGGAATCCTCTGAGAAACCTCACGTTTGGAGGTTCTATGCAAGGTGATAACATGAAACCGGATGGAACAATCTACGGAAAATATGCCGATACCAATTATAAGGGATGGAAATTGCAAAGTGTTAAACCTTCGAAGAAAAATCATCTCACGGTCTGTTTGCACATTGACAATTCTCCATCTACTGAGGCATGGAAAGTAGGATTGGTCAAAATCAATAAAGAAGCTTTGCTGGCAGATAAAACAGCAGTGGCCAAAACCAGACAGTGGTGGAGTGATTTCTGGAACAGAAGTTATATCTTCATTAATCCCCAAAAACCGGACGCAGAATCTACTGAATGGCAGGTTGGTCGAAACTATCAGCTTTTCCGCTACCAACTTGGCTGCAACGCCTACGGCAACTATCCGACAAAATTCAATGGCGGAATGTTTACGTTTGATCCGGTCTATGTTGATAAAAATCTCCCTTTTACGCCCGATCACAGGGACTGGGGTGGTGGGACACATACACAGCAGAACCAAAGGCTCGTCTATTTCCCAATGTTCAAAAGCGGTGACTTCGACATGTTGCCATCGCAGCTCAATTTTTATCTTCGTGCACTGCGGAATGCTGAAATCCGCACAGAATTTTACTGGGGACACAAAGGACCTTCCTTTAGCGAACAGCTTGAGCAGTTTGGTCTGCCGTTGGCCACCTCTTACGGATGGAATCGTCCTGACTACTTTCCGAAAGGGATGGAGTACAATTACTGGCTCGAATACCATTGGGACAGCCAGATGGAATTTTGTCTGATGATGCTGGATGTGGAGCGGTACAATAGTGAAGATATTTCGAAATACATCCCTTTCATCGAAAGTTGCCTAACCTTTTTCGATGAGCATTACCGCATGGAAGCAAAAATACGTGGCAGACAAGTGTTAGATGGCGAGGGTCACCTGATCCTTTATCCCGGCACTGCGGCGGAAACCTACAAGATGGCCTACAATTCCACCTCGACAATTGCAGGTTTGCAAACGGTTTTAACCCGTTTGCTCGAACTTCCGGAGAAATACCTTTCGTCCGAAAAGCGTAACCACTGGGAAGAGATGCTTAAAAGCATTCCACCGATTGCTTTCAGGGAAAAAGAGGGTCACAAAACCATCTCACCCGCCTGGACCTGGGCACGCATCAACAACCAGGAGATTCCGCAACTGTACCCCGTTTATCCATGGGGCATGTATGGTATCGGTAAACCAGATCTGGATGTGGCCATCAATACCTGGAAATACGGCACCGACGAAGCCCGGCAGAAAAACTATATTAGTTGGCACCAGGATGCCATCTTCTGCGCGCGGCTTGGCTTAACAGATGAGGCAGCAGCAATTACGATTAAAAAGCTTCAGGATTCGAAACGTCGCTTTCCAACTTTCTGGGGACCAGGCCACGACTGGGTTCCCGATCACAACTGGGGAGGTTCCGGGATGATCGGCTTACAGGAAATGTTGATGCAAACTGATAACAAAAAGATTTACCTTTTTCCTGCATGGCCCAAAGAATGGGATGTAAGTTTTAAACTGCACGCACCATACCAGACAACTGTTGAAGGTGTATTGAAAGAAGGAATTGTTATCTCAATGAAAGTTACACCCGAATCAAGAAGGAAAGATGTCGAAGTGATAGGTTTATTTCAGAACCAGCCAAGATAACCCGCAAGGAGATGCATTACGAAACAAACATAAATCTGTAACCAATGAAATCGGTTAGAATATATTTAATAGGTGTATTAATTACAATGTCATATTGTTCATTGAATTATGAAGTTAGAGCCGCAGAGCCGGTTAAATTTTATATTTCAATGAATGGCAACGATTCCAGCAAAGGAACCCTCGATCGACCTTTTGCCACACTTGATGCAGCGCAAAATGCTGTCAGGGATGCAAAAAAAAGCGAGGTCAATCGTCCGATTGAAGTGATCATCAGGGAGGGGGTTTATTATCTCCAACAAACTCTCGAATTTAAACCCGAAGATTCTGGCACTAAAGAATTCCCGATTACCTGGCGTGCATTTGAAAATGAAAAGGTTATACTTAGTGGCGGCAGAACTGTCAGAGGTGACTGGAAGAAGGATTCAGATGGTAAAACATGGTATGCCGATTTACCTTCAACAAAAGGATGGGTAAAAGATGTCACACAACCGGAAATATATCTAAAACAACCCTTTGGACCATGGCATTTCAGGCAACTTTACGTGAATGAAAAAAGAGCTGTCAGAGCACGTTTTCCAAATGCGAATGAGCAAAATCCATTTCTATATGCAATTGATGGCTCAAAGGGGTATGTCAAGCTAAGGGATGGCGAGGTGAAACCAAGTTGGGGTGATGAACCCGATGCTCAAATCAATATTGTACCACAATGGCGTTTTTTTAATCAATGGAATGATGTTACGGCGGTGAATGTAAAAGAAGCGACAATTACCATTGGTCCAAGAGAACGTCATGCTTTGATGAATAAAGGAAGCTGGTTCTGGATTGAAGGAGTTAAATCTGAATTAGATCAGCCCGGAGAATGGTATTTGGATACAAAAATCGGACGCCTCTATTATATACCTGAGCCCGGACAGAATCCCCATAATCAAAAAATTATTGTGCCTTTTCTCAACCGCATTATTTATTTAAAAGGAGATGTCGAAAACGGGACCCATGTAACTTATATGAATTTTAAAGGATTGGAGTTTCGCCACACCACTTTTACATTGGGACAGATTGAGGCCAGGGTGCATACCGATGGAGCTGTGATGTTTGAAAATGCACAAAATTGCAGCGTAGAAAACTGTACTTTTGAAAATATAGGGGGCTATGCATTATGGCTGCATCTGGATAGTAAGAACAATAAATTTTGTTGGAATACTGTATTAAATTCCGGGGGTGGCGGAGTATTACTTACCGGATCAAGGCTCTCTTATATGGATGACACAAAAATATATACACCTGGTGAGGCAGCAGCAAAAGTAGCTCCCTATCTGACAGAGATATCGCATAATACTGTTAAACATTGCGGGCAAATCCGATACTATGGCGGCGGAGTACATATAGATTCGCGCCCCGCATCAATGGCAATGTTTCCGGGAAATCATATCGCCCACAACCACTTTCAGGATCTTTCACGAAATGGTGTGTTCGCCTTCCGAAACCAGGGAGGTAATGTGGTGGAATTTAATGAAATCCATGACTGTTTGCAGACTACCATTGACGGTGCATGTATTCATTTTGCCTCTATGAACCGATTTAATGCACCAAACTATATTTTGAACAACTATCTGTATGATATGTGGGGGTATAAACAAAATCCGGATGGAAAACCCGAAAGAATGTTAGCCAATGGTGTGTTCCTGGATTGGGCGACTAGTAATACAACGGTAAAAAATAATGTTATATATAATTCCGGGGAGAAGGAAATTAAGGCAATAATGGGAAACTGGAATCTGGATATTGAAAATAACCTGGTATCAAAAACACGAATTGAGCCATTTCTGGCACAAGAGATTGGAACTAAGGGTACTGCGTTGCACAGTATAAACCCGGAAAACCTCATAAACATCGGTGGTGTTGTTTTGTCAACTGACAAAGATTTAGTTCAATATTCCGGAGGTTGGGAACAAACTACCGTGACTGGTATGTGGGGATTATTTGAGGCGAATTATTTGCATGCGGCTCCTGAAAAGGCAGCTCGTTGTGAATATCAACTTCCTGTAAAGGAATCCGGTACTTATAAAATTTGCTTAATGTATTTTCCAAATGAGAAAAACGCGTCCAACGTAAAGATAACTGTAAAACATGCTCTGGAAGAAACAGATGTTGTCTGGAATTTTAAAAAAGGAGACCAATACGGTTTTGCTGTAGCTTTAGGAGAATATTATCTCAATAAGGATCAACCCACTTCAGTAACAATCTCAAATACAGGTGCAGATGGATTTATTGTTGCTGATGGTGTCGGCTTTATAAAAGTCAGCAATTAATAAAAAATTGGAATGAAATTGAAATAATGATTGATTCGTCATTTTAATAGAAATAATTAGTAATTTTACTCAGGATAATGAGTAAAATGTAATAGAATGATTGAAAGACAACATTTACAGGTAGTTAAGTCCAGAATTGCTGAGAGAAGGAAGTTTATTCAGGTAGTTGTCGGGCCTCGTCAGGTTGGAAAAACCACGATGATCAATCAGTTATTGTCAAAGATCGAAATACCTTATCTTTTTGAATCGGCCGATGCAGTAACTGCAGGCAATATGACATGGTTGTCTCAAATCTGGGAATCAGCCCGGATTAAGATGAAATTGTCGGGTAGTATGACATTTTTGTTGGTGATAGACGAAGTTCAGAAGATCGAAAACTGGAGTGAAATTGTCAAACAACAATGGGACAAGGACACAAATAATGACCTGGACATCAAAGTTATTTTGCTCGGTTCATCGCGGCTTTTGATACAAAAAGGGCTTACTGAATCGCTTGCCGGCCGTTTTGAAACAATTTACATGGGACATTGGTCGTTCGCCGAGATTGAAAATGCCTTTGGCTGGTCGGTCGATCAATACATCTATTTCGGTGGTTATCCCGGCGCGGCCACACTGATTTTGGATGAGTCCCGATGGAAGAACTATATTAAAGATTCCTTGATCGAAACCAGTATTTCAAAGGATATCCTCATGCTTACACGTGTTGATAAACCTGCATTGTTGAAGAGGTTATTTGAATTGGGTTCGGCTTATTCCGGTCAGATCTTATCGTTTACAAAAATCCTGGGTGAATTGCAGGCTAAAGGAAATACAACCACTTTATCCTATTATCTTAAATTATTATTTGACAGTGGGTTGCTTGGTAGCATTGAAAAATATGCCGGTAGTTTGCTCAGAGAAAAGGGTTCGATTCCGAAATTTCAGGTTTTCAATAATGCCTTAATGAGCATTCAAACAGGTGATTCTTTTCAGGTTGTGAAAAGCAATCCCACAATTTGGGGAAGGTTGGTCGAATCCGCTATCGGGGCACATCTTATCAATCAATCAATAGCTGAACGTTACTCTGTTTTCTACTGGCGTGAAAGAAATGAGGAAGTTGATTTTATCATTCAGCAGGATAGTAAAGTCATAGCCTTGGAGGTAAAAAGTGGTCGAAGAGGAGAAAATAAAGGTATATCCACTTTTTCCAAACTTTATCATCCGCATAAAGCGCTTATTGTTGGAACAAACGGAATCAGCATAGAGGAGTTCCTCAGGATGTACCCTTCTGAATTGTTTTAAAATGTTTAAAAAAAAATTATAAGCTCATGAAATTAAAACTATTTGCAACACTTGGTCTTGTTTTAATAGGTATTTCTATTGCATTATTATTCAGTGCAAAGGAGATGCAAATCTATGTCTCACCAACCGGCAATGATCAGAATCCGGGAACCCTGACAGCACCACTTAAAACAATTGAAAAGGCCAGCGAAATGATTCGGGTACTAAGGAATCAATCACCTGAGAAAGCTGTTGTTGTTTCAGTCGGTGGTGGCATTTATCCTCTTGAAAAGCCTGTTATTTTGACCGCTGAGCATTCGGGAAGCAATAATGCTCCGGTTATTTATAAGGCAGTGGAAGGTGAAAAACCTGTTTTTACAGGTAGTGTGTCGCTGAAAAATTGGAAACAGCTCTCCAATACTGAAAAACTTAAAATACTCGCCCCGGAAGTAAATGGGAAAGTTTATGTAGTTGATTTACAGGCTGCGGGAATTTCTGATTTTGGCGATCCGACTGATATAGGCAAACGTCCGGAATTATTTTGCAATGGCAAGTTACAAACCCTTGCCCGATGGCCCAATAACGGATTTACAAAAGCCGGTCTGTCAAAAGGAAAAACAGCATTGCCACCTACCTACACCAAAGAAAGGGGAACCGTTGAAGGAATATTTGAATATACCAATAAACTGCTGGATCGCTGGTCAAACGAAAAGGATGTCCGTTTGGGTGGTTACTGGTATTGGGACTGGAGTGATGAATTTCAGAAAGTGGATAAGGTTGATGCCAATTCACGCACTTTATACCTGAAAGAGCCTTATCACAATTACGGTTACAAAGACAGTCTGCGCTATTTTGCCTTGAACCTCTTTTGTGAGCTCAATCAGCCAGGAGAGTGGTATCTCGACCGGACAGAAGGATTGCTTTACTGGTATCCACCTAAAGAGGTGAATCTTCTAAATGATGAAGTTACCTTATCGGTATTTGGGTCTCCTTATATGCTTGAAATGAGAAACTGTTCCTACTTGACCATACAGGGACTGACCTTTCAGGAAGGGAGGGGGAGTGCAATTTTGGTGAACGAAGGGAATAATTGTCTGATTTCGGATTGCCTGGTTGAACGTTTTGGAAGCGACGGTATTCATATTGTTGATGGCTTCCAAAATGGTATTTCGGGTTGTTTGATAAGGACATTGGGTTGCGGTGGGATCCGGATAAAAGGAGGTGACCGCAAAACACTCACTCCCGCCAATCATTTTATTGAACAGACAGTTGTCGAAGATTTTTCACTCTTTAAACGGACCTATCAACCTGCCGTTCACATCGATGGATGCGGTATCCGGCTCTCAAACAACCGTTTCCGGAATTCTTCTTCCTCAGCCATGCGGCTCGAAGGGAATGACTGCATCATCGAATACAACCAAATTTCGAGGGTCGTCAACGAATCGGATGATCAGGGAGGAATAGATATTTTCTACAATCCTTCCTACCGTGGAAATGTGATCCGGTACAATCATTGGTCAGATATTGCCGGAGGTACCCGACATGGGGCAGCAGGAGTCCGGCTCGATGATATGATTTCCGGAGTTCTCATTTTTGGGAATGTGTTTGAACGGTGTGGCGTACTCAATTTTGGTGCCGTTCAGATTCATGGAGGGAAAGACAATCTGGTCGAAAACAACCTGTTTTACAAATGCTTTGCAGCAGTCAGTTGCTCATCATGGGGTCTGGAGAGATGGCTCAAAACCTTGGATACCCCTGTTATTCAGAAGAAAATATATGAAGAGGTGGATATCAACTCACTCCTCTATCAAAAGAAATATCCGGAATTAAAAAATCTCCGGCTGAATGCCGATCAGAATACAGTGAAGAACAACCTGATGGTGGATTGCGACCAACCCTTCCTGAGAAAAAGCAAAAGCATGATTGAAGAGAACAACCAGGCTGTTG
>CAILKW010000106.1 GCA_903834845.1 uncultured Bacteroidia bacterium | reverse complement strand
CTGAATTACCTGACAACCAATCGAAAACCAACTTTAATTGTCTGTTCGGTAAATCACCTGCATAAATCACTCCATCTTCAATCTGAATTAACTCCTCAAATTCGTTATACTGTGCGTGAATATGTGGTGGTCGATGATCCCCGTTGTATACACAGATTTTGATTCCGTTAAAGATGTCGATTGTTGGCATTGGCAATTTTTCTTCAAAGGTATCTAATTAGATACGTTTTTCAAAGAATTTTCTAAACGAATTTTTTTTCAACAATTAGCCACAACGGTTGGCGGTATGAAAAGTTGCCTATTGGCGAATGTCTATCTTTCCGCTTATACAAATGCTTTTACGGATTACTAAACTTTACTTTACTACTAATTTAGGCAATTTTTTATACCGCGTGTTAGGCAACGTGCTTTTTTATATCATTTAGTTTCTCCTTAATCTGCTGTATTTTGGAATATCCAAATTCAGAAATTACTAATCTATGACTATTTGAATCCTTCATTTTGAATAGGATTTCATTAGTCATAAACTCGACAGATTCAATCTCAGCATATTTAACAACAGATTCGTTATCACGAGGTTTTAATCTAAATTTCAAGTAAGTATCTGCAAATTCCAGATATAAACTCTTTTTAAATCTAACAATCTCAAGACTCTGTAAAACGTATCCACTTGAAGTAATCAATGTACTTAGTAAAATCAAACTATTCATTTGAAAAAGTTTACCTTTTACCGTTCCAACAATCAATCCGGCTAAAGAAACTATCCCTAAGAACACACCCAGAATCAGATAAAATTTTCTTGTTACTGATTTCTCCATGGGATCAACAAATAAATCAAATCGTAGACTTTCCATTAAGTTTTTATTTTAAGGTTTTCAAATATATATTTTTTTATTTTTATCAATCACAAATCAATCGTATTGGTCGTTCTAGCATGTTGCCTAACAGCTGTATATACCTAAAGTTGTGTATATATCGGCCTTATGTGTAGCTTGCTATTTATGCTATTTCGTTGATTTTGTGTCATATACAAAATATTCACCTTATTTGGGCTTTTTTTCGTGTTGGTCATTTCTGTTACGTTTTTCATATTTAAATTTTTTTTTACTCCGCAAATATACAAAATTTAATGAAGAGCAAATGTTCTTAAAAGAAATTTCAAAAAAAATTTTTTATGCTTCAAAAATCCAACTTATCCAATGGATTTTGTATCTGATCGAATCCTTTCGTGGTAATATGAGTGTAAATTTCGGTGGTTTTGCTGCTTTCATGACCCATTAAGTTTTGAATGTAGCGCAAACTTGTCCCATTTTCGAGTAAATGGGTGGCAAAACTATGCCGTAGAGTATGTGTCGATACCTTCTTTTTTATCCCTGCTCTTGAATAGGCTTCTTTTACAATATTTTGTACGCTGCTAACCGAATACTTTGCACCCTTGGCACCTTCAAAAAGCCATTCCTTCGGCTTATACTCCTTGAAATATTGTCGCAAAATCGGAAGTATTTTTTTTGACAGTAAAGTGTATCTGTCTTTTCGTCCTTTCGATTGTTGTACAAATACTTGCATCCTATTACTGTCAATATCTTTAATTCGTAGGTTTACTACTTCGCTTAGGCGCAGCCCTGACGAGTATGTCAACATTACAATTGCTTTATGTTTAATATTGTCAATTTGTTGTATTACCGACACAACTTCTTGCTCGCTCAGTACTTCAGGCAATGTTTTTTCTCTTCGTGGTCGCTCTATTAGATATATTTTACGCTGGCCTCCCAAAACCCTCTCGTAGTAAAACTTAATTGAGTTAATTGATTGATTCTGATATGATGTGGAAATTTTTCTCTCGATAACCAGATACTGCATGAAAGCGATAATCATTTTTTCATCAATGCTTTTTATGTCATATTTGGGATAGTAGTTAATAAATTCCTCGAATAATCCTTTGTATGATTTGATGGTATTCTCGCTATATCTGAGTTCTTTAAGTTTGAGGATATACTGTTCGGGGCATGTTCGGTAATTTGTAATATCATAAGCTGTGACTCTGGTTGCCTTATTCTCGGTTTTAACTTCTTCTTCATACACAACTTCGAGATTTTGAGCCTTTGCAACGGTTTTTATATCAATTAAAAACTGTTCCGTAAACGGTACTGTCCACCACTTATTTGCTGCATCCCATGTATTGAATGGCATTTTTCTCAGTAAATTGCTCAATTCTTTGTTAAAACCAAAAATCAATTTTAATCGTTTGCTGTTCGTCTTAATTATCAACAGCTCATTTGTCTTAATCGTTTTTTTCGCTTGAGAGCTTGTTCTTACATCATACTCGTCATGAATAATAAGCTCGCCAATACGATCTTTAAAAAAATCTTTTATTAGGTCTAAATTACCCGGGTAATTAGGTACAAACCAGCAAAATTGCTTTGTATCCCACCTGCTGTAGCGAATCGAAAGTATAAAATGAGTGTCAAGGGTGTTTTTCGGGAGTTTCAGGATAATGTTTCTACCCAAAACCTGTACCGAAACCCCTTTTACTGTTGGTATTTGCTTGGCAATTACCTCTTTCGGTATGGTAACAGTGGGTTCCTGCGGTTCTGCAATGATTTCTTTTTGTGCGTATTCAATTAGGGGAAAAAGTGTTTTCAATTGGACAAATTCCTTTTTGCCGTAGGGAATATGCCACGCACCTTGTGTTTTACTCCATTTTGCACCTGGTATTTGTTTAATCAAGGTTGCTATTTCTTGATTATATGGAAAATCAATTTTGATTCGCGATTCTCCGTTATGGATGATTTTTGTTGCTTTCATGCGCTAAAAGTTGTGTATATCCATCTAAAATGAGAAATAACCGGAAGAAATAAGTGATAATCATACCAACACAAAAAGCGTTGGGGTAGGTTGGTAGAAGCTATGTTTCAGTTTGGTTTGATGAATACATTAATGATTTAACGAGCAAATGTACTGAATGAAATCTGCTGATCATGCGGTTTTGCAACGCTTATCTGCACATTTTTTTAATATGGAATGAGAATTTAAAATCAAATTACAGACCCAAAAACGAATAGCCTGCCAACTTTGTGTTTTAAACACAAATCCCGAATTTTTTCTATATTTCTTTCTATCAAATCCATAAGGCAAATATAATTATATTGTGCCGGACTCGCAAGAGGTGTTAATCTGTAGGTGGCAATTCACTTCAATGTAAATTGCAAGATTAAAATAAGAGACCACAACAATGACTTTTCGATTTGGCCTTATTCAGCTTCGCCCTTTCAGTCACATAAGTACCGTGCCTCCAAAATCTTCAAATGGAAGATCAAATATTGAGTTCAAAGGAAAATGCTACTTCTCAATGACCAAATCTTTGCAAAAGAATATTGCTGTTAAAAAAGTAAGGCTGACGATAATTAAATCGCTACAAGTTTTATCAATAAACTTCGATATTTGATATTAGTGGTGAAGCTTTTGCAGCCAATATTGCAATCTTGATTTTATCGGTTTCCACAGGTTCTATCTTTAGAATTCTTTTGTACCCAATGGTTGTGCCGGTTGCTGCCTCAGTCCAGTTGTTGTTCTTCCAGACAAAAACAGAAAAACCTTTAACTCTTTGTCCAAGTTTAATGTATTCCTGTAAGGAAATGTATTTAACTGTCTTCTTCGCTCCAAGACTGATCTCAAGGTTTCCGGTTGTAACGTCATCGTTGGTTGCCCAGTAGGTATCCTTTTTACCATCGGTAACATTGGCTGCAGCATACAATTTTGATTTTCCTCTATATGAATCGGATTTCACTGCAGAATTGAGTGCCAGATTCGTACTAAAAGCGTCATTTATAAGCTTTTTCCAGCCTTGTAATGCTTTAACATCATTTTCGTGTAACAATCCCCGGCGGTCTGGTGGAATGTTGAGAATCAAATTTGAACCTCTTCCTACCGAAGAAAGGTATATTTCGAAAAGTTTCTCAGGTGTCTTTACTTTACTGTCCTCTTCGGCATGATAGAACCATCCCGGCCGAATTGATACATCCACCTCGGCCGGAATCCATTTATTACCGCTCTCTTCGCCCGAATTCAGGACTTTGTTGATGCCGCTTTTCCCGGCAAATAATGTGTCTGAATTTATTGTTGCCCAATTTGTTTCACCAACATAGCCTCTTTCATTGCCGCACCAGCGGATGTCTGGGCCTGCATCACTAAAAAAAACAATGTTGGGTTCTATCTTCCGAACTATGTCTAAAGTAGTTGGCCAGTCATAATAGGATGAACTATTTATTTTTCGTTTTTCGCGTGAACCACCATAAAAGCCATCGCCACCATTTGCACCGTCAAACCACATTTCGAATACCGGGCCATAAGTTGTAAAAAGTTCGCGTAGTTGATTTCTGTAATAGTCAAGATATGAAGGAGTTCCGTAATCCGCACGGTTTCTGTCCCACGGTGAGAGATAAACACCGAATTTTATTCCGTTTTTATGACAAGCTTCGGCTACTTCCTTAACAACATTGCCTTGTCCGTTTTTCCATTTACTGTTTTTAACCGAGTGTTCTGTAAATTTACTGGGCCATAAACAGAATCCATCGTGATGTTTGCAAGTTAGTACAATTGCTTTTAAGCCTGCCTCTTTTACTGTTTTAACCCATTGGTTAACATCCATTTCTGAAGGATTAAAAACTTCAGGGCTTTCATCACCGTAACCCCATTCTTTTCCGGTGAATGTGTTGGTTGTAAAGTGGATAAATGCGTACTGCTCCATTTCGTGCCAGGCCAACTGTCGCTCGGTAGGAATTGGAAATACAGGTGATGGCGGGGCAACTGGTTTTTCTTTGTTGACGGCAAGTAACTGAAATACTGACAATAAAAGAACAATTAATACATTTAGCTTTATCATGGCTCAAATATTTAAGGTAAATTCAATAGTAAGTTAAAAGCAATAGACTTTCTAATACAATTTCGAATGACATTCAGAACATAACGTTGTCCGCCATGCATCATCTATATCAATAGGATGTTTAAATTCAAGAGGTTTGAACGAGTTAGATATTTGCATGGTAGAGTCTGTACCCTGAGCAACAATATCGTGACATAAATTGCAGTTACGCGAGATTACTTTCCCGTTCTCCGATTTATGTGTATCGTTGTGACAGCGATAACAGCCGTTTGTCTCAATATGACCCAAATGATTGGGATAAGCTGACCATTTCACACCCATCTCGGGGAAAAAGTTTTGGCTGTATCCTTCCTGAATAGCAGATATTGTCTGTTGAATTTCTTTCTTTTTCGGTTCAACCAAATCGGGGTAGGTATTTTTATAGTATTCGTTGACCTGTTTTTCAATGGAAATCAAAGCACTGTCGCTTGTTGAATAATCCTGGTTTAAAATATTAATAGCTACCATCTTTACATTTGGCAATACACGAGGGATTTTTCCGGCGGTAATCAGCTCATCAATAAAATTTTGTGGCGTTTTATAGTTGTGTGAAGGCCGGTTGTGACAATCAATACAATCCATTTTGCGAATTTCCAAAGTGTCGTGTTGAGCTGCAGTAAGCTTCTCATCCTTATCTTCGAAAATAGTTATTTCGCCGGTTTTGAGGTTGGTATATTTTACCCAGGGGATTTTCTCTCTGTTAATTGAAGAGGCAATGTATTCGATTTTCACATTTGGGTTTATATGCCAGTGTATTCCCTGAGCTATCCCCTGAGCACTGTTGCTGGCACTGGTTTTCATCTGAAGGTGAATATTCCAGGCTGTGGTCGTTTCATCTGCAAGATATGATATTTTGTTTTTTTGTTTACGGTCGTAGAATTTTTGAGGCCAGTGACAATGTTCGCAGGTTTCCATGGCAGGACGTAAATTTTCGATTGGGGTAGCAATAGGGTGAGGAATCTGATTGGTTAAAACGGCATATACCTGATATAAACCTGTAATTTTGCTTCTTACATACCAGCCTGCCCCAGACCCAACATGACATTCAACACAATTTACCCTTTCGTGTGATGAGTTTTGGTATGCCGTATATTCTGGTTTCATCACATTGTGGCAAAGTTTACCACAGAATTCGTTTGATTCAGTAATATGGAAAGCCTGAAAACTACCAATTGAAGAAAAAATCGCGAGACAAATGGTTCCAATAAGAAAAATAGTTGCAGCATTTCGGGTTGATGCTTTGTTAAAATCCCAAAGTGGAAAGTTCGGTGCTCCCTTAACCCTAAGTTTTTCCTGACGTTTTGCACGAATCATTCCGATAGGAATTAACAAAAGGCCAAAAACCATCAAGGCGGGCAGAGCCATGTAAATAAATATTCCCAGAAAGGAATTGTTTGAATCAAAGCTGGTTGCAATAATAAAAAGCAGCGCGATGAGCAGAAAACTTACAACAGCTATTGTGGCTCCGGCAATGGTTAGCAGATTTTTTGTTGATTTTGGTAAATACATGTTTTTCAGATGAAAAGGTTATACCAATTTTGGAAAAAATAGAAAAAATAATGATACTAAAATGCAGTCTTATTGACAATATAGGGCAGAAAAGCGGAAAACTGAAAAGAAATAAGTACCGAAACAGAAAAATGTTTCAGTACTTAATAATTTCTAAGCTCTGTTTGGATTTTAACAGTGGAACTATTTCTAAACAGCTTTAGGATTCATGTGGGAAATACTTTTTTTGGCCTCTTCGTAATTAAAAGGTTTGCTGAATGGATTTTCTGCATTATGGCATTTTTTACATAATGCCTCACTTGGAACAATCAGTCCTTTTGTCTTTGCAACCTCAGGTTTCATAAATGCGTTTGTTTTATAAAGACTTCCCGGGCCATGACATGTTTCGCACGAAACACCTTCGGCTTCAGTTATTGTGCCGCGAAGGCTTTCCTTAACATTCCAAAAAGTGGAATGGCATTTCAGACATTTTGCATCCTTGGCTGGATCTGCAATACCATTCTTTTGCGCGTAAGCTTTGGATTTCTCGTTACTCAACGATGCCATTGCTTTGGCATGTAAACTTGCTGCCCAAATATCATATTGCTTAACAGCGGGCTTAGCAGGTGTACCGGCCTTATTATGGCAAATTTTACATTTCGCTGCTCCAACATACTCTGCATCTTGAGCTAACAAAGCCGAATTGACACCAAACACCAGACAAAGAATTACAATCAAGTTTTTACTTCTCATGCTTTAATTTTTTAAGTTAATACTATAATTTCCTTTTATAAAAGTACTCTAAAAATCCAATATTGGAATCAATTAACGATAAAACCAAAATTTAATTTTAACAACAACGTACTTCTATAAAGATGGTAAAAATAAAAAAAAATCACAATTATCAGTCAATTTTTTTCTTTGGGGTAAATATCTTTTAAGTAATATAAAATCAATTGTTTAAACCTGCTTTGACAACGATTTGCCTCATAATAAACGAAATTTTAATCAGATAACTCATGCAGGAACTTCCTTTTTTCAAATATTCAGTTAATTTATATGGGTCCTATAAAAAAAAACTTCCTAAATTTTTTCACGAAACGTGTATATTCAAACAGTATTTTCTTAATTTAGGCGATTATTTTTTAAACCTCAATTAAAGACAAAATGTATGAATTTACGAAAAAGTTTTTATTAGTAACATGTATTGCGCTTGCTTTCTCAACAAACTCCGGATGGAGTCAGACAAATGAGGATTGCCTTGGATGTCACGAAGATCGTGAATTAACTGCTGTGAGGCAGGGGAAAACAGTCTCGTTGTTTGTGAATAATGCCTTGCTCAACACGTCTGTACACAAAAAAGTGCAATGTATTTCCTGTCACCCCGACGCAAATGTAAAAGACTTTCCGCATCCTGAAATTCTTAGCCCGGTTAATTGTGGAAGCTGTCATGATAATCCCAAACAGGAATTCGACAAAGGAATTCACGGTCAGGCGTTACAATTAAAAACATTGTACGCGCCTGATTGCAAAGAATGTCACGGCACCCATAACATTTTTCCTTCCTCAGTCCCTCAATCGCGAACCTATAAAATGAATATACCGGTTTTGTGCGGAAAGTGTCATAGGGAAGGTGCACCTGTAGCAAGAACATATAATATAGGTGAGCATAATATCCTTGAGAATTATAGTGAAAGTATTCACGGTGAGGGATTGTTTAAAAGAGGTCTGATTGTTACGGCAACTTGCAATAATTGTCATGGAAACCATTTGATTTTACCTCATAGTAGTCCGAACTCAACAATTTCAATAAATAATATTTCAAATACCTGTATGACATGTCATGCTGAAATTGAGAAAGTTCATACAAAAATTATCAAAAAACAGCTTTGGGAAAAAGAGCCGGGAATCATTCCTGTTTGTACTGATTGTCATTTACCCCATAAGGTGAATGTGGAGGATATCGTTATGTCATTTTCAGACCAATCATGTTTGAAATGCCACGAAACAAGTGATATTCACAAAGTTGTAAAGGATTCTATTGTCTCTCTAAAAATAAATAAAGAAGATATCGCAAATTCTGTTCATAAAAATATCCCTTGCGTAAAATGTCATTCGGATGTGTCAACAGAACTAAAACGGCCTTGCCAAACAGTTGAAAAAGTTGACTGCTCTAACTGTCATGCTGAAGTTTCGAATATTTATAGTGCGAGCGGGCATGGACTGGCATATTTTAAGAAGGACAAAAATGCGCCATACTGTACTGATTGTCATGGTACTCACATTGTAAAATCAAGATACGATGATACTGCTCCAACCTATAGAAGTTCAATTCCGGAGCTTTGCGGTAAATGCCATCGGACAAATGGCAAAGCGGGTGAAAATGCCGATTTAAAGGAGGTTAATGCTTTTAGTGATTATGCATCAAGTGTACATGGAAGAGGTCTGGTTGAAAAAGGATTACTGCCGACTGCAATATGTACCGATTGTCATACAACGCATTATATTCTGAAAGAAGCTGATGAACGGTCATCTGTCAATCCGAAAAATATTTCTGCTACCTGCTCTGCATGCCATAAAGGAATTTATAATGATTATATCAGTGGTGATCATTCAATAGCAAAAGATGATCATAAAAATAAATTCAAATATCCAACATGTTCCGATTGTCATAAAGCGCATGTGATTACCGAGATTGATAAGGATAAGTTTAAAAGCGAAGTTACTCTTCAATGCGGTTCATGTCATAAAGATGTGGCTGAAACATACATGGATACATATCATGGTAAAGCCTACCAGCTTGGTTACTTAAAAGCAGCCAAGTGCTCAGATTGCCATGGTGCTCATAAAATTTATAACGCAAATAATCCCAAATCATCGGTTGGATCTCTTAATATTGTACAAACCTGTAAAAAGTGTCATCCCGATGCCAATCAAAGGTTTACCGGATATTTAACTCATGCTACACATCATAATAAGGCAAAATACCCTATTTTATTTTATACTTTTTGGGGCATGACTTCGTTGCTCATAGGAGTTTTTGGCTTTTTTGGTCTTCATTTGTTAATGTGGTTACCTCGTTCAATTCAGGGAATGAGGAAACGCAAAGTACACCGTGAATCGCCCAGTAGTAAATACTATATCGTTCGGTTTAGTAAAAGTCAGCGTATTACTCACATTTTTGTCATTTTGAGTTTTATCATGTTAGCTCTTACGGGTATGATGCTGAAATTTGCAGGTATGGCATGGGCAAATCATCTTTCAGATTTTTTGGGTGGAGTTAGTGTAGCCGGTAAAATTCACCGTTTTGCAGCAATTATTACTTTCTGCTATTTTACCTTCCATGTTATATCTTTAATCCGTATGAAAATTAAACATCATGTATCTGTATGGAAATTCATTTTCGGGAAAGAATCCTTGATGTTTAACAAACAAGATTTAATTGATTTTAAAGGTACGATGAAATGGTTTATGGGCAGAGGTCCTCGCCCTAATTACGGTCGCTGGACATATTGGGAAAAGTTTGACTACTTTGCTGTTTTCTGGGGAGTTGCTATCATTGGTTTTTCGGGTTTGATTCTTTGGTTTCCCGAATTCTTTACGAAATTATTTCCAGGATGGCTGATCAATGTTGCCATGATAATACATAGTGATGAGGCTTTACTCGCAGTTGGATTCATTTTTACCATTCACTTTTTTAATACTCATCTCCGTCCGGATGCTTTTCCAATGGATACTGTTATTTTTACCGGTACTGTTCCTTATGACGAATATAAGCTTGACAGACCTCGTGAATTTGAAGAATTGAAAAAATCGGGAAGAATGAAAAAAGCTGTTATCAAAATTGATCAAAAAAATAAATGGGAAACTGTAATTAAAGCTTTCGGATTTTTCTTTCTGGCGGTGGGTCTGACATTGGTAGTCTTGATAATTTATTCAATGATATACGGTTACAAATAATTACTACGTATTTTCAAAGTAGGCCAGAAACGGCTTAAATATTTCATTATTGAAACAAAAAAATCCTGATTTAAACATGTTAAATCAGGATTTTTTTTTATGAATATACCCTAATCTACTCTAATTTAATGTCCTCCGATATCATGGTAACCGTTAATAATGCTTTTAAAGTTGTTTAAAGGATGCTTTCCTATCGAAGCCACATACAAGTGAACAATTAAAAAAATTGAAACGAAAAAACCAAGGCTTGCATGCAGGATGGCTGTCAGAAAAATTCCGCTAATTGAGTAAACATTTTCAATAATTGTTTCAGGAAATAAAAGAGCCAGACCAGTGATTATTAAACCAGGAACAAACAAGTACATCACAACGAGGTAAGAAACTTTTTGCATCGGATTAAACTTGCGTTTTTCTGACAATGGAAATGGAGCTTTTTCATTTTTAAACAATCCGGAAGTATAATACATTACCTGTAAAGTGAGCCGTTTGATAAGTCCTTTCAGTTTAAGCCGGTAAAACTTTTTGTTTGATGTCAACATATTACCAAAAAAGAAAACCAAATAATTAACAGTGACCATTATTCCTGCAATGTTGTGTAGATTTACTGCCAAATTAAAATTCATTAATTCCAATTGAGGATTTGAATATTGCATATTTATTCCTGTAATGATCAAAATCAAGATTCCCAGAGCATTTATTCCGTGCCAGATTCTCAACCAGACCGGATAAAAATATATTTTACTTTCAGAAGCCATAACTTTACTTTTTAACGATTCTAAAGAACAAATGAATACAAACCCCGACTAATGCCAACACGAATATGAGAATACTGATATTGTTGAGCCAGACATTCTGGTAAGCTCCGATTACATAAGATTGGTTGGCCAGAATAGTATTAAGCTTACTTTCCTGCGAACGCACCTGTAGATTTTTATATTTGTATAATGAAGCTTTGAGCATCGAATTTTTTGAATGACACTCTATACATTTTTTCAAAGCTTTTTCTTTTGGAAGAATATTATGTGATACCGAAAGAGAATCAACTACTTCGGTGTGACATTCAATACATCTTATATTCCGGAAATGAAGCTCTTGGTTTGGTAGCCACTCATGAATCTGAGGAAGAGCACGCTTAAGAGTGTCCGAAATAAGCTGAAACTTACTGTTGTTGCTGTGGCACGATGTACACATTTCGTTACTGAAGCTCACGATTTCAGTTACTTCGTTACTTTTTCGTGACTTTGCCTGATAATAATGTTGGTTGTGGCATTTTGAACAAGTAAAACTGTCACCACTTTTCTGAAAATGTACGCTTTTCTGAAATTCCTGATCAATTTTTTCAAACTGATAGGCTGCATATTGTTCGTCTCCGGCGTGACAATCCAAACATGAACTTAATGCCTCAAGTTTAAGCTCAGCGTTATGAGGATATGTACTGTAATTAGATGAGTGGCAATCCGT
>CAILKW010000105.1 GCA_903834845.1 uncultured Bacteroidia bacterium | reverse complement strand
TGCCTTTTCGTGATAGCTTGAATGGACAAATTCCAAAGTATTTCTACCTAAAAGCTCTTGACCAGAATCATAGCCCCACATAGAAGCAACTTTTGCCGTTACAAACTGTATAGTTCCATCTAATGCAGTAATGGCAATACCATCGGGCGAGGTATCAATAATTGCTTTGAATTTTTCTTCACTGGCACGTAGTGCGTTTTCTGTTTTTTTCCTTTCTTCGATATTTCGGCTTACCCCCACTATTTCTATATCGCCTGATGGACTGTAGCGGTATTGTGTTGATACTTCAATCCATATAATTTGCCCATTCTTGCAATACTGTTGAAGCTCATTAATATAATAATTGGGTATTTCAGGATTCGACAGAAAGTTATTTGTGTCTCTGCCTATCGCCTCCTTTACTGCTAAAACAGAAGCGGGTGTTAGCGAATCTTCCAAGGTTTCGAGCATGGCCTCTTCGGCAGTAAAACCTCTTAATTGAAACACAGACGGGCTGATATATGAAAACTTACCTTTGGTAATATTTAAAACCCATATTACATCGGCTGTATTTTCGGTTAACAGGCGATATTTCAGTTCGCTTTCGCGAAGATCTTCTTCGAACTGATTTTTAGCTGTAATGTCGCGGACAGAAATCATATCGGCTTTAATCCCTTCGTAATCAATGATTTTTCCAGTACTCTCAAGCCATATTCTCTTTCCTTTAGAGGTAATTCCACAACTTTGTGCCACCTCACCCCCGGTGCCTTGAATAACTTTTGAAAAATCATCAATCGCTTGTGCTACATATTCGGGTGCGATAAAATTAAAAATATTTTGTCCGACTATTTCGTCTGCATTTTCATATTCATAAGTTTTGATTATTGAATTGTTGGCAAATAGTATTTTGCCTTCAAGGTTGACAATTACTATTCCTTCAAAAGCATTATCAACTAACAAGCGGTATTTTTGCTCGCTTTCCTTTATGGCTAATTCTGCCTGCCTGCGTTCGGAAATGTCAAGGAATGTTACAACGGCGCCTACTATTTCGCCGTCGCGGTATTGCGGATACGACCAATATTCGGCAGGGAAACTATCACCATTGCTACGCCAAAGCACTTCATTGTCAACATGGTTATTGACCCCTTTTTTAAACGCCCTGAATATTGAACAATCATTTACATCGAAGAAGGTTCCATCGGAATGGCTGTGGTGGATCTGATGGTGCATATTTTTGCCAATCAATTCATCAGGACTTTCGTATCCCAGAAGTTTCAAACAGGAGATGTTGCAGAAGGTGCAATTGCCATCCTTATCTATGCCATAAATTGCCTCGGCTGTTGAGTTAAGTAGCAGTCGGATGTGTTCTTCACTTTCGCGAAGTGATTCTTCTGCCTGCATACGATCAACCACAGACCAGACTGCCTCCATAAGCAAAGAGACCTGAAAGACATCAGTTTCATCGTAATCAGTTTCTTTATTTGCCAAACCCACCACGCCAACAACCAGCCCATGTCTGAAAATTGGTACTGTCATGAATTTTTTTAGTTCTACATGTCCATCAGGAACACCTTTTTTCAAAGGGTTTTCAGACTGAAAATCGTTCACAATAATTGGCTTGCGTTGCCTTACAGCCTCACCCCAAATTCCTGTTTTATCCAACTCGTAGCTGCTTTGCGGATTGGCAACCGTACATTCGGGCATCACCTCCTTCGACCAGGAGTTGAGTATAAATACTTTTTTATCTTCGCTATAATGATAAATATAGCCAATCCTGCTCTTTGTCAGTTGTATTGCCTGTTCAAGCGAAAAATCGAGAAATTCCTGAATAGTTTTAGCCGGATGCTCGAGGATATTTACTAATCTCTGCAACCTGGCGTTGCTGGATATGATTTCTTCTTCAGTCTTTTTGCGTTCTGAAATATCTGTAATAGAGCCTGACATGTTTAAAGGTTTACCATTCACGTCCCATTCTGCCTGACCACGTGTGTTGAACCATTTATAATATCCCTGCTTCGTCTTCATTCGCAGATCAATGTTGTAAACGACACCTTTCTCTAAATGTGCTTTTTGCGCAGTGGTCACAAGTGGCAAATCATCGGGGTGTATCAATGAATGGAAACCATCCAATATATCAGGGATTTCGTTCGGTGCATAACCAAGCAACTCGTGGTAGCGTGGCGAGTGGTAATCCTCACCTGTTGGGATATTCCAGTCCCAGATACCATCGGTAGTTCCCGTTACTGCACGTTCATAACGCCGGTTGATCTCCAAAAGAGTCTGGTCTGACTTTTTGCGTTCTGTTATATTTTCTTTCACAGCGAGAAAATGTCTGATAACGCCTCGCTCATCTTTAACAGGCGAAATTACTGCCGACTCCCAATATATTTCGCCGTTTTTCTTCTTATTTTGAAAAATTCCATGCCAGTTTTTGCCCGAAAGTATAGTGTCCCATAAATCTTTGTACTCTGCACTTGGTCTATCTCCTGATTTCAATATCCTTGAATTTTGTCCAATTGCCTCTTCAGCAGTATAGCCGGTGGTTTCGGTAAATTTTGGATTTACGAATTCAATATTTCCCGCTAAATCGGTTATTACTGTGGTAACCGGGCTTTGTTCGATAGCTTGTGAAAGAGTCCGTAAAATGGTATCAGCTTTGAGTTTTTCCTCTTCAAACAGTTTGCGATCAGTGATGTCGCGTGTTATGCTTATAATATGTGAAACGCCCTGAAAAACAATCACTTTTGCTGAAACAGAACCAATAATCAAACTTCCGTCTTTTTTCAAAAACATGACTTCTAAATTTTCGAAAAACCGATACTTAGCAAGTTCGTCAATGATTCTCTGACGGTCGGATGGGTTTTTATAAAGATTGATACCTAGTATTGATTTTCCGATGGTTTCTTCACGGGTGAAGCCGGTAAGTTTTATAAAACCAATATTTAATTCTATAACAACTCCATCGCTCAGGCGCGTGATCAGGGCTGCATCGGAGCTGGAGTTGAATATTAATTCAAACAAATCACTGCTTTCTTCATCACCGCTTTTATAACCGCTTTTATAACCGCTTTCATCACCGCTTCGAGGGTTGAAAAAACCGCTTTCATTGCCGTTGTCATTTTCATAACCGCTTCGAGTTTCATCACCGCTTCGAGGGTTGAAAAAACCGATCGAAGGGTTATTCAGTTCATCTTGGTTGTTCATGTTGTTTATTATTTGTTTATCCGATATTTAATTGATTATTATTATCCTGCGGTATTGAAAAATAAAAGGTACTTCCTTCACCTACAACACTTTCAGCCCAAATTACGCCTCCATGTTTTTCGACAAACTCCTTACAAAGAAGTAAACCTAATCCTGCAGTCGGTTCGCCTTCGGTACCTTTTCTTCCAGTTTTCACGTCAAGACGGAATAAATTATCAATCAGTGCTGAGGACATTCCTATGCCGGTATCCTTAATTGATATTTGCACATTTTTTTGATCATTGACTTTGGCAGATATAATT
>CAILKW010000104.1 GCA_903834845.1 uncultured Bacteroidia bacterium | reverse complement strand
ACACGAGGATTTTGTTGTTGTTTCGGGTATTGGCTGCTCCTCAAGATTTCCATATTATATGAGTACTTACGGATTTCATACAATTCATGGTCGTGCTGCGGCTGTTGCTTCAGGTGTTAAATGTGCAAATCCGAAACTTTGTGTTTGGGAAATAACCGGCGATGGCGATGCCTTGGCAATTGGAGGAAACCATTTCATTCATACGATTCGTAGGAATATAGATATCAATATCATTTTATTCAATAATAAAATCTACGGACTGACCAAAGGTCAATATTCACCAACATCCGATCTTGGTGCTGTTACAAAAACTTCACCTCAGGGTACAATTGAAAATCCCTTCAATCCCGGGCAATTAGTTCTCGGATCGGGGGGAACTTTTTTTGCCAGAGCTGTTGATAACAATATCAAACATTCGCAGGACGTGTTCGAGGCTTCAGCAAAGCACAAAGGTACATCCGTAGTAGAAGTTTTACAGAATTGTGTTATCTTTAATGATGGAGTTCATACTGAAATTTCAGATCCCAAAATGCGCGAAGAACGACAGATCTTTTTGAGACACGGGGAACCGATGATTTTTGGAAACCAGAAAGATAAGGGACTAATTTTTGAGAAAGCAATGCTTAAAGTGGTTACTATAGGTGAAAATGGCATAACTCGTGATGATATTTTGGTACACGATGTTACTGAACCTAATGGTTATGTGCATCAGCAACTTATTGGGATGAAATTACCCAATTTTCCTGTTGCGATGGGGGTTATCCGTGCAGTTGAAGCTCCGGCTTATGATCTTATGATGGAAGAACAGATTAACGGGGTAAAAGCAAAGGCAAAGATTAAGTCAATAGATGATCTGCTCAATAGCGGAAATACATGGGTTGTTGATTAGGAAAACGGAAATCAACTAAGATAATGAAAAGAAAGTCCCGAAATTTCAGCGATTTTTATGCCTATGTTCATTTTAGTTTTTTTGCTGAAGTTTCGGTCAGCTTCTGTTGCCATTTTTTGTCCTCTAAAGTTATCAATTCTTTTCTGTTTGACATCAACGACCATTTATATTGTGGAAAGCTTGTGACTAAAACTAAATATGGCGGTTCATTTTCCCATAGTTTTGGACTGTTTTAATCTATTCTTTTTTATAATATTGTATATTAGATAATAATGCTATATTTATTTTGATATTTGTAAACCTTTGATTATCTTTACCGCCATATATAAATATAGTTTATTGTTGTTTAACCAACACATATGGACAATGAAACTATCTATCAAAGGCATCAAAGGGAAAGATTTTGTTATTGACACAGAGGACAGCTTGGGCACAAAGTTGGCCATGTTATTTGAAGGGCACTGTACCATTGGGGTTTTGGAATCGATAAAAAAGTACGGGTACACCGAACAGCGGTACTACCAGCTGTTGTCAAAATTCCAAGAAGGGGGCTCACAGGCACTGATCGATAAAAAGCCAGGCTCGGACAAACAGCCCGTCAGGACCAAAGACGTGGTGAACCAAATAATACGGCACCGGTTTCTGGACCCATTCACAAGTGCTGGGGTCATCGCCCAAAAGTTGAAACAGACAGGCTACAAAGTAAGCCAACGCAGTGTCGAGAGGACGATCACGGAGTATGGACTTCAAAAAAAACGCATGTCCTGAACCCAAAAACAGAGGCACAAAAGCAAGATATTGAGGTATATAAGTCGAAACGGGAGAAGATAACGGTCAAGGTCGGCCCTGTGGATTCGGAACGGCTGTTCAGGGAAAGCCTCTCGAAAAAAGTATGTGGAACAATAGTTGGGTTATGGTTTTTGGTTGCCGAGCACTTGCGCCTTGGCAACTGGGACCTGATCAAAGGTTACACCGGTGGCACCGATTCGGATATTGGGCCGCGCATAGCCATGCAGATCGTCAACGAATCGGCAATATGCAGCAACAGGGTAAGGAGAAGCAACTATATCACCCATCAGGGTTTTGAGCTGATAAACGGGCTGGGATTCCTGGCAACCGACGAACATGTCCATGACCTGCTCGATGGGCACACGGTCGGCGAGGCAAAATTGTTGCAGGCATCCCTCGCTGCAATAAGGTCGAACAATGGCCATTATAGTGGGGATTTTATAGCAATCGACCCCCACCGCATTGTATCCACGTCCAAAAGGACGATGCCGAAAAAAAAGAAACAACCGGAAGAGCCTTCAAGGAAGATGTTGCAGACCTTTTTTGCCCTCGATACCCAAACGGGGCAACCGATAGGGTGCGGTATCGGTTCGCCCGGTGCCAATACTGCCATGGAAACAATTGACCTGCTCAATATGGTAAAAATGGTCAACAAGGATGCGTTGATACTGGCGGATAAGGAACACTTTACCGAATATTTGATCAGGAGCATTGATCAGGATACCGATTTTGGGTTCCTTGTTCCGGCGATATCAACAGAAAGGGTACAAAAAATAGAAAAATCCCTCACTTACCAAAGAATATGGGCAGGTTATGCAATAGCGGAAACGATGTTCAACTTCGATGGCCGTAAGGAAAAATACAGGATGGTCTCTCAGCGGGAAGGGGAAACGGCAAAAGATTATGTATATAAATCGTTCCTGACCCTATCGGATAAACCAGTAGAAGAATTATTGGGCGACATCTACCAGGAGAGGTGGTCCATAGAAGAATTTTTCAATTTCGATGGGGCCATGGGGTTTGACAGGGCTTCAACATTTAACCTCAATATAAGGTATGGAAAAATGTCATTGGCATTATTGGCCCAGGCAGCATCTTATGAACTCAGAAAAAAACTCCCCAAACCTTACAACCGTTGGGATTCCTCCCACCTGGCCGATGCCCTGTTCACCAAAATCGATGGGGACATAAGGGTCAAAGATGATACAATAATAGTAACGTGCTATAATGCGCCAAATGAATTAAATTTGCAGGAAAATTATCAAGGATTACCGGCCAAATTGGTATCCGAGGGCATTAACCCGAAGATACCATGGCTTTATGATTATAAATTGGATTTCAGGTTCAAGTAATAATTTACTAAAATGAATACCCTGTAAAAAATCGCTGAAATTTCGGGACTTTCTTTTTCAAGTACCTGATAGTGAATAGGAGGGAAGTTGGTATTTGAAATATCATTTCCCATCCTTTTTCTTTTTGACTGTATGTTTGAATTTTAAGACAGCAAAATTTAACTCAAAGGTAGTTTCGGTTTCGCTTAATGATAAATCATCTTCTAATATTTCGGCAATGATTTCACCGCTTTTTTGCTTAAGGCTTTTCTTGTTTTTATCATCCGATATTAAGGATAATTCTCTAATGTTGCGTGATAGTTGTTTTATTCTTGCAAAGGTTTCAATAATAGCAAGTGTTGTCTGCGTTGCTTTTGTGCTTTTCAAAATGGTTGCAAGCATGTATAAACCTTTTTCTGTAAAAGCATTGGGAAGAGATCGGGTTTTTGAAAGTTTTGTGGTGGAAAATTTCCACCGCAAATTTTTCAATTCATCAGAAATTAATCCAATAATATAATCAAGAGGAAATTTATCTGGATTATTTTTCACAGCTTTGTTGATGTCGCGGGTCTCTACCCCGTAAAGCTCTGCCACATCGCTGTCTAATAGCACTTTGTTGTTTCTGATTTCAAATATTTTGCTTTCTACATCTTCAAGCCGAATAATTGTTGTCATAGTGTTTTACAAAATTTGTGAAAAACAGGAACAAAGCTACCCATTTTTCCAATTTAAAAGGAAATTTAGTAAATAAAAGGAAAAGGCATATGAGTTTGGTAAAAATCAAGAAATTAAATCGAAAGTATTATCTTTAAACCATAAAAAGATTTACAAAATTTGTCATGGAAAAATTTGATGATGTTTTAATATCAGCTCTTTATAAAAGAAGAAAAACCGACAGGGACATTTTTCAGGAGCTAATGCCAAATAAAGTAAAGGAGGTTTTGCTTTTTGCAACTCTATACGATTCCTATGCAATTGAAGGTGAAGGGCAGTTTTCGGACAAAATATTCGGAGAATACCTCCAACTAAATTTATATGCAGCACCTCGGTTTACAAGTGTCAATACTCAGGAAGATGTTGGCAAAATCCTTAATACCAGACATTTTGATCTTGCAATTATTATGGCAGGTGTTGACAAAGAGATGCCGCTAAAAATTGTCAAAGAGATCAATGATGTAAAGCCGCGCATTCCTATTTTATTGCTCGTAAATAATAATAACGATGTGCGGTATTTTAAAATTGCAGCATCAAAAATTCCGGCTATTGATCGGGTATTTGTGTGGAATGGTAATGCAAATGTATTTCTGGCAATGATTAAATACATTGAAGATAAGAAAAACGCCGCAAAAGATACCAGAATAGGCGGGGTAAGAATAATTTTATTGGTTGAAGATTCAATAAAGTATTATTCCAGATATTTACCTTTGCTTTTTGCAAGTGTCATGACACAGACTCAGGCATTGGTTTCAGACGAGTCAATAGACGAGCTTCATAAAATATTCAAATATAGGGCACGACCTAAAGTATTGTTAGTTAGTACTTATGAAGATGCCTTACAGGTTATTAACGAATATAAAGAGTATCTTTTATGTGTAATTTCTGATGTAAAATTTGCACGAAACGGTGTCAATGATGAGGATGCAGGAATCGAACTTCTTAGATTTGTGAAGCAAACCCTCCGGTATCCAATCCCATTATTGTTACAGTCGCACGATATTTCCAACTCTGCCAGAGCAGATGAAGTACAGGCCGGATTCATCAATAAAAATTCTGATAGTCTGTCGCATGATATTAATGAGTTTATTAATAGCAATTTAGGATTTGGTGATTTTATTTTTCGCAATGGTGAAGGGATAGAAATTGGTAAGGCTAAAAACCTTCACGAATTTGAAGACCTTTTTATGACAGTTCCCGTAGAGTCATTTGTTTATCATGGAAAGTCAAATGATTTTTCGACATGGCTTATGGCTCGCGGTGAAATTAACATTGCCGAAAAGCTAATTCCTTATAAAACTGAAGAATATGACGATCCTTCAAAAATAAGGGATATCTGTTTAAACGTTTTTGCCGAGGTGCATGAAAAAAGGAATCGTGGTAGGATTATCAATTTCGACCCTTTTCTGGTGAATGGTAATCGTTATATCGTACGAATGGGACGTGGATCGCTTGGAGGAAAGGGTAGAGGACTCGCTTTTATGTGTAATATGATGGAAAATATCGACATGAAAGCCTTAATTCCAGGTATCAATATTCGAATGCCTGCAACAGCCATTATTGGTGCAATAGAGTTTGATAAATTTCTGGAAGCTAACAATTTGTATAACGTTGCATATCATCAGACGGAATACAATAAAGTACAGGAGGCATTTCTCGCTGCAACCCTCAGCACTACATTGAAAGATACGTTAATGCAATATATCCGCCAAGTAAATCAACCTCTCGCAGTCAGGTCTTCCGGGCTTTTTGAAGATTCATTGCTTCGTCCTTTTTCCGGTGTTTATTCCACCTACCTTATTCCAAATAATCATCCTGATGAGAATGTACGTTTCGACCAACTAAGGACAGCAGTAAAAATGGTTTATGCTTCGGTTTTTAGCGATGATGCAAGAGCCTATTTTAATGCAATAAACTATAAAATTGAAGAGGAAAAAATGGCTGTGATTCTTCAACCGGTAGTCGGGCACGAGCGTAACAATAAATTTTATTCAGATATAAGTGGTGTTGCTCAGTCATTTAATTACTATCCATACTCTTATATGGAACCGGATGACGGATTTGCAGTGGCTGCTGTAGGTTTGGGTCAGGCGGTCGTTGGAGGTGAAAAAGCTTTCAGGTTTTGTCCAAAATACCCTGCATTGAATAATAATTCAGTACAGGATCAGATACGCGATTCGCAACGTGATTTTTATGCTATTGATATGGCTCATAATATTTTTGATATTACTACTGCCGGTGAAATGGCAGCTATTCGGAAATATAAAATATTGGAAGCAGAAAAAGATGGTGTTCTTGAACATTGTGCATCAACTTACAGTAATGAAAATGACTATATTACACCAGGAATTGGATTTCGTGGACCCCGAATAATTAATTTTGCCAATATTCTTGAATATGACCATGTTCCTCTTTCTGATGCCTTAATACTACTGATGAAATTATTTAAGCAGGCAATGGGTTCTCCGGTAGAAATGGAATTTGCTCTTGATCTGACCTCAGGCGAAAATGGATGGCCAACTTTTTATCTTCTTCAGCTAAAGCCCTTAATCAGACGCGAGGCTGATGTTGAAATTGAATTAGGTTCGCTCGACAGCTCAAAGCTTTTGTTACTATCGAACAAGGGTATGGGTAATGGAAGGTTAACGGGAATTAGCGATGTAGTATATGTTGATGCTAAAAGCTTTGACAGGACCAAAACACGCGAGATTGCAAACGAGATTGCAATAGTAAATAAAGCATTTAATCTTATTAATCAGCAATATGTGCTTATTGGTCCCGGGCGATGGGGAACTCGGGATGAATATACTGGGATTCCGGTTAATTGGGCTCATATTAATAATGCAAAGGTTATCGTTGAGATCGGATTACCAAATTATCCGCTTGATGCTTCACTTGGTTCCCATTTTTTCCACAATGTTACCTCAATGAATGTGGGTTATTTTTCGATTCCCGACATTAACAGCACTAATTTTGTTAAACTTGAGCTCCTTGAAAAACAAGACCTAATATGGGAAGGGAAATATGTCAAACATGTCAGATTTAAAAATGAGCTTGAAATATTAATGGATGGTAGAAAAAGAACTGCTGTTATCAGGGTTGAAGAATGATAAAAAAACTAAAAACAATGAAAGCAATTAAAATTATTTTGGGTGTTTTTGTTCTGCTTGGCGCAGCATATTTTATGGGTCCGGTTATGCCAAAACCGATATTAAATACTGATTTGCCTTCAGTTACGGGAGATATAGGGCAATTTGTTGCCACTTTGGAGGCTTCCGAAAAAGTGCGAAACGGGAACGAAGCTAAAATTGTTTGGGCTAATGATTCTGTTCATGCTCCTACCGAGTATGTTCTTCTTTACTTGCACGGCTTTTCTGCGAGTCGTATGGAAGGATTTCCGGTAAACGAAGATTTCCCTAAAAAATATGGGTGCAATGCATATCTGGCACGGCTT
>CAILKW010000103.1 GCA_903834845.1 uncultured Bacteroidia bacterium | reverse complement strand
GTGTTTTTTCCGATATGGATCATCTTTGTTCCTGTGTCAGCCTGCTGGAAATTATTTGTAAGTGCCACCGAGTTAAATTCAGCTACTGAATAATCACCAATTAAAATACAGCTTGGATACTTCCATGTTATTGCTGAGCCTGTTTCTACCTGATTCCATAATATTTTTGAGGCAACACCTTTACAAATTCCACGCTTGGTAACAAAATTGAAGATCCCTCCTTTACCTGTTTTATCGCCCGGATACCAATTTTGAACCGTTGAATATTTGACTTCAGCGCGATCAAGTGCCACAATTTCAACAACTGCGGCATGTAGTTGGTTCTCATCACGCATAGGTGCCGTACATCCTTCAAGATAAGAAACATAGCTATCATCATCGGCAATAATTAATGTGCGCTCAAACTGGCCGGTGTTTTTTGCATTTATTCTGAAATATGTCGAAAGTTCCATAGGGCAACGTGTCCCTTTTGGAATATAAACAAATGATCCATCGGAAAATACTGCGGAATTAAGTGCAGCGAAGTAATTATCGTTATAGGGTACTGCCATTCCCAGATATTTTTGAATAAGATCAGGATGGTGTTTAACCGCTTCGCTAAACGAGCAGAAAATAATTCCCCTTTCTGCCAATGTCTCTTTAAAAGTGGTTTTCACTGATACGCTATCTATAACAGCATCAACAGCAACCCCTGAAAGCATTTTTTGCTCTTCGAGAGGAATACCAAGTTTTTCAAAAGTTCGGAGTAACTCAGGATCAACCTCATTAAGACTTTCATATTTTGCTTGTTGACTGGGAGCAGCATAAAATATAATTTCCTGATAATCAATTTCAGGTATTTTCAATTTGGCCCAATCAGGCATTTTCATAGTTAACCAACGGTTATATGCCTTAAGCCGGAATTCGAGCATAAACTCAGGTTCCTCTTTTTTTGCCGAAATAATCCTCACAACTTCCTCGTTCAGTCCTTTTACAATAGTATCTGTTTCTATATCTGTCACGAAACCAAAACGATAATCTCGCTGGGTAACTTCATGTATCAATTTATTCTGGTCTTCCATTATGACTTCAAAATTCAATAAATATACTCCGGTAACAAACAAACGCTCTAAATTCCTATTTTGGTATTTAAATAGGCCGATTGTAGATTGCAAAGATACAAAATGAACACTACTTTTGGGATGGTTTAATTCCGTGTAATTCTTCACAAAATATGACTGATACAATACGCACTAAAACAGAGCTTTCGGAGCTTGGCGAGTTTGGATTAATACGCCGTCTAACCGAAAATATTGTTCTTAAAAATGACAGTTCTCTCAAAGGTGTAGGGGACGATTGCGCTGTTTTAGACTTTAAGAATAAAAAAATTCTGGTAACAACCGATCTTCTTACAGAAGGGGTTCATTTTAATCTGATGTATGTTCCGCTAAGGCATTTGGGTTATAAAGCAGTTACCGTGAACCTGAGCGATGTTTATGCTATGAACGCAACACCACGGCAAATTACGGTTTCAATCGCAGTCTCTGCTAAAATGTCGGTTGAAGCACTCGATGAACTTTATTCCGGTATTTACATGGCGTGCGAAAGGTATGGAGTTGATCTGATAGGTGGAGACACCACATCATCGCTAACCGGACTCACAATCTCAGTTACTGCAATCGGCGAGGCTGACGAATGTGACATTGTGTATAGAAATGGTGCAAAAAATACCGACTTATTGTGTGTTACCGGCGATCTTGGGGGTGCTTTTATGGGCTTACAACTACTTGAACGTGAGAACGAAGTTTTTAAAGTGAATCCAAAAATGATTCCACAGTTTACCGGTTATGATTATATTCTTGAAAGACAGCTTAAACCCGAAGCCAGAAAAGATATCCCTCCATTGTTTAAAGAATTGGGCATAAAACCTACCTCAATGATTGATATTTCGGACGGACTTTCTTCCGAAATTCTTCATTTATGTACCCAAAGTAATGTAGGTTGCAGACTTTATGAAGAAAGGCTTCATTACGACAATCAAACCAAAAAGATGGCTGCAGAACTGAATATTAATCCACTTGTTGCAGCATTAAACGGTGGTGAAGACTATGAACTGCTTTTTACAATTCCCGTTTCCGATAATGATAAAATTCTGAATCATCCCGATATTACGATCATTGGTTATATTACCGATGAAAGCGAAGGAGTCAACCTTATGACAGCTGGTGCCGGGCAGTTAATTCCATTGCAGGCACAAGGTTGGAATCCCTTAAAGAAAAATATTTAGCACTTTGCGAAGTATTTAGACGTTTTTTCGCTGATAAAAACTCGAAATCCACGGTTACAATCATTCAATTCATTGATCGTTTTTGCATCAGCATATTTCCAGGTTTAAGTTTGCTATCAATTAGTAAAATTAAACGCAAAAAGTATGGCAAGGTTATTTCAACAGACTTTAATAATAGTTTCAGTTTTGGTGCTGGGCTGTTTGGGTTGCAAAAAGGAAGATGTTAAAACTGAAAATCAAACTGAGTTGGTTTCTTTAGTTTCTGGATTGCTATTTGCTGAGGGCCCTGCTTACTACAATGGCAACCTGTTTTTTTCGGATATTGAAGCAAGTAAAATTTACAAATGGAGTGAAACTGCCGGTGTAAGCCTTTTCAGGCAGAATTCAGGAAGAGCAAATGGTTTATATTTTAACTCTAAAGGTAATTTGTATGTTTGCGAGGGTGGAAATAAACGGATTGTCGCAATTGATGCAAACCAAAATGTAACGGTAATAACCGATTCCTACGGAGATAAACCTTACAACGAACCAAATGATATTTGGGTATCCCCTACCGGTAATGTCTATTTTACAGATCCCGTTTTCACTGGAACCCTAACCCAAGATGGTCAAAATGTTTATTGTGTTTTGGCATCTACAGGTAAAGTTATAAAGGTGATCAGTGATCTGGTAAAACCCAATGGCATAATAGGAAATTCTGCCGGTTCAATGCTCTATGTAGCAGACTTTGGAGCATCAAAAATTTATCAGTATTCTATAACCTCTAATGGTTCACTTGAAAATAAACTTCTTTTCGCAGATATACAAGCTGATGGCTTAACCATTGATAATGATGGAAATGTTTACACAGCCAGTAAGGAAGTTATGAAATATAGTACCAAGGGGGTTTTCCTCGAAAGCTACCCTGTAACCGGAACTATAACTAATCTATGCTTTGTAAATACTACTAAAAAGCTTTTTATTACTACTCATACACAATTATTTATTAAAGAATTAAGTTCAACATTTTAAAACTATCAATTATGAAAACTCAAGAATTTTTTATGAAAAATGAACGGCCTGTTATTTCTTTAGGTGGTGTATCAACCAGGATTCGTAACTCCTTCAAAGTTTCAAGTTTTACTGTCTTACAAGTACTTTTGTTTTTTGCTTTATCTTCTCTTTTTACTCAGTGCCAAAAAAAGGTTCTAATTGAAACAGACGTAACTACACCGATAGCGATAGCGAAAGATACAGTCAAAAAAACTACAACATCAACTACTGTGGATCAGTACATCCTTGAGCAGGCAATTTCCGATGAAGCCCAACAAAACACCATTGCCTTTGATTGTTTAGGTTTCATGACAGGTGATTTTGGTTCGCAAACATTCCTACCACCGGGTAAAGTTGCTGATTATAGCGGTTTCCAGTACTTACGCGATAATGACCCAACACAATTGGGACACAACACAAGCTTTGTCACTATTATCGCCTCCAATATGCTTAATATCCTCAGTACGGATCAAATTAACATGTTTGTTGCGAGTGCGAAAGAGCAGATTGATCAAATAAATGAGTTTGGTTATAAACGTTTTCCGCTATGCAAAGCTTATCGGCGGCTAATTGATAAGGATTTGCCAACCGGAACTACAGGTCTTAATAAAGAGGTAGTTATGTCTTATACTGCGGAATTATACCGAATTGATGGTCAAATCTCTTACAATAGAGCTCAGTTGTTTGGAAAAGTCCTTAGTTCATTAACAACAACACAAAAAGCTAAATTAGATGCCCTCAAGAATCTGAATGGGGTAGGAAACTGGAATTCCAAACTGTCAAATCCATTGGATGGACTTAATCTTCAACAAGATGTTAATGTTGGTGTAATGACCTATGCAAGTGAAATGTATGCTTGGTATGCCGGTACTATTAAATCAGATGTTTACTTCTGTCCTGAAAGACATGGTACTTACTTTGGGTCTTTCTACCTGAAAGATTGGCCTGCTATGGGAAATCCCAATTATACAATAGATGAAAAGATGACAGGAGAATCAGGTCAGAACCTACTCGCTATTCTTACAACCAGTCAGGCTACTCAAATAAAAGGAATTGTAGATCTTCAACGCTCCGCACTTACAGAACTTGTTACAAAAAGAACCGATATCTCTACTGAACTACGCAAATTTCTTGTTGCGCAGACAGCCAGCTCAAGTACCGTTTTATCACTCTCAGAACGATATGGCCAATTAGATGGTGAACTCAGCTATTATTACGCAACAAATTTTGCTCAGGTCTATAATGCACTCACTACGGAACAAAAAGCAAAAGTACTCGCTCTTGCCAATGGCTTAGGATATATAAGCCCGAAAGGTGCTTTTCTGTACTCTCAGCCTATTGCATTACCAACAGTTATTAATACTGATTTTATGTTCAAATAAATTTTTCGATATAAACATTTTAATACTATAATTGCCGTAAATACGAACCCTGAATATAAATCCTTCAAGTATTATCAGTAGGGTCAGTATTTACGGCAAAAATTCAATAAACAAGTTAAAACTAAGAAATATGAAATATAAAATTATCAGCATAGGAAGGTTAGGTATTTTAATAATATTTTCACTTATCCTACAATGTCAGTCCAAAGTTTTTTCACAGAATAATCAAAACCCTCAACAAAACAAAGTTGAAAAACCTCAGGAAATAACTATTGAGCAAAAGGCACAAATACAGAAAATACTTTCGCAATACAACAGTACTACTTTAAATGCTGACCAGGCTAAAGAAATACATTCAAAATTCAAGGAATCTGGTATTCATGCAGGAACTGAAACCAACGAGGCCATTACTTCCGCCGGTTTTGATCCTGAAAAGTTAAGAGCACTTGCTCCGCCTCCTTCAGATCAAAAAAAGGAACAAGCCCAACCATCCTCCGAAGAAAGATTGAAAACGGTGGAAACAAAAATTATTGCCCCTTTATCTTTGAGTTCTATCCAACAAGATAAGGTTAAAACTACTTTCAAAGATTTCCTCGCACAAATTGATATGCTAAAGAGTGGTTCACAAAACAATGGCGGACACCCCGATAAAACAGCTATGGAGCCTGTTGAAAAGGTGAGAGATAACAAAATAAAAGAGATTCTGTCAGATGAACAATACAAAAAATATCTTGAGTTAGAGAAAACTACTCATCCGACAAGACCAAATGAAGAGAGTAGCGAAAAATAGTGTAATTTTGAACCAATAATTTTTATAATTGGATGAAAGATCACCGAAAAATAATAAAGATTTTAGAAATATTTCTTATACTGTTTGTATGGTCTGTTCTTCTGCTTACCCCTATTTTATTCAGAGAAGGTAACAACAAACCAGTATGGGAAAGTGTATTCAAGCAATTTGAGACGATAATCCCCTTAACGGTTTTAATTTTTATTAACCGTTTTGTACTTGTCCCTCAATTGCTTTTTAAAAAAAGGCAAATCTCATTTTTGGTATCCGTTCTTAGCCTGATCGGATTTCTTACTGTCGGTATATATTATTATGAGGTTAGTGACCGGAGGCAAAATCCACCAGTTGAACGACAGGATGATGCTCAAATGAGACCACCTTTGAATGATTTCCGTGAGGATAACGTATCACATAATAAACCACCACAAGGACAGCCGGAGCAATCAGGCCCAATACCTCCCTTCGCAAACTTCTTACTACTGTCAGTCTTAATTGCAGGATTCGACACAGGCTTGAGGACAACTTTGCGTTGGACAAAGGTTGAACAAGAAAAGACGGAACTCGAAAAGGAAAAGGTTGCAACTCAACTGGCTCTTCTTCGTAATCAGGTAAGTCCTCATTTCTTTATGAATACACTTAATAACATCCATTCTTTAGTTGATATCAATTCTGATGAAGCAAAAATTGCCATCATAAAGTTATCGAAAATGATGCGTTATCTTTTGTATGAAACTGAAACAACAACGTTAAAAAAAGAGATCGAATTTATTGAGAGTTATATCAACCTGATGAAACTCAGATTTAACGAAAAAGTTAAAATTATGATCATCTTTCCAACATTTGTTCCTGATAAAACGATACCTCCATTGCTGTTTATTTCACTAATTGAAAATGCCTTCAAACATGGAATCAGCTATAAGGACAAATCGTTCATAAACTTAGAACTGATAATCGGTAACGACAGACTTCTTTTCGTGGTGAAAAACAGCAAAGTCGATAAAAAGCAAATTGATGAGTATTCCGGTATCAGCCTTCTCAATGTCCGAAAACGATTGGAATTATTGTACGGCAATAACTGCCATCTTGATATATTAGAAAGCGAAGAATTATTTACTGTTAACATGTCAATACCATTATGATCAGATGTATTGCAATTGACGATGAGCCTTTAGCTTTAAGGCAGATTGAAGCTTATATTGATAAGACTCCTTTTCTGGAAAAGGTTGGTTTATTTGACGGTGCTCTTCAGGCAGCTGAGATATTGACACAAACACGTATTGACCTTATGTTTGTTGATATTAACATGCCCGACCTTAGCGGCATGGATTTCGTTAAAACACTGGAGAATCCACCTAAAGTGATTTTCACTACCGCATATAGTGAGTATGCTGTGGAGGGATTTAAGGTTGAAGCTATTGATTATTTACTTAAGCCTATTGGTTATCCCGACTTCTACAAATCAGCAAATAAAGCTAAATCGTGGTTCGAAACTCATCCTCAGGGTCCTGTTCAGGTTCGAAACGATAACGAGTTTCTTTTTATCAAATCAGATTACAGAATTGTCAGGATCAACTTAAATGACATTACTTATGTGGAAGCCATGAGTGAATATGTTAAAATAAATATGATCGGAACAAAACCTGTTATGTCATTGCTAAGTATGAAATTGTTGGAAGAACAGCTACCGGAAGATAAATTTATGCGGATTCACCGCTCATATATCGTTAATCTTTCAAAAATATCAATCATAGAAAGAAACAGGATAGTGTTTGATGGAAAGGTTTATCTTCACGTAAGCGAGCAATATAAAAGCAAATTTCAAAAATGGCTTGATAAAAACTTTCTCTAAAATTTACAAAACATAACTTATTAATTTTTACAACTTTGTTTATCATGGATTCAAATAGATTCAAATTTAATAGAAATATTGCGTTATTGATAACGTTTATGTTGCTGAATTTCAGTAATGCGTTTAGTCAGGATTACGACATGAGCTTC
>CAILKW010000102.1 GCA_903834845.1 uncultured Bacteroidia bacterium | reverse complement strand
TATCTTTTAACTGATATTCAATATGCTAAGATAGACGATGAAAACAATAATATTTTTGCAAAGTGCTAATATACTGCTAATTATAAATAAATCCCCCCTGCCCCCCTTTTGGGAAAGGGGGAGGCGTTCGATAATGATTAATGTCCTATATATTAATTGTTTATACATCTGGTTTGGTAAATTGGTTTTGATGAAAAAACAGGTGATGGGAAGCACCGTGATCCCTCAAAGTCTGATAGATATTGCCATTCAAAATGGAAAAGATTATTCAAAATAAAATCTAAAGCCTTAAGTGCCACCATTTTTCAAATAATTAAATATCAAATCGGTTATTCAGATTCAGTAGCTTCGCCGCTGTAAGTTGAATTAGAAAGACTTTAATCCTTTTTTACGGTACGCGCATTCAGGTCAATTCTCCAGGTTGTTTCATGCGTGGGGTCAACTAAATCCAGGTTAATGGAGTACCAGCCAACCCAAACTCCATTACTATCATAAAATTTAAATAAATAACTATTTGTCTCCCCGCACCACCATTCTGCCTTTTCAGCATAAAATGAAAAGTCTTGGCGCCATTCCCCAGTAAGCATAAATTTTTGTACTTGAAACACACCATTAACCATTGTAAACTGCGGAATAGGAATGATAAAGAACGCATATCGATATCGTTCAAAAAAAGACGCGATTTTTTGTTCATTTCCATGTATATAAAGGTTAATTTTATACGGACCTGGTTCGTAATTATTATTATTAGGTAAGGGCGAGGCAAAATTGATGTTATGATCGAGGCTTGACTCGGTAATTTGCAGTGGATCAATCTTTCCTGTAGGGATAGTCTTAAAACGATAACCATTTGAATACGGTATAGGAAAAACATTATACCTGCCCAACGGGATATTGGTAAAACGATAATTACCCTTCGCATCGCTGAGAGTGGAATCGATAAGTGCCGCACTGTTGCCTACATAAGTGGTAGTGTCGAATTTGTAATCGGCATTGATCAGATAGACTTTAATCCCTTCAACCGGCGTTTTTACCAGTGGGGTTGTAGGGTCGTAGGCGCTTAATGTGCCGCTTACTGTGCCAGTAACAGGCAGTTCTTCTTTATTACACGAAGATAAAACAGTGGTTGCAATAACCAAAATGCAAAAGACGAATTGAAATATTGTTGTTTTCATGATAATGGAATTAATTGTTGATATAAATTTACTTAACACCCAACAAAGAGTAACCCTGATAAAACAGGGTAGTGCAACCCTGTAATTTCAGATTAGTTTTATTTTGTCCTTAGTATTGTTTTTGCAGTCCAGTCAATCTCCCAAGTGGAAGTTGCTGGCGCGTTGATATCTGGCCATGTAATCCAATAGGAATAGATATATTGTTTTTTGCTGTTATAGGTTTCTATGAGGAAATTACTTGTTAATATAAAGGGAATTGGAGGAAATAACCAAACGAAAAAAGCAATCCCCTTCTCCTTTCTAAAATTAATTACTCGGTCAGATGTTGAATAATAGGTAGGTGTAGATTTATTTTCAACATCGCTGTATGCTGGTATGAAAGCGAGAAAAGATTGCCGTCGAATCGTAACAAAGTTTGTTCCGTCTTCATTTTTAAGTATTAAACTGGTTTCAAACATAGAATCTTTGTTATCAGATATGTCAATATTCTCGTTTGCCAGCAATGGAGAAATAAAGTTTAGTGTATAATTCAATTTACTCTGACTTATCAAAATTGAATTAAAATTTGAGTTGGTTTCGGGTTCGAAACGATAGATTTCAAGGTTTGTTGCAGGGACAACAAAATAGTTTCCAAATGGTAAATTAAAGAACCCATATTTTCCATTGGCGTTGCTGATTGTAGAATCCAGAATAGCCCTTTGGTTACCGATGAGATTGATTTGATCGAAGTTGAAATCGTTGTCAATAAGGTAGATTTTAATCCCTGAAGCCGGTGTTTTTGCCAATGGAGCCGATCGATCGAAAAGTGTAAGCTCGCCGCTTACCGAGCCGGAAATGATAGTATCTTCTTTTTGACACGAAGATAAAACTGTGGTTGCAGTAACCAAAATACAAAAGACGGATTGAAATATTGTTGTTTTCATGATAATAAAATAAATATTGACGCAAAGTTATACTACAAAATGCAGACTTAGCACCCTGAAATTTAAGGGTTCGATACCCTGAAATTTTAGGGTTGTTTTTTATATTTTTTATGCTGTGATTGGTGTAGTTTTTGTTATGCGGTTGATCTGAAAAGTTGATTAAGCCGGCACATTTTTCAGATCAGTCAGGGAATAAAGTAGGAGGTGTAATTATTCTAATCATAGTATCAATCAGAAAGTTATTAGCAATTAATTTTATCTGCCTTTTACAATAAATTTTTTGGAATCCATTTTTGAATTTGAATCACAAGGTCTGCAATATTCAAATTTTATTGTATTTACGCCACTTTGAATACCCAAATTACTCTACCACCACCTCCTCCAAAAAGAGGTTCAGGATTGTCCCGGGAAATAATTGTTACTAACTGTTTCTACAAATTAAACTGATGGTTCATTTGTCCATTTCCAGGCATAACCTATTGATGGATTTGACACAAAATCAAGTTGAAATTTCCCATTAATTGATATTTCGTAATCAGCGTTAATGTAATAGTCATTTTTACAGGAAGACAAAACTGTGGTTGCAATAACCAAAATACAAAAGACAAATTGAAAGATGATTGTTTTCATTATAATGGTATTAATTGTTCGTGTAAATTTCCACAACCCGCACTAACAGTGACCCTGAAAAAACAGGGAAGTACGACCCTGAATTTTTAGGTTGATTTTGGTTTAAAAAATAAAGAAAAATAATGCTGAAACGATTAATTGCTTGTATATCTAGATATTAGGTTTTTAATAATATGCTTAAATAAAGTTTGTGCCAGATCAAAGGATTCACAAAACTATGAAATTCATGACAGGGAATTAAAGGGTAAATAAAAACATCAGTAACATTAAGAAATACATTGAGGCACAAGATTCCCTAACAAACGACCCGTACCTTAGATTTCAGGTTGCTTCATATTTATAATACATTGAATATCTTATATTTATATTAAATCCCCCCTGCCCCCCTTTTGGGAAAGGGGGAAGCGTTCAAATTCAAATTTGCGACACTAAAAAGTTTTTCTTGTTATAAAAATGATCT
>CAILKW010000101.1 GCA_903834845.1 uncultured Bacteroidia bacterium | reverse complement strand
GGATTAAAAGGAGGCCAGCAATTAGTTTTTGCAGCAGCCAAATAAAATAACCTATATCAATGAAAACAAGAGTTATACTTATTCTTTGGATTCTGATATTCTCCTTTACCGGTTGCAACAAACCGGACAGAACCTTTCCTGAAGAGTCAGAAAAGATTTTTACAGAGGCAGGTCTGAAAGGAAAGGATGTAAATGAAGGCTTAAACCGCTGTTTGAAATTTGTTTACGGCTGGCTTACATTGGCCGATAGTGCAACAGGGCTTATACCCCGAAATATCAACGATGCTCCAAGTAAAGATATTTGGAACGCAAAGGATTGTGCAGCCGATAATTACCCATTTATGGTACTTACATCTGCACTTCTCGACCGCAAACTATTCGATGGAAAGATGATGGAGATGCTCAGAACCGAAACAAAGCTCACCTCAAGACTTGGCACATTGCCTGATACTTACTCCTTTTCGAAAAAAGGTTTTGCCAATAAAGACACCGTAATTGCCGATATTATCTTTGGTTCTGCCGAATATGTAAAAGATGGGTTAATTCCTCTTTTCGAATGGCTTGGCCCAAGTCCCTGGTCGGAACGAATGATTTCTATCATTGATGACTCGTGGAAATACGCACCGGTAAAAACACCTTTCGGGAATATTATTTCCGATGATCCTGAAGTTAACGGCGATATGCTTCAGTCTCTCTCGCGAATTTACTGGATTACAGGCGATAAGAAATATCTCGAATTTGCCATCCGAATTGGTGATTATTACTTATTGGGAAACAATTACCCAACCCGGAACTTCAAAGTATTGCGTCTCAGAGATCATGGCTGCGAAATTGTTTCAGGACTTTGTGAACTATATGCTACAGTCTCTTTCGTAAATCAGGATAAAAAGAAAGCATATCAACAACCTGTTTATGAAATGCTTGACCGTATTCTTGAGGTAGGACGTAATGCAGATGGACTTCTTTATAATTCAGTTGATCCTGTAAAAGGAACTCCCGTAAATGAAGGTATAGCCGATAATTTCGGTTATACTTTAAATGGTTTCTATACAGTCTATTTGTTAGATAAAATTGAAAAATACCGCGAGCCGGTTATAAAAGCACTTGGTGTTCTGAATGAGAAATACCGGAATTATGCATGGGAAGGGAAAAGCTCCGATGGTTATGCCGATGCTATCGAAGGAGCACTGAACCTGTTTGTCAGAGAACCGGTACCAACAACCAATCAATGGATTGACAGTGAGATAAAAGTGATGTGGGCAAAGCAGCAACCATCGGGAATAATTGAAGGCTGGCATGGAGATGGAAATTTTGCACGCACAACCATAATGTATTGTCTGTGGAAAACACAGGGCACATATCTCGTTCCCTGGCGTAATGACCTCGAAATCGGTGCAGTGACAAACGAAAACGATCTTTATATAACTATTTCGGCTAAAGAAGATTGGAGTGGAAAGTTGATGTTTGACAGAAACAGGCATACCGATTTTATGCACCTTCCACTCGACTGGCCACGGATAAACCAGTTTCCCGAATATTTTACAATTGTGAAAGATAAAAATTACACAGTCGCATCCAATAAATTTACTAAAGATCAAGTATTTATGGGTAATGAGCTTATGAAAGGCTATCCTATTGAAATAAAGAAAGGGACAGTTTTAAAACTTATCATCAAATAATAATATCAGAAACCCGACCCAATGGATTCTCAAAAACCATTGGGTCTTTTTTTTTGTCCTGACCGGTTTACCAATTCCGGACTTGAGAATCAGATCAATATCAAGAGAAGTTTACCTGCAACGAAAATAAAATCTTCCGGTTATTTCTTAGTTTTGATATTTAATCCATTGGTAAGCTCGATTTTTTAAGCATAAATATTTTTTTTTATTTTTTTGAAGAACTATTGCTTTTCATTTTATTTTGTAAATTTGTGGAGTAAAAAAAGTTTAAATATGAAAAACGTAACAGAAAAGAGTCCGGAGATAAGAAGCCCAAGTAAGGCGAAAATTTCGTATGCCCTACAAAATAAAGTAAATATTAGCAGTAACGAAGTATGCGCGTTGTCGATATATTCACAACTTTGGTATCTTGTATGATATATTAAAAACTTATTGAAATGAGAAATAAAATTATTGTTTTTTTAGCAATCGTAGGTATACTTTTTTTTAACAATAGCTGTGGCCAAAATACAACCACCAAACAATCTTCAAGCACTAAAACAAAATTCTTTTCACCAGAAGACCTTGCTATTTACGTATTTAATTGCTTGAAAACAGCAAACAAATCGGGCTATTTAAAACTTTACATCCCAATTGAAAAAAAGCGTGAGGAATTTTTGAAAATTGCCGAATTGCAACCTGACAATGTATCATTTTTAAGCTGGCTTAATTCCGATGATCATGCTACAAAGGAATTATTTGAAGCTGAATTCGAACGGAAATTGTTTGAACTGTCAAAATCTGGCATAAACCTTAATCAAGCATCAATTTCTGATATTACGGTCAAGTATTTTGATTATAAAAATAATGATAAATCTTCAAGAGTCAGAGTTGAAATTAATTATAAATTTAATAATAGCATAAACAAAATTAACATGAGTAAAGATATATACCGCCTTTCAGATGGGACTTGGTGTATATCAAAACCCAGTTTATGAATAGTTGAATATAAATTAAAATGTAAGTGGAGACCAGAAACCACTTAAAAAAACGGGGCGATGCTAAAAAGCCAAACGAGTAGGAAAATTTATTCATTCAATATGGAAAATAACAAAATTTTTGGTGTAATTTTATTAGTAATAGGAATAGCCTTGTCAGTTTACGGTTTTAATATTCAAAACTCTTTCGGTTCACAAATTGCAAGTGCTTTTGGTCAAAAAGATAACAGTGCAACTATTTATATTGTACTTGGTGTCGTTGCTTCAATCCTAGGTATTATTTTGTTAGCAAATAAGGGTAATGAGCTAAAAAAGTAATTACTATTTCATGTCATTCTTGAATAGTGGAGACCAGCGACCACTTTAAAAAACGGGGCGGTTCTGAAAAGCCAAACGAGTAGGGAAATAAAAAAGTAAATAAATGAAAAAAGTAACATTTGCAATTATTGGTGCCATTTTAGGTTTACCCCTAAGCTATTACTTCCAATCTAATATGGTACAAAGCAAAGTAGGTGGGATTGGTGGTTATTTGGAAAATTTTGGAGATGTTGTTAGCAATTCAGACTTACTAGGTAATGTAGTTTTAAGCGTAGTAGTTTTTGCTTTGGTAGGTGGTGTTATTGGTTACTTCGTAGATGAAAATGAATCCAAGAATACAAAGCTTGGAGATCAAATGCTAAACTCTTCCGGTTTGAATCAAAACGCAGGAAAACAAACTAACTTTTGTCCCTCTTGTGGAGGTAAAATTGAAGATAAGGAAACTCAATTTTGCGAAAGTTGTGGCACTAAATTTTAAGATATAAAATTCAAGATTATATTAGTTAATCATATATTTACCAAATCTATTGCAAAATGAAAAAATGTAATAATTGCAATTTGTCATTTGATGACAATAAAATGTTTTGTAAAAAATGTGGCAAACCACTAATCTCTGAGTATCAGATAGAGCCAAGAGAAGTTGCGAAAAAAACCGTATTAGAGGATAAAATAAAAGCTGATCCTTTAAATATTGAATTACTTCACGAGTATGCTCAATTTCTTTACAGTAGCCTGATATTCAAAGATGCAATCACTGTTTCTCTTAAATTATTGGCAATAAATGAGAATGATGGTTTAGCAAATGAATTGCTTTTCAAATCGTATTTAAAGTTGAATATGCTAAAAGAAGCATCAGAATTTGGCAAACAACTACTTTTGGAAAGGCCGTCAGATATTTCTCTGCTTCAAAATCTTGCCGAAATCTCAGGGAAATTAGGAATTGCACATAAAGAGACTGAATTTTATACACAGATTCTCGCCCTACAACCTGCAAATCCTAGCGCATTATTAAACAAGGCACATAATCTGCTTGAGGAGAATCAGCTTGAAAAGGCCATTGAAATTTTCAGTAACTTAAACAGAGAAGGACAAAATGACAGAATTACAACCATTTATGCCGGTATTAACAAAGCTTTAAACGCTGATTATAAAGCGGCTATTAAATTGCTTAGTCCAATTTTGAGAGATAATGAGCATACAAAACAAAATGATATTAACACTAATCGAGGAATTCTATATTTGGTGTATAGTTTATGCCAAAGCTCAGCCGGGCTGCCAGAAATTACACTATGGGCAGCAAGGATCAATCACCAAAATTTAAAGCAAAACTATCATGCGCTTGATGAGGAAACCAATGTGAAAATTATTGAATTCATTGTCAATCAAAGCTTAAGTGAGATTACTCCATCCGAAAATGCACATTATCAATTTTCAAAAATTACCGAAACTTATCTTGTCAATGTCTATTTTACCGCAATCAACAATTCAAAGATCGCTGAGTTATGGTATGCCGTTGGTAATAAACAAGCCGAATCTAAAATATTTTCCGATGCGGTAGACTCATTCCAAAAAGCGAGTGATTTAATGCCCAATGAAACTAAGTATAAAGAAAAATATAATGAGTATTTAAACCTATTTGAAAACTATACTCGTGAGAGGAAGAAAAAAACAAATTCTTTAATTGGTGCTTCTATTGTTGGCCTGATTATTATTGTAGTTTCTATCTTTGCATACTTCCGTTTTGAAGAAAAAAGTGCTTTCGATATGGCAAAAAATTTAAATACAACAAGTTCATATCAAACTTATTTGGATAAATACCCAAAAGGTGAATATTTAATTGACGCATTGCAATTAAAAGAAGAAGCTGCTTGGAATTTAGCAAAAACTTTAAATACAGCAGAAGGGTACAACGATTTTATATCATATTATGCCAATAGTAAGCATTATCAAGAGGCATATTCCCAAAAAGAAGATGTAATTTGGAAAGTTTCAAAAACCACAAAAAATTATAGTAATTACATCCAGCAATACCCTGCTGGCAAATACATTAAAGAAATTATATATGATATACCTGACATTGAGCGAATCAAATCTGATTTAATCGGGCAACATATATTAGGTTGGAGTTTTGATGCAATATCTGAATTTAAGCAATCAAATATCTCAAATACAACTAAAAATCCTACCCGTATCGAATATGAAATTGACCTTAGTTTGGTAGGGATTACTAGTCCGCTAACTGATATTCATGAGGCAAAAATTATGGTAACCTATATTCTTGGTGACAATGGTTGGTATTTTAATAATGTTAAAGAGTTATTTATAACCTATATTTACACTGCACCTGTAAATGAATGGTTGAGCATTAATCCGCTTAAGAATGCGACTTATTCTATAATTCATAAAGGACAACGATTCTGGGTGCAAGATGGTTATTATGGCAGAAAATATAAAGTAGGTGGTAATGATGGAGAAAGTTATCGTCTAACTAGTCCCCAAATATACATTTTGAGTAGAGATAGCAAACCAGTTGATATTATTATAAAGTACATACCATCAAACGAATAAGACAAATTTAATCTATTGAAAATCAACTTATCCAATTAATAGTGCGAAGGTAGTGGGTTTGGCTGGTTATTTAAAAAATATTGGTGCCATTGTTGTAAATTTAGACATATTCGTTAATGTTGATATAAGCGTTGTAATTTTTTAAATTGTTAGGTTTAAAAACTGGTTACTTCATAGGTCAAAATGAATCAAAGGATACGGATTAAATTAATTGTTTTTTTTCTTATTGTGTTAGTTATCTTCCATTTCGTAAGTAGAAGGAGGTCAATAGAAATGAATGAGATAGATATAAATAAAATTGAAAATTTTGATATTATTCTCTCAAAAGGTCAGTCCGTGCAAAGTAAGTTAATCGGTCTCTTAAAACTTTCAACGGACGACTATTCTCATATTGGAATAATTGTTAAAGCGAACGAAAAAATATTTGTTTTGCACTCAACACCTGATGGAAACCAATTGAATGGCATTCGGTACGATGATTTACAAACATTTATTAACTTAAGCAGCGTGAGTGATCTCATAGTTTTGAGATACAAAGAATTATCTTTTGATTTTCGTCAAAAATTAAGGATGGAATTTGGCAGGTTTAAGACCATTCAGGCATCATTTGACTTTGATTTTAATAATTTTGAGCATAAAGAAATATACTGTTCGGAATTAGTGTGGCTAATCTTTAAAAATGCAGGACTGTTTGAAACTTGTGATTTTAATCTGGGGAAACCCATTTATCCAAAGTATTTTCTTAAAATGAATAAATTTATTATCGTCAACGTGAAGAAAACCAGCTTATAACAGCATATTAGTGCAAGTGGAGTTTTAGTGAAAAATTAGAACTCCAACTCATATCAAAATTTGTGGGGAGATGACATTTTTCGCTCCGTAATCTCCACCTGCTTCAATAGCTGTCCGTTAGCAACCAATTGCAATGTAAGCATGTGGCGTAGTACATATTGTTTATAAATTAATCGTCTCCTGTCTTTGTCGGAAAAATTCAAAGATAGGAGAGCAAATAACATTTAAACAAACCCAGGAATCTGAACAGCAACAAGAAACGAGCAGAGAAAACCTTGAACTCACCTATCCCAACGGTGTGCGATTTTCGGTTTCTGTGGGCTGTGAGTTAAAAGTGATTCGTTAAATTACTGTCAAAGTTTAGTATGTCCGTTTGCCAAGTCTCGGTGCTGCAATAACCGGTTGCCGAGTATTCAGGATGAAAAGCAAATCTTTGCAGGAAGTTTATCGGTTAAAATCCTGAAATGGGTGCACCTGTGAGACTTTAGGTATCATAATAAAACACTCAAGTTTCATGATATTATTGACATACGATTATTTTGAATTTGTTAGTTGCAATTGAGAAATATACTTATCTTTGCCGTAAGTAACGATTGTCGTAATTATGATTTTAACTTTTGGAGATAAGGATACTGAATCAATTTGGAATGGAATTCGAGTGAAAAACATGCCACTTGATATACAAAATATCGGTCGTCGTAAATTAAGGATGTTGAATAACTCTCAAACGATTACCGATTTAAGGATTCCACCATCCAATAGACTTGAAAAATTGAGTGGAAATCTTGATGAATTTTATAGCATCAGGATTAATAATCAGTGGCGGATAATTTTTCAATGGATCGAGGGACAATCACAACAGGTAAAAATTGTAGATTATCATTAAAAATAAATGATTATGGAAACTTTAGTAAATGTGCATCCGGGTGAGATTCTTTTAGAAGAATTTCTAAAGCCTATGAATATAACGGCGTATAAATTATCCAAGGACATTGGAATTCCTCAAACAAGGACTTCTGCCATCATAAAAGGTGATCGAAGTATAACTGCAGATACTGCCCTTAGATTAAGTTTGTATTTTGGGACTTCTCCTAAATTTTGGTTAGGCTTACAAGATGATTTTGATTTAGAGGAAACTTTAAAGAATAAACAAACTGAATTAAACAAAATTAAGAAAGCAGGAAATTACGCCGCCTAACAAATAGACTTTTATATGGCTTGCAAGTCCCAGTTTGAAGTCTATGTTGAACTGTAAGTCTGTGGTGTATTCCATATTGTTTACTATTTAATCTCCTTTTGTCTTTGTTGAAAATATTCAAAGATTTGATAATGAATAATATAAAAACAAAATCCGGAATCTGAACAGCAACAAGAAACCCGCAAAGAAAATCCTGAACTCACCTATCCCAACGGTGTGCGGTTTTCTGTTTCTGTGGGTTGTGAATTAAAGGTGATTTGTTAAATTACTATCAAAGTTTAGCATACCCGTTTGCCAAGTTTAGGTGCTGCAATAACCGGTTGCCGAGTACTCAGCTATTTTTGTTTCAGATTTCATTTTGGTAATATAATGTCTTATACATTGTATATGTGATATATATGGGTGCATTTACCGAGATTAAACTTTGTGAACCTTCGTGACTTTGTGACTCTCCCGAAAAGTCGGGACAAGCGGTGGCATGTTGATATTCAGCCACTAAGGCTCAAATAGGCTAAGTTTCACAAAGAATATAAAATGAAAATAATTTAAAGTCTGCGTAGTCAAATTCCAGCATATGACTTGATTAACTGTTACGCTGAAAATACAGTGGCAGAATGACTGTTGAAATATGGTAAGCAAATCAAAAAAAGGAAGATTAAAATCGTAAATTTGCGACAGATTAAAATATGTAAAAATGCTTTTTGAAGAATTCAAATATTTCAATTACCAATTCCCGGAACCTCAATATTTAGGGGCTAAACACACTCATTTAGCGTGGATTAAAAGTTTTGTTCCAGCCAATGTGAAAACGGCAATTGATGCCTTTGCAGGCTCACAATCAGTTGCTTTTATGTTCAAACAATTAGGATATAAAACAATATCAAATGACTTTTTAAACTTCAATAATCAAATTGGATTGGCTCTTATAGAAAACAAAGATACAAAACTGACAAAAGAAGATTTAAAACTGCTTTTTCAACAAGCTCAAAATAAAAAAGATTTTGAACTTATGGAAAATTCATTTACCAATATTTTTTTCGAAAAAGAGGAAGCCATCTTTTTAGACAATTTTAGAGCAAATGTACCGTTGCTTGAAAATCCAATAAAGAAGGCAATTGCGTTTACCGTCATTAACCGAAGCATGACAAGAAAAATTACAATGGGCCATTTTGGTCATACTCAAGCTTTAGTTTATGCAGGCGACCCCGAAAGAATAAAACGTAATCGAAGCCTAATTAGACCAATAAAAGAATTATTCGAGGAAATACTTCCCAAATATAACGACTCAGTTTTCGATAACAAACAAGAAAATCGAAGTTTTAATAAAGATATTTTAGAGTTATTACCGACAGTTGAAAAAGTTGATTTGGCATATTTTGACCCGCCATATTGTGACAGTCATGCAGATTATCAGGGGTTTTACCATTTGCTGGAGACTTATACAGAGTATTGGAAAAACAAGGAATTCATAAACGGAATAAAACGATATGAACCTCAAAGGTATAGTGGATTCGACAAAAAAAGAGATGTTATCACTTCATTTAAGAAACTCTTCGAACTTTCCGAAGAAATACCCAATTGGTTAATCAGCTACAATAATCGGAGTTATCCCGGAATTGAAGAATTTGAAAAACTAATTTCAAAATATAAAGATGTCAAAGTGGAAGCAAAAACCTATCATAATGGAAGAGGTGGAAAAGGAAGTGTTGCAGGTAGTCAGGAGATTTTATTTGTCTGCAAGCCAAAGAAGAAACATTTTGTATCAGCAATTCAACAACAAGAAGTACTAAATGAAAGACTTTAATTACTGGAAAAAATTGCACGAAAGTGAAAAACTGGAAGAGTTTAGTAATGATACTATTGGATTATTATGGTTAAAAACAAAATCAATTGTTCGAAAAGAACTTATTTCTGATTTTTTAAAAAATAATGCAATAACATTGACAGAAACAGCTTTAGCAAAACAATTTATTGAACTGTTCGCCTATCTTAGTAAGGACACTGTTAATTCGCATATAATTTTAAACGATTTTATTAATGATGAAAACGAGAAACAGGTTGTAAAACTTGATACTGTTCAGTTAGTTTCAGAACTTTATAAGCTCAAAAATTTTGAATGGGGTGGCGATTACCAAAACTCATTGGATAAATATTTAGTAAGCCATTATGTAAAAGTTCATAAATCCTACGACACACTTATTTCAAAATTTGAAAAGGAAATAAATGTGGCGGTACAAGGATATGTTTTGAATAGTTGGTATAACCATTGGAGCAGTATTTTAATTGAACATATTTTTAAGTCTCATTTAGCAGTTTTACCAACAGTGGGGCAAATCAAAAGTGTGATTTTTTTATCAATAATGTTCCATTTGATTTGAAAGTTACTTATTTGCCTGCTGAATATATAAAAGATAAACGTAAAGAAAAAGGTTATCCTGTTGAGTTAACCTTCTTGAAAAAGAAAGCTGAAGAAGCAAAAATCGCTTATGATAAAAATGCAAAACCTTCTGACATTTTTTATGAAATAGTAGAAAAGATGAAGGACAGGAACGATGATTTCTGCAACAATGTTTTAACCACTTTGAAAAATGAAAAACTTGAAATTCTTAACGAAGTTCAAGCTAATCCTAAAATACTTGCTACTTGGCTTTATGAAAATCAGGGTGAAATGAGATTTGGTTCAGAAAATCGCTTGTTTCTTGTGCTTGTTGATACTGACGATTTCAACAGTTCGTGGAAGCTTAAAAGAAATCTCGACCTCTTAAAGCCAACGATACTTTCATACTTGGATAAATTTTCAGATAAAAAACCCGAAGACCTAAAAGTAAGTTTCAATTTCAAGGGTAAACCACAAGCATTTACCGCATTGACAGATGTTATTTTTGTAGTGAAATAGCTTTACAAAGTTTGAATTCAATAACAATTGTATGACAAGTAACAAAGTGTAGCCGTATTTTAATGTAAGCCTAAAGCGATTCTATATTGTTTTTACAAATTAATCGCCTCCTGTCCTTGGCGTAAATATTCAAAGATAAGAGAGCGAATAATAAACAAAACCCGGAATCTGAACAGCTACAAGTAACAAACACCGAAAATCATGAACTCACCTATCCCAACGGTGTGCGGTATTCGGTTTCTGTGGGTTGTTAGCTAAAGGTGATTCGTTAAATTACTGTCAAAGTTTAGCATGTCCGTTTGCCAAGTTTAGGTGCTGCAATAACAGGTTGCCGAGTACTTAACTATTTTTATTAGATATTATTTTGGCAATAGAATGTCTAATACATTGTATATGTGATATATATTGGTACTTTTTCAGAAATTAAACTTTGTGAATCTTCGTGACTTTGTGACTTTCCCGAAAAGTCGGGACAAGCGG
>CAILKW010000100.1 GCA_903834845.1 uncultured Bacteroidia bacterium | reverse complement strand
CCATTGAATTCGATGGACTTACCTTATTTACGTTTGGAAACAACCCCTGCATCAACCCTTTTTTATGCACTTTGAGCAATTCGAGTTTTTGGCTTTGTGTAGCAATCAACTCATCGAGGGAAGAAAGACAATCGGCGATTTTTTGTTGTTCTTTTTCTAAGGGAATGTACGTCTCTATTTCTTCAATTTGTTGAGTTGATAAATTTGGCGGTTCACTTCCTGAAATATTATTTTCAATGACAGATATTAGTTTTGACGTTTGAAGTAAGTAATATACAAAGCCAATGTTTTGAGAAGATACTATTTTGCCAACCCTCTGATTTAATAATGAATTATGAAAAACATCATCCACTGATGCCATTTTAAGTTCCTTATTTAACATAGGCCGTGTTAGAGCTATAACATAATCACCTTTTTTAACTAAGAACTTTTTATATTTTTCTTTGTAATCTATTGGCAAAAAGGATGAAGCGTTATGATTCATTTGTTGGATACTAACATCCGCAATCTTCAGCCATCTCGCACCTTCAGATTCATTATCATCACTTGAAAATGCAAAACCCTGAAATATTGTAAAAATATCTTTTAAAGGACACATTTTCCAATCCCCCTTATCCCAAAATTCCTCAAACCTTAACTTTGGCACGGTATCACCTTCGGCGGGAAAAAGCTGTTGCATCAGCCCTTTTTTATGGGTTTTAAGGGTTTCGAGCTTTTGGCTTTGTGCATAAATAAGTTCGTCAATGGAGGAAAGGCAGGAGGCGATTTTTTGCTGTTCGTTCTTATTTTGCGGATAATAGATTTTAATATTTGATAGTCTTGTAGTTGAGATACCCAAAACTTTAGTACCCTGAGATTCTTTCTGTATTTGAGTTCGAATGCCATTAGACATAAACAAATGTCCACCAAAACCAACTTTTAATATTGGCTCTTTCTGTCGAGCCAATAATGTGTGCATCCCAGATAATAATTTTTCATTGTTTAAGCACACAATTTCTATACTTTTCCCAATATCATCCAAGTCTTCAGATGCGTCTGCAAAAATTATGTCTCCTTCAATACAGTAACTAACCAATTTGATCTTTTCAATCAACAATGAAGAATTTATAAAAGGAACTTTTTCCTTTCTGATATCAAATAATGTGGAAAATTTTGTGTGGATATCTCCGTAGTGGATGTTTTTTACTGATCCATTTTCATAGTTCAAATCGTCCCTTGTAAAGGAGTTTGTGACTTGAAAGGAATATAGATCTCCCATTGGTTTAATTTTCCACTCATCAGCATCTTGAAAACTAGGAAATCTTAAATTTGGCACACTCATTCTTTACCTCCCGTCATTTCGTTAGAATCTGATGGCAAATTAAGCTTAGTCACCATTGTATCAAAATCGCTTATATACAGCCGGTCCTGCACGAAACGATATTTTTCAAATTCACTTTCGGCATGAGCCCTGGCAATTTCGGCTGTAACTTTTCCTGCGTCTTGCAATACATTGCGGTCAGTAGCTTCGATAAAACGGTTAAGGCGAACCTCCCAATCCTGCATGGTCATCGGAATCTGCCGTAGGGCCATGTCTTCGGCTAAATCAAGATAAGCCGACACCAATCGCTGCAATTGCGCCATTTCGTTTTGGGTCAGATAATTTTTAGCCACCACCACATCAAATTTCTGGATTTTTCCTTTGGGGGAATCCTTCCAGGTTGTTAAGCCCATATTATCTTTTTCAGCATCGGCACGCTTATAAATTACTTCTGCTGCTGTTTGCCTATGGATCGCCCAATGCAATTTGTTCTGCACTGTGGCAAAAAAACGCTTCGTGGCTTGTGCTGTCAAATCATAGTCGATCGATGTGGCGTAGATATCTGTAATCTTCTGGTAGAACTTGCGCTCGGAAATGCGGATTTCCCGTATCCGTTGAAGCTGTTCTTCGAAATATTGTTTTGAAAGTATTGATCCACTATGCTTTAAACGTTCGTCATCCATAGCAAAGCCTTTGATTGTGAAGCTCTCAATGATTGTTGTCGCCCATTTACGGAACTGCACAGCCCGTTCGGAATTCACCTTATAACCAACGGCAATAATTGCGGATAGGTTGTAGTGTTTGGTGTCGTAACTTTTTCCATCACCGGCAGTTATTCGAAAATTTCGAATAACTGAAGCTTCTTCCAATTCGCTATCGGTAAACACTTTTTTCAAATGGTAATTGATCGTGTGTGTTTCAACGTCATAAAGTAGTCCTAGCATCTTCTGCGTAAGCCACACGTTTTCATCTGCGTACACCGCCTCCACGCTGCTATTGTCACCAGCCGCTACAAATGTTAAATACTCGGCGGCAGATGAACGCACAATGGATATTTTGTTTTTTTTACTCATGTGAGGACTTTGATTATTTCAATATCGTTATTTTTTATTTTTATTTTAATCATTTAACAATTAGAATCATAGTTCATACAATGGATTTCAGAATGCTTTCCACCGAATTTTTGTTCAATTGTGAGAAAGCAAACCATTTTTTACCCAAATCTTTTAGTGACGCACCGAGATGAAATACTTCTGATTTATCGATAATTAAAAAACGGTCGTGGCTTTTATTAAATTCTTGGATCTCAAAATCACCATATTGGTCATTTGCTTTTTTTACATCCAAAGCCAATTGCTTGTTAATTGTTTTCGATAACAAAAGCACTTTTACCTTATTGTTTTTCTTGGCCAAATGTGTAAGAGTACTTTCGTCAATGTAGTTGTCTATCAGTACAATACTATTTTGGGCAGAGCGAATTATTTTTGAAGCCAATTCGTAAGCATCGAATACTTGTCCGTCGAAAAACACACCTTGAGTGGGGATAACATTTCTACTTTCCAATGCTTTGAAAACCTGTTCAAACTTTTGGTCTGTTTCGAGTTGTTTTCTTTCTATTCCCTCCATTCTTTGTAATAGACCTTGGTGATTGGCAATAAGCTTTCGCATTTCCACAAAGGCATTAATGATTTGAATACTGACTTTAACAGCAATATCACTTCGCAACACAGATGAAAGCATCGCTACACCCTGTTCGGTAAAGGCATAAGGTATATACTTGATATTTTGTCCTCTTTTTGTAGCTGTTTTGTTCAAGGTCACAAATTGTGACCTTGAATTTGAGGTCGCAATTTGCGACCTCAAATTATCACCAACCTTGGTATTATTATACAGTTCATTTGCTTCTTCTATGGTAAGTTGAAAACGAAAATTCTCAGGAAAGCGGTCCATATTTCTTTTTACTTCTTGATTTAGTACTTTAGTTTCTACCTGATACATATCGGCCAAATCACTGTCTATCATTACCTGAGAATCATGAATCGTAAAAATTCGATTTTCAATTTGTTTCTGCGATATAGTAAACTCAGTGCTCATTACTTGTTTTTTTAGGAATAAAATTAAAAATGCACCACTTTATTAGGGATTTCCCCTTGCTTTGATTTAACACGATAACCAACTGAAATAATGACATCCAAATTGTAGTATTCTATCTGACGTTCAACTCTCCTGTCCCCTTCATTTTGAACTGTCGCAAAATTTGCGACAGTTGAATCTTTTTACGTGTTCTTCCTCTGAAAATGCATTATTCATACGTTCTAAAACTCTCTGTATTTCAATTGTTTAACTGAAGCTTCTTTAGGTACTATCTTATTCTTCTTCATTCGTATTGTTGTTTAGTGATTGATCAAAACTAAGTTATGACCCCATGGCAAAACTGCGACAGCCTGTCGCAGTTTTATGCTGCTCTGCGAATAGCGCTCGTAAAAGTGTTTCATGTTCCACAAATTGCGTGGGGATAAACCCATATCGGGAAACTCTATTTTCAAATCAACCGACAATTGTTTCACCACACCACTGCCATAACCTTCCACCAATTGTTTTTCAAAGAGTAGTTTGCCAAGATTCCAATACACAGAATTGGTGGCACTGTTTACCTGACGGGCAATGGAGGTACGAGCTGTGTAAATTTCTGTGACTGCCCGTTGCAGTATCTCGGCATATTCCTGCTCGTTTATTTTTGTTGTTATGTCTTGTTTACTCATTATACTACCAAAAATTTCACATCACTGGCCAATTCTTTTCTTTATACCGAATATTCATAAATCAAAAGTCAAAGTT
>CAILKW010000099.1 GCA_903834845.1 uncultured Bacteroidia bacterium | reverse complement strand
TAATAATTTTCTTGTCGGACTAATCGCATATACCTATGATTTCTTATGCTCTTTTCAGGCTTATTGTTGATTTATTAGCGATTAGCAAGCGTTCTAGTTCCATCATGATCGAATAGGCAGTGAAACAAATACAAATATGAGCTTCAATGCGATTGTATAATCGGTGGTAGATAGGGCGTACACTAAGGTCTGTTTTGTTCATTCGGAAAGCCCGTTCAATAAGCCAAAGATTTTTATAATTTCCAATCACTTCCTTCGCTGGAAGGTTCGTATTGGTCTGGTAACCTTTTATCCCATCCCAAGCTGTATCGGCATCGAACTTTTCCAAATTGATGGAAATAGTGATCTCCCCATCCATTTTTAGATACTTGTTGTATCCTTTGTTATTAATGTTGGATTTTGTGAGTCTCCCACTGTTTAGTCGTTTGGTTAGCCGCTCCAGTCCACGTTTCCTGTTATGAGCATCTTTGACTGCCCTCTTGTTTGTTCTGTAGATAACCAAATGTGTTGTTTCCGTTTTGTTTATCACTGCGACATCTCCGTCTTTTAAACATAAGTTGAGTATTTCGCGTTTTATAGTTTCGTTTTCCTTTTTTGGTCTGGTACCGAGGATGTATTCATACCCATATTCTTCAAAGGCAGAGATGTTTTTTTTTTGACAACAGCCCCGAATCTGCGATTACAACCGGTTTACCAAGATTAAAACGCTCTTCCATGCGTCGCAGTACCGGGATAAAAGTGTTCCCCTTGAAAATGTTCCCCTCAAACAATTCGTAACCGATAGGGTTCCCACCTTGCCCCACCAACAGTCCGAGGAATATCTGGGTACATTGGTGCTTACCATCTTTGGAGAAACCCGTCTTTCTTAGATCGTCTTCATCGCTGGCTTCAAAATAGATAGTAGTCATATCGTAAAACACGACTTCTATTTTGCCGCCAAGTACTTGCTGTGTATGGGCATAGGTGATGTCTTCAACCTGTCGTTTGTGGCCGATTGCCGCTATTTTTTAACCTAATCCTTCTTCGTCTTTTCGCAAACATAAGTTGTCCAGAAAACGATATATTTTACTTATGTTAATAGAAATGCCTTGGTATCGAAAAAGGTAGTCAATGGTTTTTAGCTTGCTACTGGGATTGAATAAACGGGTTACAACCAGATGTTTGAACAACACATTGTTTACACTGCCATAACCGATCCTGTCATAAAGGGTTCCGAATATAATCTCAGGGCCGATCACCTGTACCTGAGAGTTTGAAATGGTAGACCCGAAGTTGTTCAGCTTTATTTCATCCTCATATTCAAAAAGAGACCTGTTCATCCCTGTTTTTTAACGTATGTATTGACGGGCTTTTTCTTCCAAACGGACAACCTCAGCCTCGGTGGATCGCAGACCGAAACTTTTGGCGACCCTATAAAGCCCATTACCCTTATTAATGACCTGGACGCTGATAGAACCGGTTTAATTTGCCTTCCTTCGTACAAACATGAGACAAAAATAACAAGGTGACACCCAAAATCAAAATTATTACCTCGTATTTTATTGAATTTCACCTATATAAAAATCCATTAGAATAAAGTGACGAAAACAGGGCGAAGGGGTTTTTCATTGAGGTAGTTTGGGTAGGTTTCTTAAATAAAATTTAAATGGTAATTGGATTGCACTGGAAATATACCAGTACAAAAAACCCTAATTTGGTGCACAAGTTACAAAACTTGCCTAATTTCGAAAGTTGAAATTTGCATGTGTTTGTGATGGAAATAATTCAAAGGTACTCGTTACACTAATTTGCGAGGAAACACACGGATGTTATCAACCCATTAAACCATTGGATTGAACGAGTTGAAAACAATTTAAGGTGAACTATCATGGAGAAAAATAAAATTAAAACAGAAAAGGAATATCGGAACATTTGCGCAGCAATGGACTTGCTGATAGACAAAGGCACATGTTTAGGAGATATGGAACTATTGACAGATGCGGACAAAAACGAATATGTGCGTTTGTCGGCAATGGTACGGACTTGGGAAAAGGTGAACTACCCACACCCCATCCCTGCAAATCCTCTGATAGCCCGAATTCAGTGGGGTATGGCGGAACAGAACCTTAAACAGAAGGATACTGCCATTTTGCTCGGGATAAACGAAGTTCGTAGGAGTGAGATACTGCATGGAAAACGGGCTATTAGTATGCGGTTAGCAAAAAGCTTAAGTAAGAACCTCCACATTGAGGCAGATAAACTTCTCGACTTTGCATAAATTTTGTATAAGAAAATTTATAAATGGAGATTTCCTAAATATTAGGCTATATACCTGATATTTAAATATATGTGCCTATTGTGTTGGATTTTAAACACTTATGCACATTAGGATAAAACACATAGGTGTATTGGCAAAGCATTGTTAATCAGGTATATGCAAGTTAAACCATTTCCTCCTCCATCCACTCCACAATGTTCCTTTTCTTTTTCGAAAAATTAATACCAATCAACGTAATAGGTTTTCCATCTGACAAATAAGGTATTGCATATCCTTTTTCTTTAATCTGTGCAATGGCAACTTTGGCCGGTTGGTCCATTTTGAATTCAAAAATATAAATGTGGTTGCGGTTCACAATGACAGTGTCGATGCGGCCATTATTGATATGTACTTCATTATGGATTTCGGCCCCTAACAACCTGAAAACGGAATAGATAATATTCTGGTAGTTTTCCTCCATGTTGCTGCGGTTGGTATACGGAATGGCTGCGATATGGCTTTTCAGGATGCGCTGAATGGTGACAGTATCGTTAGCAAGCAATGCCATTTGCAGTTTGACTATTTCGGTGGATACATCTTGTTGATTACGTTCGGTAAGCATGCCCAGCAAATGATGTTCAAAAGCTGTTTGTATTTCCAAGTTAGGAAAGTTGAGCTTGTATAAAGTCCTGTCGAACATCGTTTTGCTGCTTTCAATTGTCAGGTAGCCAGTTTGGAGCAACAAAGGTGCTGCCTGCATATTGGTTACATCGAACGAATCGAGAACAAAATCAGGAATATAATCGTTGAATGTTTTAAAAAAATCAACATTTTGCTTCTTCAGAACCTTGAAAATGAATGTTGGACTGCCAGTTGAAAACCAATAATTTGTAAACTTGCCACCTTCATTAAAAAACATGCCCAACGATACCGGATTGTAAACTGTTTGGGCATCTTCGTGAAACCGGAATCCATTGTACCATTTTTGGATTTTTTCGCGATAATCAATTCGGTCAACTTTGTTTTTATCAGCTAAGGCATTTATCCTTTCGCCAAAATAATGCTCCACTTCGTCCTGAGTGTAGCCGTACATGGTTGCAAAAGCTTCGCTCATGGTTATATCTCGCAGGTTATTGAGTTTCGAGAAAACCGATACTTTCGAGAATTTAGTCACACCCGTCATAAATACAAACCGAAGGTGCTCGTCCGAAGCTTTTATGTTAATGTAGAAGTTCTCCAAGACCAGACGAATCTCTTCAATATGAGGCGCATATATATTTTCGACTAACGGTTTGTCGTATTCGTCGATAAGGATTACAACTTTGCCAAGGTCTTTGGCTTTGTTTATAAGCTCGCCAAATAAATAGCCGGATTTTGTTTCGCCAGAAAGTTCAATCCCCATATCGTGGGCATTATCATGTAAAATAATGCACAATCCTTTGTTGAGTTCCTCAGCTGACGAACAATCGGTTTTTGAAATATTCAGGTTAATAACAGGATAGGGCTTCCAATCGTAGGGCATATCAAAGATTTTCAGTCCTTTGAACAGTTCTTTTTTCCCTTTGAAAATATTTTTCAGGATAGACACCGAAAGCGATTTACCAAAGCGGCGTGGGCGTGATAGGAAGAAAATACCCGAATCGTCGGTAACCAATCGATGAAAGAAATCTGTTTTATCGGCATAAAATACGTCTTTCTCCCTGATATTCTCGAAGGTGTAATTGCTCGTAGTAATTGACTGAAACATACTAAACAGTTTATTTGTTGCTAAAAAACAGCATACAAAGATAAGGACTTGGAGGGAAATACCAAAAAATAACTACTCCAAACGCCTATGATCACATTAGAAAAGAATCGAATTTTGAGCATTCCAAGCCTTGTTTAAGTACTGTTATTGGATTCGTGGTATAGGTTCGTTTAGTTTAGTTCATTTCCTGCACTTTTTCGGAAATTTCAAAGAGGTTTTTGGTTGTGCTTTTTATGTTGAAATCCCAAATTCTTTACAAGAACTATAAATTATCATTATCCCGGTCATGTTTTATCCATAAACCATTCATTTAGCTGAAGTAAAATACCCATTAATTGGCCTTCCCTTTCCCTTCCTACTATTTATCTTTACCAAAAAAAAAGTTTTTATGGAAGAATAAACAAAACCATACTTCAGAATCTGGTAAACAAAGAAATACGAGTGCAAAAGGCACTAGGAGGAAGACAAACCACATTTTTGACCAAATTTATAATTAAAGGATGGGGGGAACTCATTTTTATACCAAAGGATGTTGCTTTCAGTTTACACTTTAGTAAGGCACTAAATCGGTTGCGGGATTAATGGCAATTCATTTTATTAATGTGACAATCGGATTTGAGTACGATGATACATATTAATACCATCATTAAGTGTAGAAAAGAATACAAATCACAAAATCAATTGTTTTGTAAATATTACATTACCAGAGGAATACAATATAGTATCCCTTAAGGTAATTGGGAATGCAATAGAACAGTATATTTTAAAAATACTTCTGACAAAAAAAACGTAATGGTGATATTTTGCAGGGATTTCTTTCCTTTGTACCATAAAAATTTATCGTCATGGATATTTATGAAGTTTCGTTAGTAGGGAAGTTGAAAAGCGGGGACGTTTCTTCATTTGAAATTATTTATAAATCGAACTATGCCAGGATTTTCCATTTTGCCCTTCAGTATCTCCAAAACAAAGAATCATGCTCCAATATTATCCAAGATGTATTCTCTTCTCTCTGGGACACCAGAGAAAAACTGGCTGATGATACAAACTTAAATGCCTGGCTTTTTACTGTTACCAAAAATAAATGTTTAAAGTATATCCGAACCTTAAAAACCGAAAAGAGAAATATCGAGAATTTAATGGAACAGCGGATGATCTTGAATTTTGATGCCTTGAATAGTCTGGATACTTCACCCATGACTTTTGAAGAGATTGAAACGATTATCAAAAAAACACTGGATAGTTTATCTCCACAATGCCGCAGGGCTTTTGAAATGAGCCGTTTTGAGGATAAAAAATATTCGGAGATAGCTTTAGAAATGCAAATTGCACAAAAAACTGTTGAGACGCATATCTCCAACGCGCTTAAAATATTCAGGGTTGCACTTAAAGATTATCTGCCAATAATGATTTTTCTCTTCCGGTAACAAAAATATTTTAATTTCCACTCAGGGTAAAACCCGATGAATGGGTTATACATTACAAATACCGAAAAATGAAGGAGGAGCAGCTTATTGATTTTATTAGGGGAAAGATCACTGACCAGTCAGAGATGGGTGAGATCATGGAATGGATCGGTTCAACCCCCGAAAATCACAAAATTTACAACGAGATTTTAAACAGCTGGGCACTTTCGGGTATCAATCAAGATAGTACCCGTATAAATGTTGACCAGCAGTACCTACAATTCAAACGAAAGAATTTTAGGATCAGGTTAATTACTGATTATCTTAAGTATGCGGCGGCGGTCATTATTGTTCTTAGTTTAGGGGCATTGACTCAATATCTGGTTTCCGATAATATTTCCAAACAAGAAATAGCCTGGCACGAAGTAACTGTTCCTTATGGACAAAGCGTCGAAATGACAATGTGCGATTCGACCAAAGTGTGGCTAAATTCTGGTTCAAAATTCAGATATGCTTCCAATTTCAGCCCAAAATCAAGAGTTGTCGAGCTAAACGGAGAAGCTTTCTTCGATGTTGCTAATGATAAGCAGCATCCTTTCGTTATCAAAACTACTCAAATTGACATAAAAGTGACAGGGACAAGTTTCAATGTAGATGCCTACGGCGAAAATGACATAACGAATATAACGCTTGTCGAAGGAAAGGTTGCAATTCAGAATAAAATTGGGAAAACAGTTACCGAACTTACCCCAAATATGAATGCCGAATTCAATAAAACAACAAGTAAACTTGATCTGAAGAATGTCAATGTCGATTTCTACACTACATGGAAAACAGGAACCATCGTGTTCAGAGAGGAATCACTTGGTAAGATTGCAGAAAAATTGGGAAAATGGTATAACGTAAAAATAGTGTTCGAACAGGAAGATATTAAAGATATAGCTTATTCAGGTTCGATATTGAAAAATAAGCCAATAGACCAAATCCTTGAAATCCTGACCTATACTTCCGGGATCGGATATTCAATAGAGAGTAAAAACAACCAACAAAATATTATTCACCTAAAACATTTGCTTATGAAGAAATAGCTGTTAACAAAAAGAGCCGGAAATATTTGCAGTATTTCCGACCCTTAAGTCCTGAAATTAAACAATCAGGCACTTTGTTTAAATTTTGAAAAGAGAAAAAATTGTCCAAAACTTAAAACGTCAAAAATATGAATTTTTTTTATCATCCTTCACTATTCAAGTGGAGATTATCCAAAATATGGAGAATTATGAGAATTACAATGATACTTTTGTTTATTGGATTGATGCAAACCTTTGCAACAAGCACCTATTCCCAGAACACCAAGCTGTCGTTAAAAATGGAGGATGCCTCGTTAGAGAGTATCCTGAATCAAATAGAAAAAATTTCGGAATTCCGTTTTTTCTATAAAAGCAACGAAATCAATCAAGAAGCCAAACATAGCATTGATGTGAAAGGAGAAACGATTGATGAAGTGTTGAAAACAATACTTGAGAATTCAAATCTCTCATATAAGATTTTTGACAAATACATTGCTATCGTTTCAAAGAAAATCGCGAACGAGAGTTTGTCAAACTTTATGCAGCAAAAAGGCGTTACCGGTAAAGTTACCGACCAAACTGGCGCAACCCTACCCGGAGCTTCGGTAGTTGTTAAAGGGACAACCACGGGTGTAATCACAGATAATAACGGCAGTTATTCAATAACCATACCAACAGATGCCAAAGTGCTTGTTTTCTCTTTTGTGGGAATGAAGACACAGGAAGTTGCAATAGGTAACCAAGCTTCAATAAACATTATTTTGGCTGAAGAAACTGTTGGTATTGAAGAAGTTGTTGCATTGGGATATACTACCCAAAAGAAAAGAGATATGATTGGATCAGTAGCAAAAATATCTGACCAACAACTTGCTGCGCCCGCATATAAAAATTTCACTTCGGCCCTTCAGGGGAAGGCCTCTGGCGTTTATGTATCGGGAGATAAAATCAGGATTCGTGGAGTAAACTCCATTTCACTGTCAGCAGAACCTCTTTGGATTATTGATGGGATTCCTGGAAATGGAAGTAACTTAAATCCCAATGATATAGAGTCTATTTCTATTTTGAAGGACGCTTCTGCTACCGCTTTGTATGGATCCTCAGGAGCAAATGGCGTGATAGCTGTTACAACTAAATCGATGAAAGGGAAAAAATCTCAACTTAAAGTTGAATTAACTTCTGGATTAAGTGAATTAATGAACACGGATCTAAAATTAATGGATAACAAACAGATGCTTAGTTTTATGGATCAGGCAAAACTAAATGCTTCTAAATATGATGGTTCTGCTTATTCTCCCTATGACCCAAATATAGCATGGAATTGGGATATAAAGATTCCTAACAGAATCACGAGAGAAGATGCGGAAAAAAATAATTTCAATGGATTTAAAGAGTCTGTTCAAAATGGAAAATACAATCAGGTGTACCTCAACGCAACAAAAGGATTTGATTCTGGATCTGCATTATTTACATTGACATATCGAAATGAAGAAGGTAATAGAAAGGGTCTTAGCAATGATAAAATATTATCTAGAGTTGTTTTTAATTTTTCACCGGTGAAAAATGTTGAAATAAACATTAACTCCATTAACAACTATAATAATGCAAAATCAACTGGAATGGGTTTCAGTGGTTTTGGAGGTGTGGATATCAGGCCTCCGTTTATGCCATTGTATTACTCCAATGATCCGACCGGCTATTGGGCTCCTGGAGATAACCCATTGATTACTGGAGACGATAAATATAGGAACGATCGAAATGAAGCATTTTCATCATTAAACTATGCTAAAATTAAAATTGATCTCCCTTTTATTAAGGGTTTAAGTATTGCTGGAATTGGAAGTGCAAATTTCAACTATTCAAAATCTTGGGATTGGTATGCAAAGGAGTTAATGTCTTTTAGTAATCAGGCAATAAGTCAGGCTACAGAAGCAACAAGTTTTGGAAGGTCTTATTTGTATAGAGGAGAGATCAATTACAATAAAATTATTGGAGCCCATGAGTTTAGTTTACTTTTATTAGCAGAAGGTAGTAAAGGTTATAGTTCTGGTCTTACCGCATCTGGATACAATCTAAATGGCTCTTATCCAATTCTAGGTAAGCCTTCGGATAAAAACACAATGAGTTCGACAATTGCAGAAGGAGGAGGATTCGCTTATATCGGACGAGCTACTTATAAATTTAAAGACAGGTATTTATTTGAAGCTAATATTCGTCGCGATGGGTTGTCTGTTTTACCCCCTGAAAATCGTTGGACAATTTTTCCTTCAATGGGACTTGGTTGGATTATTAGTGATGAACCGTTCTTTTCTAAAGGAATTATTAACATGCTGAAATTGAGAGGAAGTATTGGGAGAACAGGTAATGCGGCAGTTCCCTCATTTGCATATATTCCGACTTTAGGGATTAATAATCCGAGCTCAAGTTCATATGACCAATATAATTATACCCTTATAACAAATATTGCTGCTAATGTGAAATGGGAGACTTCGGACAATCTAGATTTTGGATTTGATTATAGTCTACTAGAAAACAAAATCAATGGGTCAGTTGCCTATTTCAATAAAGAAACATCTGGGTTATTATTAAAAGTTCCGCTCCCTCCAAGTGCTGGACTCAGTTCTGCTGGAAATTCCTATTGGGCTAACGTTGGAAACATGAGAAATTCAGGATTTGAATTCAGTTTAAATATGAATCCAATTAGGACAAAAACTTTCACATGGGATGTGTCTATTAATCACACGATTGTTGACAATAAGGTTTTGTCGTTAGATCCTAACATCGATAAAGCAGGAACTGGAATTTTTGGGTCACAAAATAGAACAATAACAAAAAAAGGTGAAAAACTAGCTACTTACTATTTGCCGATATATAATGGAGTTAATGTAGATAAGGGTAATCCTGAAATTTACGAGCGTGATGCAAAAATTTTCGCGGAAACAGGAACAACAATTGCTACAGGTAAGTTAATTAATGGTACAACAATTAATGCTGGAAAGAATCAGTTTGTGATGACTGGAAAGTCTCCGCTACCAACATTTTATGGCGGAATTAGGAATACAATAACCTATAAAGATTTTGATTTTAGTTTGATGATAACATACTCAGGAGGAAATTATTTTCTAGATGAATATGATCGGGTAACTAGGGAAGTTGTAATTGGACAAATGGCCCTTAGGGAAAGCCTAATAAATGAGGTGTGGAAAAAGACAGGAGATGTTGCTTCTGAACCTGAAGCGATCTACAATGGGGGTACATTTTATAATGATGCTGGAGAATTGACGAATAAGAGAGTGAGCACATCTGGCACTTCAACAAAGTACCTCAAGCCAGCTGACAATATCCAGATTAAGGAAATGACTTTTGGATATACTTTTCGTAAGTCCTTGATTTCAAAGATTTCATTGGATAATTTAAGGTTGTATTTTAATATCAATAATCCAATTTATTGGTCTAAAGCAGGTAATGAGAGTAATCCAGAAGTTCAATTATCAAGCGGAAATGTTGATGGATATTTTCGTAATGGAACATATTTGAACAGAACTTATTCTCTTGGCCTATTAGTTAATTTTTAATAATTATTTTATGAAAAAGAATATTTGTTTGATCACTCTAATTTGTCTTTTAGTTTTTTCTGGCTGTGAAGATAAATTTGTTGAACCCCAATATATCCCGGAATTTCCGTGGACAAGTGTTGATAAAATGGAAATGGGAGTTGTCGCTCCATATATTAATTTTTTTGCTCCTTGGAGTTGCCCGTCCGCTGTTTATGCTTGCTATGAAACACTGGCAACAGATATCTCACAGTTAATACCTGGACAAACCATTGATGCTCCATTTAACGAATTTTACAACCGGCTTCATCGAGAATCCGCTCTTGAATCAAGGACTATGGGATGGGTTGCCGGTTCATATAATTCGATTTATAAAACTGTAGCTATCACAAATGAATCACTAGCATATCTTGAAAGTGATGAGCCAAAGAAGCTATTCCCTAACGATAATCAGTCTAAGCTAAATGAAGTGAATCGTCAGAAATCAGAATTGTATTTTTGGAGAGGATATTCCTATTATTGGGCTGCATTATTCTTCTGCCCTCCATATGTGCCAGGAGGAACTAATGGAGATAAGGTCATCCCATTAAAAACGGATAATTTGAATCTTCAAAATACAAAGATAGGCACAACTCAGGAGATTTGGAGTCAGGTAATCTCTGATCTAGCTAAGGCGAAAACATTGATGCCTTTGACATGGAATAAAGATGGAAGAGTCAATTATTATGGAATTTGTGGGGCATTGGCCAGAGCATATCTATACATGGGTGATTATGCTAAAGCATTGAAAGAGTGTGACGAAATAATTTCATCTGGGAAATATAGCTTGCCGAATGATTTGATGGCTAGTTGGAATAAATTATATTCCAGTTCGAATATTTCCTCAGAAGTTATATGGAATTACGTTCCTAATAATTTAGGAGCATCACTTTTTTCCCGATCTTTTTTTGCGAGGTCATTGTATGGGGGCTTTAACTCAAGTAGAGGTGCCAGCTTTAGCCAATGTTCTTGGGTAATGACTGTTATGAGTAATTCTGCGCTAAAAAGAATCGGATGGATGAGAAATCCTCAATCTGATGATTTTTCACTAACTGATATTGCAAAAACGGACAAAAGACTTGGAGGGGATAACGGATTTTACCTTCATCTATTAGGATATAAACTGCAATCAGAAACTGGAATTACTGATAAAATCCAATATCAAATGACTTATGAGTCTACTCTAAAATCATTGGATTTTCCACATGTGTATTTTGATAAGTTTTATCGGGGAGGCTCATCTACAGACAAGAATCAATTGACTCGTAATCCGCAGATGAGGTTAACTGAATTCATTTTAATGAGATCAGCATTAAAGTTTAAGAATGGAGATAAGACAGGTTCTGCGAGTGATTTAAATGTTATCAGGAGAAGAACAGGCCTCTCAGACATTGATCCTAGCATACTTACTGAGGATGATATAGATAGGGAATATGTAATTGAATTAGCTGGTGAAGGAGTATATCTTCCATACCTAATAGGATTGAAGCGGCCGATTCTACCAGGTGATCGTAAAGGTTTAGAACCAGTTACTGCACCATATAAAAATTGGTTTTTTAGAATACCTGTCGATGAGATTGTTAAGAATGCCGGATATAACGGAATAACTGATCCTAATTCCTTAAAATAAAAACTTCAAAATAAATTCATTTGTAATTTGCCATATATTGACTTTTTTATATGGCAAATTATTTCCTTAATATAACTGGTTGTTTGTTTACGGTTATAAATAAAATCACATAAAATGTATAGTAAAAATTTAATTGTATTTATAAT
>CAILKW010000098.1 GCA_903834845.1 uncultured Bacteroidia bacterium | reverse complement strand
CGAGGTCGTATCAGAAATGGTTGCACTTATATTTTCGCTATCTATCCAACAACCAATAAAAAATACTGTCGCCAAAGTCAATATGTGATATGTCAGTTTGTTTCTCATTGGTGTTGTCGTCTTAAGCTGCCGCATAACGTTCGCGGCTATAAAATCGTTGGGGACTGCGTGATTGCTAAACTATCCACCGTTGCAAACCTTGCAAGCGGGCTAAAATGTATGTGAACCACTTAAACCCCAATGTTTTATGAGCCGCTGTTATGCCTTCGTGCTTTTTAATATTATTGCATATTTTCTTTCTCTTTGTTTAAATGCTTCATTTCCTCCCTCCAATATTTCACAAACATGCTCTTTAATCCCCTGTGAACCTAAGACCGATTCAAATTTTGTATCTTTTTGACAAGTATTTTCAAGACTACCTGTTTTATACTGAAATTTCTTATTATCAACATTTTTAGTTTTTATGCCATTTTGATTAGCTATAATTATTGATTCAGAATCAGCACCTACAGCAATATTTGGATTATGCGTGACAACAATTATTTGTCTGTCTTTCTTTTTCTTTTTTAAATATGTAGCCAATTCATTATAAATTGCTCTATTATCTAAGTCGTCTTCAGGTTGGTCAATTAAAATTGGGCATGTTTTTGTACTAAATTCAAGTAATAACTTTAAAATAACAAAAGCCTGTTTACCTTCAGACATATTGCTAAAATTATCATTATCATAAATGATATTATATGAAATATTAAAATAGTTAGTTGAGAATAATTCTGTTATAAATGAAATATTAGTATGACCACTTTTAAGTGTCACAGAATTAAGAAATAATTTATCAAATAAGCTGTTAATGTGTTGCTTAAATTCGTTATAATCATAAGAATTAAAACTCACGATGTCTTGTCCTTGAAAACTCTGCTGATTAATGCCATAATTTAGCTTATTCTTATACATATTCAAATCAAAGGAACTTGAAGCTTCAATCTTTAAATTTTCCTTATCAACTGCCAAATTATCTTTTATCTCAATTATTTTGGAATAAAACAATTCCTGTTCTTCTCTAACCTTTAAAATATAACTACCAATTTGTTTATTCTGTTGATTTGCTTCTTCACTTATTTTTTTAATATCTGCAAGTTTGTCTTTTTGTGTTTTTAATTTATCTTCAATTTCTTTGTGTTGAATATTATTTTGAAAGGCAACTACACCTTTTTGAAAAGCAATGTTTTTTTCCTTTTCACTTATTTCTTTTTCCTTACCTTCTTTTAAGACTATAAGTGAATGAACAATTAAATTTAACTCGTTTATCCATTTTTGTTTATACTCTTCTTGTAAAGTAGTGAATTTAGACAATATCGTTTTCTGAGTTATCTCAGACAATGAAACTAACTCAAATTGCAAATCTGAATTAGTAAAGAATTTATCTTTTAAAGATTCTATTTTAAGGATTTCAGATTCGACTTCTTCAATTGACTTTTTATGAGTGTCGATACTAACTTTTTCAGAATTGTAGTAGAGTATTTCTTCTTGTGTAAGTTGCGCTTGTTTACTTAATGCTTCTAACTCATTCTCCAATCGAACAACTTCTTTTTCAATTCCAGCTCTATCGCCTTTTTCTTTTAAGCTATTTTGAAGTTGGATATAATCTTTATTTAACTGGAATATTTTATTTATATTATTTGTTATAGAGGTACTATTATTGGCTCTTCGCGCAATTTAGTGGAATGAGGGGATAAAATCGTAGACTGAAGTATTTCAATCCCATGCTTAAAGATGCAAAAACTTACTGACCATTACCAACAACTCTTAGGGTTTCCAGCGGTCTGGAAGGTCGATGATG
>CAILKW010000097.1 GCA_903834845.1 uncultured Bacteroidia bacterium | reverse complement strand
TTAACAATAAACAAATCATTGATCTTAATTACCGACCTCGGTTACAATTTTTTGCCGATGCCGGGTTCAATTCAATCACACCGGTAAACCTGCCACATAATTTTGGGGCAAGTTTTGGTTTAAACTTCTCCGTCCCGATTTACGATGGAAAGCAACGAAAATTACAGCACGATAAGATCAATCTGACTGAGAATACCCGAATCTATTACAAGCGTTTTTACTCTTCGCAATACAAACTTCAGTTTGAACAGCTTATTAATCAGCTTAAATTAACTGATAATCTGATTATTGAAATAACAAATCAATTATTGGAACATGAACGGTTGATTGATTTGTACCGGATTGAATTAGAAAAGGGTTTAGTTCGGTTTCTCGATTTTATGACCGTACTGAACAACTATACGGCAACAAAAAACACTTTTCTTATTACTGAAATGAATCGTCTTCAAATTATAAACCAATTGAATTACCTCAAATGAGCAACAACAAAACACTATTGACAATCGCGTTTTTTTATATTCTAATAGGCTGTAACAACAGTGCCTCTGTAGCAACAGAAGAGATTCTTCAAGTTTCGACTCCTGTCACGGTTGTGACAATTGAAAACACGCCAATCAGCGAGATGATCAGCTTTAATGCAGTCTCACTTTACCAACGCAAAAATATTGTGAAGTCAACTATAAATGGCTATATCGAAAAATCCTTTGTTAATCAGGGAGACATTATTCAGGAAGGAAAACCATTATATGCCATTAAATCAAAAGAAGGTGAGGCACTGAGTCAATTTTCTTCCAAAGACTCATCATTTGCCTTTTCAGGAAAGGTTACGATTGCCGCACCTGTTGCCGGTATTGTGGTGGAAGCCATCAAACAGACCAACGATTATGTCAGCGATGGAGAGCAGCTTTGTGTAATTGCAGAACAAAACAGTTTTGTTTTTCTGCTCAATGTACCGTTTGAGCAAAACAGATATGCAGCATATGGTATAAAATGCACTATCCTCTTACCAGATTCTACGATCTTAAACGGAACGATATCGGGAAAGCTTTTAACAGTTGATCCTGTTTCACAAACACAGAGTTATATTGTAAAAGCATTAAATTCTGCCATTCTTCCAGAAAACCTCTCAGTCATTGTTCAGATTATAAAGAGTTCTAAAGAAAACGCTCAGGTGATTGATAAAACTTCTGTATTGTCTGATGAAACTATGGAAAACTATTGGGTGATGAAGCTCATTAATGATACAACCGCCATCAAAGTTACGGTAAAAACGGGAATCACTTCAGGAAATAAAATTGAGATCCTCTCCCCCTCATTTACACAGCTCGACAGACTTATCAATACCGGAAATTACGGTTTATCTGATACCGCTTTTGTTAATATCAATCAACCCTGAACCGATGAGAGACTTTTTCGTTTCACACAAAAATCCTGTTATAGTTATTCTGATAATAATTTTGGCAGCTGGTGTTTACACTTATTCAAAAATGCAATCGTCACTTTTTCCCGAGGTGACTTTTCCAAAAATAAAAATCATTGCCGACAGTGGATTGCAGCCGGTTGGAAAAATGATGGTAACAGTTACCAAGCCGCTCGAAAATGCTGTTAAGAGAGTTCCCAACCTGAAAACAGTTCGAAGCATTACAAGTCGTGGGAATTGCGAAATATCTGCTTTTATGGAATGGGATGCAGACATTGATTTATGCAAGCAGCAAATTGAATCTTCAATCAATCAAATAAAAGACGAACTTCCGACTGGGACAACTCTAAGTGTTGAAAAAATGAATCCATCAATCCTGCCGGTAATTGGTTATGTCATCGAAGGGAAAGGGAGAAGCAATATCGAATTGAATCAAATTGCAAATTACACCGTAAAGCCATTTCTGTCGCAGGCAAAAGGAGTTGCTGAGGTTTGGGTTATTGGTGGTAAAACAAAGGAGTATCAAATTGAATTACTTTCTCAAAAGATGGCTGCTTTAAGTGTTACTCCTGCAATGGTTTCAACCGCACTTAGTCAAACTAATTTTATCAGTAGTAATGGATACCTTACAGACTATAACCGCTTGTATCTCACGGTTACAGATGCAAATATCGAAAATCTTCAGGAACTCGAAAACCTTACCATAAGTAACGATGGTAAAAGGGTGCTGTTACTAAAAGATATTGCCATGTTAAAAGTTGCAGAGCAGACACAATATATAAGGATTAATGCAAACGGGAAAAGTGCCGTTTTAATGGCAGTCGTAAAACAACCAAACGCCAATCTGATTGATGTTACAAAAGGAGTAACTCAAAAAATAGAGGAGCTGAATAACAGAATTTTGCCCAGAGATGTTAAACTAAGTCCCTATTATGTGCAATCTGATTTTGTCAACAACTCCATTAAAAGTGTGAACGACAGTCTGTGGATTGGTTTGGTACTTGCCATTCTTGTTGCATTTATTTTTCTGCGCTCATTCAAATCAAGTACTGTTATTCTTATCACCATACCCCTTACACTATCATTAACTCTGATTGTCCTTTACCTTATCGGGTACAATTTCAACATTATGACACTTGGGGCAATTGCGGCAAGCATTGGGTTAATAATTGATGACGCAATTGTGGTAGTTGAACAGATCCACCGTACACACGAGGAGTTTCCCGAAAAACCGACAAAAGAGTTGCTCAGTGGCTCAGTAAACTTCCTGTTACCAGCTATGATTGGCTCATCGGTAAGCACAATCGTGATCTTTCTTCCGTTTGTTATTTTGAGTGGCGTAGCCGGGGCGTATTTCAAGATTCTGACCAACACAATGATGATCACCTTGATTTGCTCTTTTTTAGTTACCTGGATCGGATTGCCTGTAATCTATTTGCTCCTGTCAGGGAAAACAAATACAGTATCCAAACAGCATACTGAGGCACATTATAAGAGTGGAAAATGGATATCTTTCTTTATTCAAAGACCAATAATCAGTTTCAGTTTTATTGCGTTGCTGATTTTCTCAGTTATATTCATTTCCGGCAGGTTAGAAACCGGATTTCTTCCTGAAATGGATGAAGGGAGTATAGTGCTTGATTACACTTCACCACCGGGTACTTCTTTGCAGGAAACAGATAGAATCCTACGCGAGGTTGAGAAAATTTTACCAACCATACAGGAAATTGAGACCTATTCGCGAAGAACAGGGGCGCAAATGGGTTTTTTTATTACAGAACCCAACAATGGCGACTATTTGATTCAACTTAAAAAGGATAGGAAGCGTTCGACAAATGAAGTGATTGATGAAATCAGAATAAAAGTAGAATCTTCGCAACCCGCGCTTCAGATTGATTTCGGACAAGTGATTGGTGATATGCTTGGAGACCTAATGAGTTCAACACAACCAATAGAGATAAAGATCTACGGCGACAATGTGAAAGTTTTGCAGAATCTTGCGCGTAAAGTTGCCGAAATTACAGAAAATGTTGAAGGTACGGCCGATGTTTTCGATGGAATTACAATAGCAGGACCATCAATAAATATTGAACCGGATAATAAAAAACTGGCACTTTTTGGAATTACTCCGGCCGATTTTCAGAATCAATTGCAAACGCAGCTTGAAGGGGTAATTGTCGGGAATATTTATGAAAAAGAGCAATTGACCGCAGTACGAATGTTGTATCCTGATGCCGCAAATACCTCGCTTGAAAAGATCAGGCAAGGATATGTTTTTCTTCCGAATGGCAAACTTCAGCCACTTTCGCAATTAGCTCATATTTCAGTTGATGCAGGAAGTGCCGAAATCGAACGGGAGAATTTGCAGACAATGATTCCCGTTATTGCAAGGCTCGATAACCGTGATCTCGGCAGTGTTATGTCTGATTTGAAGCAAGAGATTCAATCGAAAGTGAATTTACCTCAAGGCTACCATATTAGTTACGGTGGGGCTTATGAGGAGCAGCAAAAATCGTTCAGCGAACTAATGATGATATTGATTACTGCAATATTATTGGTTTTTGCTGTGATGCTGTTTTTATTCAAAGAGTTTAAAGTTGCTTTTTTGATAATTATTATTGCGGCTTTGGGAATCTCAGGCAGTCTAGTCGCTCTTTATCTCACCAAAACGCCATTAAATGTGGGTAGCTATACAGGGATTATAATGATAATCGGTATCATTGGCGAGAATGCCATATTTACATTTCTGCAATTTCAGCAAACCTTGAAAACAGCCAATACGGATGGTGCAATTGTATATGCAATCTCAACACGACTTCGCCCTAAACTAATGACAGCTTTGGGTGCCATTATCGCCTTGTCTCCTATTGCGCTTGGAATTGGAACCGGTGCTCAGTTGCATCAGCCTTTGGCGATTGCAGTGATTGGAGGTTTTATAATTGCTCTTCCGCTGTTGCTGATTGTTTATCCCTCTATGCTGCGGGTATTTTATAAATAAGGAGATTATTTGATATTTTTGTTGGCAGGAAGAATGCACGTCAGGCTTTCCTGTTCGATCTCAAATATTGGCTTGGGACAGCCTTCTTCACGCATAGTGCGAAATATCGTTGGGATTCCCTGACCCTCAGACTGGGCTAAATGAAGTTTGTTAAACAGATATGCTAAACTTTGATTCCTCCATTTGGGACTTGCCCTGCCGGTTAAAAACTTTTCGCGGTCAACTCCCCAATGTAAAGAGCCGGGAGAGCAAATCTCAATCCTGTCAATGAAAACGGTTATCCTGATCGGATCTGGCAACTCATAATCACGGTGGACAATCGCGTTAATTACAGCCTCTTGTAAGGCACGAACCGGATATTTGACTTGATTTGGCTTTTTATTAGTTTTATTAAAAACAGTATATGCCTGAATGTTTAAGAGTTCAATTGCCCTTCGTGATTGTTCAATGATTGATCCGGTGATTCTATGCCTTTCAGCCGTTGGATCACTCTGTCTGTCCCTTTATAAATAGACAACACGGTAAATTTTATGCCTGACAGGTGTTATTTTCGATTTAGATTATGTAAAGACAACGCTGACTTATGATGTGGAGGCTTTAAAATCAAGGTTTTTTAATAGCCACCCTGATGAACCCATTGTTTTGCACCGCAAAGAGATGATCAATAAAAAACATCCATTTAAAGCATTAATCGATCCCAAAATTGAAGAACAGTTCAATGATGAATTTCTCCAATTACTAGAAAAATGGAAATTTAAGACTATAACCGTTTTAATGGACAAACAAGAACACCAAAACAGATATTCAACATGGAGGTATGACCCTTATCATTATTGTATGACGTTAATTTTTGAACGTTATCATTTACGGTTGAAAGAAATTGGACAAACAGGAGATATGATGTTCGAGTCGCGAGGAGGAAAAGAAGATTTGCGACTGAAAGAATCCTATCGAAATATATTTGAAAATGGTACTGATTGGATTCAAGCCAATGAAATCGATGATACGATTACAAGTAAAGAACTTAAAATAAAAGCAAAGTCTGCAAATATTTCAGGTCTGCAAATTGCTGATTTATTGGCCTATCCACTGTATCGTTATGCATTGAAATTTTACAAACTAAAAGATGATGGCAGAGAAACCTTTAACGAAAAAATTTTACAGATCATTCGTCCGAAAATTTACAACAATGGACGAAGATTGGATGGTTATGGGCTTAAATTATTGCCATAAATACAAAAAAAAACCCCGCGAACGGGGCAAAGGCAATTATGTCCTTCCACCTTCGGAAACCCGAATTGATGCAAAGTTAACACTCTTTATCGTAAAAACAACTATTTCACTCAATTTATTCTTCCTCTTTTTTCAAAGGATCTTTTGAAAGTAACTTTCCATTAGCATCAAAGATTAGTTCCAATTTATCTTTCCCTTTTACCGCTTCCATATCGTAAGTCGTAATACCTTTTGCATCAGTGGCTTTCTCTATTTCGTCAAGTTTGTATCCGGCAAAATCTTTTGTAATAGTTGTTTTTACAGCTTGCGGGAGTTGGCTAAGTTCAACTTCTGTCTCGGTTTCGAGAAGCTTTCCGGTGGCATCAAACAATGCTGATGACTCAGCTCTATTAAGCGTAAATTCAACCTCAAATTCGCCGGGCTTTTCGATACTCCATTTTGCTTTTTTTACAGTCGGATATTTCGCTGTAAATGCAGCTTTTGCAGCTACAAAGGTTTCATCTTTAGGCTTTTGCGCATTGCTGCAAACAACAAAACCAAAACAAACCAATAATGTCAATAACTTTTTCATCATCTTATTTTTTTAAAATTAATACTGTAAATATACCATGAGACTTTGTAGGAATATGGAAGATTATAGTTGATTATCAAACTTTAGCATGTTTTCTTTTGACTTTTTGTTTTGCTTGCCGAAAGTATAGCTGATCCCAGCATAAATCATCCTTACACTTCTCTTTCTGATTATTTTTTGATAAAGTTCTGGAGTATCGAGGATTGAGTTGTTATTCAATGTGTTGAATAGATCGGATACAGTAAACAGAAATGATGCTTTTTTCTTTAAAAACTCCTGTCTGAGCCCTAAATTCATCACAAATGAAGGTAATCTTTTGCCTTGCGGGGTCAATTTTTCTGAAACATAGTTGGACGTAATTTGCATCATCGTGCCTTTAGTGAGATTGATACCCACATTCAAATTCATTGTCCACGAAACAATTGATTTTTTCGCGCTGTAGCCTAAACTTGAGGCATCAATTGTATTTAAAAAAGTATTTGAACTGTAGTTGACATTAATGATTTTGGCCAAAGTTGAAGAGACAATAAATTCAAATCCTGCAGCGCTGCTTTTCGAAAGGTTGGCAGATGTGGTAAGCAGAATTGAATCGTTCAGATATTTTGTGATGCTGGTCATTCCATTATACATATAACGGTAATAAAGTGTTGAAATAACGGTAGTTGCCATATTTTTATATTGATACCCGAATTCAACAGAGTGAATTTCTTCGGGTTTTAATCGTGGGTTGCCTATTCTCAGGTTATAAGGATCCTGATATTCAGGAAAAGGATTCATCTCCTCTCCTTCCGGTCGCCTTATCCTATGACTGTAATTCAACTGATATTCATGTGAATCGTCTTTTTTATATGATAAATGTAGTGAAGGATACAATCTGAAATAATCATTTTTGATCAGGCTGTCGGTTGTTACCTGATTCGATTTTACAATTGTCTGTTCTGCACGCAAACCACCAAGAATCCCAAAATTTTCAAATTCCTTTTCAAAGGTTGAATATAGCACATGGATTTGCTCGTTGTAAATGAATCGGTTAGATTTCATAAGGTCTTTTACCCAAACATTGGATAACGTATTGAGTGACTCGCCAAAATAATCCATATCTTTAATTCTTGATTCAAGGATATAACCAGATTCAAAATTGCTTGTTTCTGAGATCGGATTGGCATATTCAATCGAAAATTGTGAATCATTATCGTTCTGTTTAATTAAAGTATTGTCAAAGGTGCTGCTTTGAATTGGCATCCGAAAACTATTCGAATAATGGTTATCTTCCTCTTCTCTGGAAATGGAAGTAGTATAATCAATTGCCAGCTCATGCCCTTCATCGTTGAATAAGTGTTTATAATTTGCAGAATACTCTTGTTCTTTCTCAAATTCAGGGTCAACCCTTTTACGATCAAAATCCTTAGTAATCTGATGATTATAATCTTGGTTTAATGTATTAATCAATTCATGCTTGGTTTGAATTCGGTAATTGTAATTGGTTGAAATTTCTAACTCGTTACGATCGTCAATTTTGAAATCTATCCCGCTGTTAATAATATGTGATAAGGGTCTTGACTTTTCCACCGCATCCATATCTGTATAGCTTATGGTATTGGTTTGCATATCTGAACGTTGGCGAGCATCAAATGTGTATCGCATCCTGTCGTCCTGTCTGATGCTATATAACCCATAAACATTTACTTTACCCGAATTATAATTTGCTATGATATTACCATTATAACGTTGATCGTTACCAACATTCGACATTATTGTTCCGTTAAGTCCGAGGCTTTTGTTCTTTTTAACAACAATATTGATGATTCCCGAAGTACCATCAGGTTTGAATTTGGCTGAAGGATTTGTAATCACCTCAATTCGTTCGATTGAGCTTGCAGGCATTTGCTGTAATACTGCTGCCCGATTTGTTCCCATCAGAGCTGATGTTTTTCCATTGATCAAAACCATAACATTTTCTGATCCGCGCAAACTGATATTCCCATCAATATCAACCGAAATAGATGGAACATTCTGCATCAGATCACTCGCAGAACCTGTTTTTCCGATTAAATCTTTTCCCACATTGAACACTTTCCGGTCTATGGTATTGGTATAAGTTGACTTTTCTCCCACTATTACAACATCATCAATATCCTGACTCGAAACAGAAAGCCCTAAAATTCCCAAGTTTACATTAGGATTTTTTTCAGAAATAATCACTAACGGGGATTCCCGTTTTGTGAATCCAATAAAGCTAAAGGCAATTTTATACTTTCCATAAGCAATTTTATCAAAATTGAACTTTCCTGAAGCATCTGTGGTAGTACCCTGTAATTGAATACTATCTGATTCGGTCTGGAGGACAACGTTCGCAAACTCGATGGGTGCTTTGCTTTCACTATCAACAATAATCCCTGTTACTGCCCCTTTTAACGATTTTTGGGCTGAAATATCAGTAAATATAATAACAAATAGAATTAGGATTAGAATCTTGTCAATCATGCTTTTGTCAATGTGAAATGATGATAATCCTTAAGATATGTATAATTCAACCGAAGATTATTTGATCGGCATATTTCATTGGCAATTGCCAGACCTAATCCAGTGGATTCGTCCGATGAGCTGGATTTTACAAATCGTTTGAATAATTTTTCATGGCTAATATTCATGGGATTCCCTGTATTTAAAAAAGAAATCTTATTTTTTTCTGACGAAATGACAATTTTTCCATTGTTGAAATTGTGTTTTAAGGCATTACTCAAGAGATTGTTAATCAGGATATCAGCAAGCATTGGATGCATCAGAACGATTACCGGAGTATCCAATCGTACCGATAGTTCAATCTGCTTTAGAGCGAACAATTCTTCAAGATATTCCAGCCGTGTTTGAATGAGGCTGCAAAAATCAATCTCACGTTTTTCAACAAATTGCCGGTTTTCAATTTTAGAAAGCAGCAGCATAGCCTCATTCATTTTCGACAGGCGGATCACTGTTTCAAATACATCGTGTAACCTTTTGTGTTGCAAGTCGGAGAGAGAATTTTCGTTTAATAATAATTCAAGTTTGGATTTGATGATGGCTAAAGGTGTTTGTATTTCGTGAGAGGCATTTTCAGTAAACTCTTTCAGGTTTACAAAATCGGTTTGCATTTTTTGCATCATCTCTTCGAGGGTTCGATTTAGTTGGTCAAATTCAGAAATTCCGGTTTGGTCAAAGTTGATTTGTCGGTTATCGCTGATTTTCCATGCCTTCAATAATGACAGACTATTGAAAAATGGTTTCCATGCTTTATCCGAAAGCCATCGGTTCAAAAAGAATAAAACAAGCAAAAGCAAAACGAACAAAATGACCATGAAGAAAAAAATAGCTGCCTGCAAATCCTCAGATTCAAGTAGAGATTGCAAAATTGTTATTTCGAAATTGTTACTATTTACCGATGTCGAAAAAACCATCTTCCGGAAAGGGATTAACTCCTTTTCATCCTCATCATAAGCCAAAGTATCAGAGATAAAACTACTACTCGATATTATTGGGATTCGCCTTATTTGAATAGAACGATCAGGCGAACTCCAAACAATACTATCAACTTCATTATGTTCTAAATGCAGTATTACATTTGTTTTTCGTGAACTGAGCATCTCGTTGATATTCTGATCGATAATCTGTGCCAAGGTAAAATAAAAGAATACCCCTGCCACTACAAATACAAGTAGTGTAACTATCAAAAAACGGATGTTTATTCTGTTTTGAAGTTTCATATTAGTTTAATAACAATCAAAGATATAGCCGGTTCCATAAACATTCCGGAAATATTCTTTTCCCGATTTTTCGAATAATTTCTTTCGCAGATTTTTAATATGAGAATAAACTAAATCGAACGAATCGGAGGAATCTGCAAAATCACCCCATAGATGTTCGGCAATTGATTCTTTGGTAAGAACACGACCTTGATTTGAAATAAAAAATAACAACAGGTCAAATTCTTTTTTGGTTATTTGAAGGAGTTCAGCTTGTACATAAACCTGACGATTTTCGGGTAAAATCCTGATTTGGTCAATAACAAGCTCTTTTTGACCATCAAACTTCCGGCGGCGTAAAAGCGATTTAATACGTGAATTGAGTTCCGATAGGTGAAAAGGTTTTGTAAGGTAATCATCGGCTCCGAGATCCAGACCTAACACTTTATCATCCAATGAATTTTTAGCGGAAATTATTATAATACCGGTTTCGGGGTGACTTTTTTTTAATTCACGAACCAATGTCAGACCATTTCCATCGGGTAAACCAATATCAACCAACATACAATCATATTCATACAGGTTTACTTTTTCAGTACCTATCTCTACTGTACCGGCCTGTTCGCACCGATAACCTTCTTTTTCGAGGTAGGTTATTATTGATTCGCACAGCATCTTTTCATCCTCTATAACCAGAATCTTCATAGTATTATCTTTTGCTCAAAAGTAAACCCAAATTTTGTAGGAATTTGGGATTTGGCATGCTAATCTACTACATGTATTCAAGTGTTTTTCTTTTTTGTTGGCCAAAATTCATGATATTTATCAAGGAAAATAATATGAAAAATATTATCTTCAAAGTGACCAATTACAAACTCTTTACCTTTTATATGCATACTGCACCAAATTACATCAGATAGAACATGCTTGGGATGTGAAAACTCAGATTCGGGAGGAAAACCAATCTTCGTATAAGGTTTAATAATTTGTTGAGATTGAGCTTGTCCTACTGTAAATTGACATACTTCTCTTAACTTACTTATTGTTAAGGCTAATAATTTTTCTTCCTCCCATTCTTCAAAACTTTGTCCCTGATTTCGGTCAAAATCTCTAAAACTTAATACTATTAATGGTTCTTTATTACCTTGTCGAATTTCAACTTCCCTTAAAACTCTCTTATAGGAAGCAACCTTACGTTCAATAAACTTGTTTAGCTTACCCATAAATAAGCTGGTTTAGTTTATTATCTTCATTAAAATAGGGAACTGCTCCATATTTTCCATCAAGATAATTCTTATCAAATGCAGATTTATTTCTCACCTTATTGGTCTTGAAATCTCCCAGAGAGATTAATTCAGAAGCTCCAAATTGATTTTTTTCAACAAACCAGATTTGATCTCTTCGAAACGTTTCTTTATTGAGGAGAGAAATATCGTGAACTGCGCTAATTAATTGTGCCTTATTCTTGTTTAAGAGATGAAAAAAACCTATCAGTTTGATTGTTAAATGACTGTGTAAACGCGAATCTAATTCATCAACAATTAGAACTTTTCCATTTTGAAGCGTATCATACCATGGACCCAATAAATAAAGAAGTTTCTTTGTTCCTTCAGATTCTTGTTTATCAAAATTAAATTCAACTGTATCTATTAGAATATTGTTACCATCATACTTTCTATGATATGTCATTAGTTGATCTCGCTTGAGTTGCTTTGATTGAATCTTTTGAATACTCGTAAGCAAATCAATAATTTCTTCATCCTTTTCCTTTTCTTTTAAGGTATCTAAGTCAATTTCATTGACTTCCTCCTCTGTTGTAGAGAGACTTGAAATTTCAAGATATTTTATAAAATGCAATACCCAATTAAAAAAAATCTTGTCGGACTTTAATTTATCAATAGTATATCTCTTATGGCCTCTGTCGTGAATGCCATTTATAATATTAATTTTTTGAAACCAATCAACAATACCGGAGGATATTTCTTTGCCAAGAGTTGCAAGAAGTGAAAGAAATAAAACATTCTCTTTAACATCGTTTTCTTTACCTAAAGCCTCTTTAAAAGCATACCTATTAATTTCAATTTTCTGAAAATCTCTTTTGAATAAATAAACCTCTTTACTCGTTGTATGAAAAAGCCATTCTGCTACGATTTTATCGTAATCAATTTCAAATCCATATCTATATTTTATACTATTATGTATAAATGATATCTCGAAAAAACTTGACTTATTCTCTGTTTCAGAACTTAAAATAAATTTTTTTAATGGAAATTTTCTTTCATTATTATCCATCAAAGCATCACGAAATGAATTTAATACTGTTGCTTTCATAAAACTAACAGCTTCCAGTAAATTGCTTTTCCCACTTGCATTATTACCATAGAGTATAGCTGTTTTTAATATGCTTAGCCTGTTGTCAATTTCAATTATATGGGTATCATTATATTCTTTGAATGATTTTGCCGCTACCATCGAAAGTATCGTTAAATCCTTAAAGGATAAGTAATTTTCCACGCTAAATTCTATAATCATTTTCGTTTTTTTACTTTGTTTCGTAATGCAAAGATAAAATCAAAATGTAAAAAATGCAAGAAAATAGCAAAATTTAATTTGTGGTTTTGATTAAACTTTCCTATTGGTTTAAATTGTACTTTTTCTTGAGGATTCCAAGCCACGAAAGTACAATAATCCATATTATTCCGTTCACAAGAATTGATAATACAATCAACAAAACATTTAAAAATGAGACATCGTTTCCTGGTGTAAGGAAATTGGGAAGTACTGCTACCACCGCAGAAATAAATCCAATTAGTATGCCCCAAACAAGTAAGATAATATATTCGTTTACAAGCAAATTGACTACTTTTTTTCGTGTAAAACCCAACGATTGCATCAGCGAAATTTCTTTTTTTCTTTCTAATATAGTCCGTGCCAGTACAATCGCCAAACCAATAGTTCCCAGAATCAAGGCTAAAGCACCTAATGCAAGGAATATAGAGAGATAGGTATTAGTAACAGAATTGAACTCCATTAACCTTGTCGCAGTTGTTGTCATTTCCCAGCCAAAATCGCGAAAAATGTTGTGGAGCTCCTCTGCTACTTTTAACTCCTTCCCTTTCGGGAAATCTATTAAAAACAGATTTGAACCGCTGCTCGTTGGAAAATTCTTCAGAAAATTCGTGTTTGAAATTAACACATATCCCTGAAATACAGATGGTGACAAGCCTGCTATCAATTTAAGCTTCAAGGTATCACCCAATTCATTTCTATACTTCAAAGTATCTCCGATATTCAGGCCGAGACCCCACTGAATCACTGTCTGGTCGGCAATAGCAGGAATAACTCTATCTGAAAGAGTCTTATTCAATTCGTTCCAAACGTCATCTCCATTGATATCAGTGCTTTCTGCTGCAAAGTTGAAACGTCCTTTTAACATGGAAGGATCAGAACCCAAAATAGCAGGATTGGATACACGGTTCAGATTCAGACAACTTGCATCATCGCCATCCATTTTAGAAAATTGTGCCGTGCTGAATTCAGAAGTTATCCCTTCACTCAAAAGACGATCCTTGTCGTTCAGACTGTATAAAACAGGTATTGATGTCTCAGCAAAGTATTGAAATCCACCTGTTCCGCTTTTTTTATCATCTGCACCCGACAATAAATCCTGACGATTAGCTCCGGTAGAAATAATTATAAAAGTTCCCAGAGCAAATAGAATAATTACGGTAAGCGACCTGCCTAAATTTTGGGATCTGTTCCTACGATTTAGCTCGCGAATAGAAAAACTATTAATTAAAATGTGGCTGCTTCGCCGGAGAATATAATCTGCAAATAACAATAAACCAACGAGTAACAATCCTCCGGAAAGAAAGAAGAGCGATGATCCATATTGTTTGGAAATAACCAACTGAAAAGCAACCAATCCAATGGCACTCAGTAGTGAAACACCCATTAATATCTTTTTAATTACAGCAACCAAAGGTTTCTGAGGCCGCTCCTGTTGACGTTGCAGCTCAACAGCCTGTCGCTTAAAACTGCCATTCACCGAAATAACAATGGTAAGCATCGCCATTAAGACACAAATTATTAATCCTGTAAATAATGTTGAAACGTTAATATCAATTTCAAGCACCGAAGTACGAACTACTTCCCACCAAAGGCTATTAAGTGCCATGAAAATCAGTTTGGTATAAATTATTGAAATCACCAGTCCAACAATCCCCCCAAGGATTGAAACAATCAACCCTTCGTAAAGGAGCAGTTTCCGGATTTGATTTTGGGTAAACCCAAGCATTAGAAAAGTTCCAATCTGTGACTGACGGTTTTCGAGGTTCAAAAGAAATAGCAAAGCGGCAAGAATAAGTGCTGCAACTAAAAGAAAAAAGCTTAGTCCTAAAAACAACTGACTGAAATCTACTCCAGTTCGGGCTGCTTGTAATCCATTGTCCCTCACTGATGTAACCATCATACCCAAGTTTTGGGGTTTTAATGAAGTAGAAAATAAGTTGCGATATTCTTTGTCAGAAAAAGAACTGTCACTTATCCGAATAGCAGTATAGTTTCCGAACCTGTTCGACCATAATTGATGCGCTTTTTTCAAGGAAATAAAAGCTTTTGGTGTCCCTTTGTATTGATTCCAATAGGCTTCATCCTTATCCCTTATTGCTTCGAGTTTGATAGGAACTCCGGCTTCCCAGTCGCGACAATGTCCGGCATCCGACATTCCCGGCAAAAACGGCATCAAATCTTTGTCGGCATATTTCCCTTCAATGGGGACAATCTGTTTGATTACAAACTGGGTTCCCTTTTCTACCAACTGACGTAAAGGTCCGATCTCATAATAATTTATGGTAAGCGAATCACCAATCATGACATTCAAATCTGAAGCAACCCATTTGTTGATAATTATATCATTGTCTTTCAGATTATTGTCATCAATTGTTGAAATAAAAGAGTAAGGTGTTGAATTACCCTTGAAGTCAAGACTATTGGCGAAATAGGTCAAAATTGGATGCGATTTTTTGAACTTTCCAAAAGCTTTCACAATCTGGTCATCAATAAATACCCTTTCGGAAGTGATTTCTTTTTCATTAGTTTGCTGAATCTCCTTAACTTTCAATCCTGCATCTTCGACAGAAAAACATTCCTCAAGTAAACTACTGATTTGTTGATTATTAAGAGATGTTGCCGAAACCAGCAAATGATTGGCTTTCCCCTCTAACTTCATCAGGTCGTTTAACCTTGAAATCGACAGAAAAATATTGTAAGGTGCTGTTTGAGAGTTTTTAAGATTGAAAAAACCCATTGTATGCTGATCTGCAATCTCTTTAACAACTGCACGAAATGAGATGCTTGTTTCAGCATCAGATATAAAAGGAGCATTAAGAGGAATAAGACTTGCTTTTTTTATACGGGTCAGAAAACTATCTCCTTTTTTAAGTTGAAGTCTGTCAGCCAGATTTACACTGATAATAACCTCATTATCTGATAATTTAAGATATATCTGTGATTCAGCTATTTTTTCAAAACTATCGTTAATACCGGTAATCTGTACTTTATTAACACGATTTTCTCCACCATCGGCAACAGCCATCCCTTCGAGGATTAATGCCGGAGCTACAATAAAACCTCCTTTTGCAGCAAGTTCTTCTGCCAATTTTACACGAAAATATCGGTCAACAGTCGAAACAAGATGTGTAGTGCTACCTAATCTGTAAAAAGCGGATTGTTCCAGACTAAATTTAACAGAATCACCAACGATTAATGCTCCGGTCAGAACTGCGGTACTAATGGCTACTCCTAACACTACCAACAGATTAGCTCGGAAATAGTAAATCAAAGTTTTCAATATCAGTTTAAAACGAGTCATTGTAACATTCCGTTTTTTAAATGATAAACCTGATCCATTTGAGATGCGAGTTCTGACGAATGGGTTACAACAACCAATGAAACACCCTCTTCGCCACTTATGTGGTTCAATAATCCGGCAAGGTTTCCGGCATTTTGTTCGTCAAGTGCACCGGTAGGCTCATCGGCAAGTATCAATTGCGGTTTATTGATCAACGCTCTCACAACGGCCGTCCGCTGACATTCGCCGCCTGAAAGTTCAGATGGTTTTTGGTTACGCAGTTCCCATATTCCCACTTTTCGAAGCAGATGCTCTGCCCATTCTTTTTCTGCTTTACCAACCACTTTTTTTATTGGCAAAACAGGTAAAAGAACATTTTCCCATAAAGAAAACTGTGGCAACAAGTGGTGCATCTGAAATACAAACCCAAGTTCGCGGTTGCGGAAATTAGCAAGTTCATGCTGTGAATAACCTGTAATATTTTTTCCTTTGAAGAAAATTTCACCGGCATCAGGTTGGTCAAGCGTGCCAATCAGGTTTAGCAAGGTTGTTTTTCCAGATCCGCTTGGACCTGCAATCGCAATTTTTTGATTTTTAAGAACTTCTAAATTAAGTCCTTCAAGTACTTTTCGAAAATTGCTTTTATGGGGTTCGCCATAACCTTTTGAAATATTTTTTAGCTGGAGAATCATGATTGATGAACGAATTAATAGTCAATTAATTAAGTTGTTTTTTAATTCTCCCGTAAACTTCGATCATTTCTTTTGCATGATCATGGATATTGAAATTGACCTCGACACCTTTTCGGGCATTCAGGCTTAGGTTATTGAGTTTTTCGGAATCAGATAATAATGCTGACAAAGCCTCGCAAAGGGCTAAAGGTGTATTATACTGATATATAACACCTCCACCTGACAGATTGACAATTTCGGGAAATGCTCCCAACGATGGTTGAACAACCGGAATACCTGAGGCCATTGCTTCCAGTAAATACATTCCGAAAGCCTCGCCTTTCCTTACGGGAACAGAAATGACAGATACTTTGTTAAAAAATCCGTGTCTTCCGGTTTCCTCAAAATTGTCAATAAACTCGACATGTTTGTCAAGCTTTTCATGTGAAAGTTTTCTCTTGTTTGAATTGATATAATCGGTATCAGAACCGGTAGATCCACCTGTAAGAGTTAGTTTTACATCTTCAAAACCATCCTTTTTCTTTAATAGGATAAATGCATCAACCAAAATATCGAATCCGTTTTCGTGGCACATACGAGAAATATAGCCTATGTTACGAGCTTTTTTCACAGCAGGAATAAACTCATAATCTTGAGGATCGACACCAAGGTATAAACTTTGGATTTTTTCTGGAGGCAATTTCATTCGTTGCCGCATTACTTTGGAAAAGAAATCACTTACAGCGATAAAATGGTCAACATCATTTGCCTTATCGCTCATTAAATTCCAAATAATGTCGCGAAAAACAGGTTTCATAACATCAACCCAAATATCTTCATCCTGCAACGAACATACAATCGGAACATTCAGTTTTTCTTTTATTTTGTGTGCCAGTCCAAGTAGCAAAGCATTTGAAATGTGGACAATATCCGGTTTACAATGTTCAGCCATCCAGTCTGTTAACCGTTCCAATTCTTCCTGCTGCTGTCCGTCTTCACCCAGCAACATCGAAACTGTCATCTCCTCCAAACCTTTGGCATTGGTGGATCCAGCCATTGATGCGGCTATTTTGAGGAGTGGTTTGGAGTTGAGAAGCCTGTCAATCCATGCCGGAGCTTTGCGAAAAATGGGATAAAGCTGTTTCAGATAAATACTTACAGCACCATAAAATACGGGAATCTCTTTAATATCATGTTCATCTGCAAAAATGGGGAGGTACATTGGGATTTTAATCACCTGATGCCCTTGTTCACGCAGCGCAACAACGTACTTACTGTCGCGCAGACAGTTTCCGCAGTAAAAACTGCCTCCCGAACCTGGTATAATCTGTACTATATTCATAAAAAATTACTAATCAAATTTGAAAAACAACATGTTAAAATCTCAACGAATAAATTTGAAAATAGTTCTCAATTATTTACCGAAGCAATAAACATTCCCATTCAAAGCACACACAACCATCATATTTTCAATCACAGCCGGATTATGGAGAATTGAATTACCTAATTCATATTTCCAGATTTCAGAGCCATCCGACAGTTTCAGCAGTGCAAGATCACCACGCATATTTGCCGTTAGTACTTTATCCTTAATGATTACCGGTGATGCTTCTACGCGATTGCCGCTGTTGAAGTTCCAGAGCATTTTACCACTGTTTTTATCGAAACAATAAATGAACTTATCGCGGTTACCTGATACTACCCTGTCACCCGACAAAGCCGCCGAAGCAACAAATGGTTGTTTTACCTCTTTATTTTCCCAGCTCCACAATATTTTTTCGGACTTGATGTCAACTTTCGAAAATTTCCCATCGTAGTCTCCAATATAGGCCATTTTATCGCTTACCGGGCACGAGCCTGCAACATAAGTGGCTACATCAATTTTGGTCTCAGATTTGCCTGTATTTATGTCTATTATGTGAAGGAATCCATCGCAGCCGCCAAAAATTGCTTTTCCGTTGAAACAGGCGGCAGCACCATTTATAAAATTGTCGGATTCGTATTTCCAATTCATTTTACCTGTTTCAGCATCAACGCAATGAAGATTATAGTCGTAACTACCTACAACCAAAGATATTTTAGATCCTGCTTTCCAATAGTTTGCAGAACCCATAATTTGGTTGTCGGTTTTGTATTTCCAGATTAGGGAACCATCCGAAAGTTTAAGTGCATAAAGGTTTCCATCAAGGTTGCCGACATAAACTTTTCCATTTAGAATTAAAGCCGGTGCTTCGATAGAGTTTTCTGTTTTGTATTTCCAAAGCAGCTTGCCTTTGAAGTCTAGACAGTAAATCAGACCATCTGTAGCACCTATAACAATCTTTCCATCAGCGATTACCGCTGCCGATTTGATATTATCACCCGTTTGGTAACTCCAAAGTTGTCTTGGTTTTTCAGGGAAATTAACATTGGTAGTTCCAAGAAGCTCCTGACTCCCGCGAAAGTTGCTCCAGCTTGACGAATTTTGGCTATTCGCACAAACAGAGGTAATCAAGCCAAATAAAATAAAGTATAATATTCTCATAATTAATCTTTTAAAGATAATGCGCCTGTCGGACATGCTTTAGCCACTTTTTCAGAAGTTTCTGCCAATCCTGCTTCTACTGTTTCGTTAAACGGAACCCCAATCACAACATCGAAGCCACGTCCTATAAATGAAAACCCATATTTTTCCTGATATTTTGAGGTCATTCTGACACAAATTCCACACTTGATACATTTCAAAGGTTCATAAACAATATTATGGGCAAAATGCTTGGTCATTGCTTTCCTGTCGTTACCTAAAAATCGGTGCTGATTTGCGTTATAACGACCCGACAAGTCCCTTAATTTGCAGTTTTCTATATCACGACAATCACAATGAAGGCATCTTTTAGCTTCCAGAATAGCTTCCTCTTCAGTATAACCTTTTGATTTTATGGTGTCTGAAGAAATCCTGTTTTGAGGTACCGACTCTTTTAGATATTCCTGAAATTCGGCCTCATGCAACCTTCCAAACCGAGAATTGAATAACCGTGGTTTTCCTTTTGCCTCTTCGCCCGATAAATAGTGAGCCACTGACCAGGCCACTTCCTTACCTTGTCCGAGCGAACGAATAGCAAGCTTCGAAGTACGCAAGGAATTTCCGATAGCGAAAACGCCCTTTACTGAAGTTTGGAAACTGTGGGGATCTGATTCAATGCCTTTTGCACTTATTGCCAAGCCCCAGTTTTTGATTTCATCGAATATGGTGCCGGTAGCTACAATTACAGCATCATATTGGGCTTTAATATTTTGAAACTCTTTGGCATTAATATCATTACCTCCCTCGAATATGACACCAGTATTTAAAATAGTGCTGATTTCTTTGTCTAAAATATCTAAAGATAAAATTTCGGGTTTAACTGATGTGCGAAGTAAACCGCCTGGCAGGTTGTTTTTATCGTATAATACAGTTTGATATCCGTTTAGTTGAAGGTAGTATGCCGCAGCCAATCCAGCAGGACCTGCCCCAATTACAGCAACTTTCTTTCCTGTTAAGGGTAGTGGTTCAAAAGGATGTAGATCATTTTCATCGCCTACAAACCGTTTAAGGAGACAAATTGACACCGAAGCATCAACCGATCTCCTGTGACAAGCCCCTTCGCACGGTGCCGGACAAATTCTGCCTAAAACAGCAGGTAGTGCAATATCTGTTTTGACTAATTTTAAGGCCTCTTCAAATTTACCGGCAGCAATCAGTCTGTTCATTTTGGGGATTTCCATGTGTGCCGGGCAAGCCACCTGACACGGCCCATGACAATCGCCTACATGCTCACTTAAGAGCAGCTCCAAGCCAGTCTGACGTGCCTCATGTATTTCTGCATCATCGGTAATTACGGACATCC
>CAILKW010000096.1 GCA_903834845.1 uncultured Bacteroidia bacterium | reverse complement strand
GTGTATCGTCCTAAAAAAAGTTTACACTTTTTGATTAATAATCCTGTTGCAAATTTACACTTTTAAATTAATCCTGAATACGCTTTACAAATATTTTTTACTTTTGCATTACCGATGAAAGCGGAAGTGAGCTCTGCTGAGGAGCAACTCACCAGGAAATAAATCGGTGGTAGACGAAGTAAATCGTTAAGCAGAGCCAATCATAGGAGGTTGGCTCTTGTTTTTTCATTTACATCATCTACCAATAATGCCTTAGAAAAACCTTTTTATATTTTCATATCTACCTCCTTTTTCTTTTTTATTTGATAATAATTTTTCCATCGCTTAGGTAATTCGCCGCTTTTTTGATGAGCTTCAAATGGTTTTAGATAATCAATACTAGCATGAGGACGTTGATAATTATATGTGTTGCAAGCCATTGCTGTGGCTTCTTGAGCCATTTTAAAATTACAAAATACTTCTTCTAATAGTTCTGTTTTTAATATACCGTTTACCCGCTCTGCTATAGCGTTTTCTAAGGGATCTCCATTTTCGGTCATGGATATCTTTATGTTATTATCTTTCAATAACATTACATAATCATCGCAACAATACTGCACTCCTCGATCGCTGTGATGAATTAAATTGGTAATTACAGGATTGCTTTTTAGAGCCATCCTTAATGCCTTCAATGGACCTTTTGCTGATAAATTTTCACTCAAATAAAAACCAACAATTTTATGGCTATAAGCATCAGTAATAAGTGACAAATAAGCGAATCTTTTTTGCAAGCGAATATATGTAATATCGCTTACCCACAACTGATTTGGAGCTGTAGGAATAAACCCTTTAATAATATTGGGATACTTCTTAAACCGGTGCCTTGACAGTGTTGTAACACAGCCTTTTCGCATACGTTTTTTAATCAGCAAACCTCTTTCTGCCAACAAATTAAACATCGCATCTCTTCCAATCTGAAATCCATGCGCTTCAAGAAACTCTTGCATTTCGTGCAATAATTTACGAGTCCCTGATCGCTTTAGATACTTACGATAACGCAACACTTCTTCAATTATAATATCTGCTTCATAAGCTTTCTTTTGAATACTTTTAATGCCCTGATAGTAGGCTTGCCTACTGTAACCAAGCAGTGAACATAGGTCGTTTGTACAACGCGGACGTCTCTGTTCTACTTTTTGAGCTGCTTGGCACCAGATTTTTTTCTTATGCTGATTTTGAGTTGATCTTCAGCAATGTCAATCATAGCATTAAGCAATTCATTATGCAGTTTCGCTTTGCGTAGTTCTTCCTGTAGTGTTTTTATATCACTTGGAACTACTTGTTCTTTTAAAACATTTTGCTTTTTTGTTTTTGGCATGGAAATTCCTTTAAATTCATTTACCCACAAATGTATAATTCTAAAATCAATTCCATGCTTTTTTCCTAAACTTCGGTACGATAATTCGCCCATCAAGTACTCAGCTACTATAGCATCTTTCTCTTCTTCTGTTTTTAATGTTTTTTTCATCCGTTTTACACTTTTGAAGTGTAAACCTATTTCAGGACAATACAGGTTTTTGAAGTTTGCGGAGAAGGTTTTGGGCTTTGCGAAAAGGATGGCGGAGTTTGCGTAAGGGTTTTTCTTGGAGACGTAGTGGCGATAAGGGTTGGCGGAGGAGTCGAC
>CAILKW010000095.1 GCA_903834845.1 uncultured Bacteroidia bacterium | reverse complement strand
GCAGCATTAACTGTTGCTCCAAATTATGTTTTAAATGCCAAACAGGATAGTAACAATAAAGTACGAATTGGCATTGTTGGAGGCAGATTTGGAGCCGATTTTCAATTTCACCAACATCCTGACTGTATAGTTGAAGCAGTAAGCGATCTGCGTAAGGATAGACGCGAGAATCTGATGAAAGTTTATGGCTGCTCAAAAAGTTATGAATCACTCGAAAAGCTTCTTCTTGATCCAAAAGTTGATGCTGTATTTCTTGCAACACCGGCACCCGATCATGTTCGTCATGCACTTCTTGTACTTAATTCAGGAAAACATGTTCTAAGTGCTGTCCCTGCTGCACTGACAATTGAAGATTGCTATAAATTAAGGGATGCAGTTCAAAAATCAGGTCTTACTTATATGATGGCAGAGACAAGTGTTTATCGTCAAAATACAATATCTGTCAGAAAGTTTTTTCAGGAGGGTCTTTTGGGAGAACTTTTCAGTGCTGCAGCTGAATATAATCATCCTGGCCTTGAAGCTTTATGGTTTGAAGATAATAAGCCAACTTGGCGGCATGGCCTCCCTCCACTTCTTTATCCAACCCATTGCACTGCCTTTCTGATCTCAGTTACAGGTGAAAGACTTACTCATGTAAGTGGTTTAGGCTGGGGAGATAACAGTTCACTATTGAAAAATAATCCTTATAATAATCCGTTCTGGAACGGAACAGCCTTTTTTAAAACCAATAATGGCAATCCTTTCAGAGTTGAAGTAAACTGGAAAGGTGCACTAATCAACACTGAACGCTGTGAATGGAGAGGTGACAAAATGAGTTTTATTAGTTCACAAAATGAAGGAGATGAACATACGATTATCCGAATCGCCGACAAAACCGGAAAAGACGATGCAGGCTTTCAGTTCAAGGCTAATATTACTGAAAAATACAAACAACCAAAATGGTGGGAAACTGATATTTTACCGGAACGATTACGTCACAACTCAGGTCATGATGGCTCGCATACATTTATTACCCACGAATTTATTGATTCGCTGATCAAAAAACGCAGACCTAAAATTGATATTTATGAAGCTCTTGCTTACACGGTTCCTGGTATTATAGCACATCAATCTGCACTAAAAAAAGGTGAATATATGAAGATACCAAATTTTGATAACTGAAATAAATCATAACCTTATAATATATTAATAATGAAATATATAACCACTTGTTTTGTTTTAAGTTTTTTGTTTTGGTATTCTGGCTCTTCATGCTGTTATGGACAAAAAACAGGAAATCAAAAGTTGTCAGTTAATGATCTGAAGGATGCCTTTTGGATTGGAGATGCAAAAGATCAGTCTGTACCTGATTCCATGATGTATGGCGATGATCCTAATCCTATTTTCCGTAAAGGTTTTAATGTAAAGGAACACCTAAAATCAGCTATTCTGTTTATTACTGCAGCTGGCTATTACAGTTCAACAATTAATGGAGAACGTATAGGAAAGAATTATCTTGAACCTGCATGGACAACATACAGTAAAAGAGTTTATTACACTGAATATGATATAACTTCAAATATTAGGGTCGGACAAAACTGTCTCGGTGTTTCCTTAGGAAATGGGTTTTATAATCCCTTACCTTTAAAAATGTGGGGAAGGATTAATTTAAGAGAATCACTCACTGTTGGCAGACCCAAATTCATAGCAAAATTAGTTTTAACATATAGTAATGGTGATATTGTGGTTATACCAACAAATGATAAATGGAAATATTCTTACGGACCTATTATCAGAAACAATGTTTATATTGGTGAATGTTATGATGCACGAAAGGAGATAAAAGACTGGAATATAGCCTTTTTTGATGATTCAAAATGGGCTGATGCTATTATTCGTAAAGGACCGGGTGGCAATCTTCAGAAGGCTTTCTTTCCACCGATTCAACTAACCGAGGTACAAAAACCAATAGCAATTACTTCGCCGGGTACGAATGTTTACCTGGCTGATATGGGTTTAAATATCACAGGTTTATATAAAATAAAACTTCAGGGAAAAGAAGGTGATAAAATCATTTTGCGTTTTGGTGAGCGAATATATGAAAACGGATCATTAAACCCTATGACTGCCGTTTGCGGTCAAATAAAAAGAGCAGGTCAGGGAGGAGAGGGTGCACCTCCAATTGCGTGGCAAACTGACGAATACACTTTTGGTAAAGAATCACAAGTTTGGTATTGTCCTGAGTTTACATATCATGTATTCAGATACATAGAAATAACTGGCCTTACCAAAGCTCCCTCTTTGAATGATATTCAAGGTCTGGTACTTAACACAAATGTCAATGACAATGGCAATTTTTCATCTTCTTCAAAACTACTGAATGATATTCAGAAAGCCACCAGAAGAACTTTCCTTAATAATTTGATTAGTGTTCAATCGGATTGCCCCGGACGCGAAAAGTTCGGGTATGGTGGTGATTTAAACGCAACAAGTGAATCGTTCATTCTTAATTACGACATGCACCAATTTTACCGCAAAACGATATACGATTGGATAGATGCAACAAACGATTCAGTATTTATTGATGTAGCACCCAATGTTGGCTTGAAATACTGCGGAATCAGCTGGGAATCTGCTGTTCTCACCACGCAATACAATCTTTTCCAATATTACAACGATACATCAATTGTACGCGAACTCTATTCTTTCGATTTAAAATGGATGGATAAGGTTAAGCGGATTCATCCTTCAGGAATTGTTAAAACAGGACTTGCCGATCACGAGTCAATGTCACCAGTGCCAGTAGAATTAATTGGCACAACCCACTATTTGAAATGTGCTCAAATAATGAAACGATTTGCATCAATAATGAATGATCGTGCAAATGAGAAAAAATTTGAGGATTTGGAGCGAAAACTTTCTTCAAATATTCTAACCCTATTCTGGCAAAAACCTATAAGTAATCCAATAAACAGGCAAACTCTTTTTGCCACACTTCTGTATTACAACCTGATTCCTGAAAATGAAAAAAAAGCAGCCGCTGATTCTCTGCTTTCATCAGTTAATAATGGAATTAATGGGCATTTTACGACAGGTATTTTCGGAACTAAGTATATCCTCGAAGCACTTTCGCAAGCTGGTTATGCCGATAAAGTTTATGATATTATCAATAATAAAGAATTTCCAGGTTGGGGTTTTATGATCTCAAAAGGTGCTACAACGATTTGGGAAACATGGAAAGAGAGTGATAATACTTTTTCAAATTGTCATCCTATGTTTGGAACTGTAACAGAATGGTTTTACAGGTGGCTCGGCGGAATCAGAGACCTTCCTGAATATCCAGGATTCAAAAAGTTTATTATAGCACCCATTATTCCAGAGGATTTATCGAATGTAAATTGCTCATACAAAACTATCCACGGTAAAATTGAATCGAATTGGATTAAAAAGGACTCTGGTATATTTCAGTTTGATCTCCAAATACCTAAGGGATGCGAGGCATTAGTAACCCTTCCATTCGGGAAATTTAAGAATATTACATTAAAGAGCGGAATTTCGTCAGATCAAAAAACTTCAAATCTTGTTTCATCTGTTTTTAGTCTGAAAGAGGGAAAATACTTAATTATAGTAAATCAATAACTTGATAAAATTAGGAGAAATATTTTCTGTTATTTTTGCCGTGAAATTTTAAAAATAGAAATATGTTAACCCAAGTTGCATGAAGGAAGTACACCAAACTTAATTTTAGATTTTGTAGGTGGTTGATATTTAAGTATATAAAATATGTGTTTTGTATTATATTGATATATAGTACGTTGCAAAATATTTCT
>CAILKW010000094.1 GCA_903834845.1 uncultured Bacteroidia bacterium | reverse complement strand
CTCCACAATCCGGCTCTGTTTCTCTTCCATCACTCCTTGCATCACCATCGAACCATAAATGAAGATAAACATATAAATCAAAAACCCAAAAATATATCCAAGAACCATTCCGATCTCGGTAGAGCTTTTTTTAGCCTCACCACCATCTCCAAGTTTTATGGTCTCAACCTTAATCTTTTGTTTAGTTGCTTTAATTTTGGCTTGCAGATCTGGAATCGCAGTCTGCCGTATCAGTTCGGCCATTTTATCATTTTCAACCACTGTGCGAATTTTATCCTCAATCTGTGATTTCAAGTCAAAAGGAATATTGCTGCCAGAAATGACCTTTACTGTATTGTTTGTCACAAAATTGGGTTCAGCAACCAATAAAGCATAATACTTCGAGTTTTTAAAGTTGTCTTTAATCTCTAAGTATTCCTTTGGAGAAATATATTTGAATTTTGTGAATCCCGATGTATCAAGTCTTCCAAGGAAAACAGATGAACCATCATAAACCGCAATTGTGCGTGTTTCTTCGTCGTCCATCGAGGCAAAATAGGCGGGAAGAATCATCAGAGCCGACATAAGAATCGGCATAAGGAGCGTCAGAATAATAAACGATTTCTTCTGAACACGGGTACTATATTCTCTTCGAATGATAAGTGCTATTTTATGCATGGTAATGTTTATTATACGTTTTGTTTAACAACTTTAATGAAAACTTCGTTCATACTTGGGATTATTTCGGTAAAGGAAACGATCTCAACATGGTCTATAAGATCTTTGATCAGCTCTCGTGAATTGCTACCTTCAAGATACTGAATACTAAGTTTGTTAAGACTTCCATTTTGTTCCTGACTTATGATATTGTATTTCCGTGCCAGATCATGACTCTGAATATCAAATGCTCCACGGTAAGATATATCATAAATGTTTGATTTATATTTCTCTCTTATTTGCTGAGTCGGACCATCGAGGATTTTTTTCGACTTGTCAATCAGAGCGATATGGTCGCAAAGCTGCTCAACAGACTCCATATTGTGGGTAGAGAAAATTATTGTGGCTCCTTCTTTTTTCATCCGAAGTATTTCACGGGTAATTATGTCGGTGTTTATAGGGTCGAATCCACTGAACGGCTCATCGAAAATCAGTAAACGTGGTTTGTGAAGTACTGTACAGATAAACTGTATTTTTTGCTGCATCCCTTTTGACAGCTCCATCACTTTTTTATCCCACCACGCTATAATCTCGAACTTCTCGAACCAGATTTTTAGTTCCTTCATCGCATCGCGCTTCGACAGTCCTTTAAGCTGCCCAAGGTAGAGAGCTTGTTCGCCGACCTTCATTTTTTTGTACAAGCCACGTTCTTCGGGGAGGTAACCGATTTGATAAATATCATCGGCTTTAAGCGGACGGCCATCCAAAAAAACCGCCCCGCTGTCGGGCGCAGTAATCTGGTTAATAATCCTGATCAGTGTGGTTTTGCCTGCCCCGTTAGGCCCGAGCAACCCGAAAATCGTTCCTTCGGGAACTGAGATCGAAACGTTAGTTAATGCCTGATGATTGGCATAGGTTTTTGAGACTTCATTTGCTGAAAATAATTCCATTGCTATATAGATTAATCATTATTCATCGTATTCATCATATTCATTTTCAATATAATCTGAAATGTCTTCTTCTTTATTATCAGGTTTATCCATTTTCGCAAGTAAATAATTCCATTCGGGCCATTTATACTTTTTACGAGCGACAAAGATAAATATTATTGAAAGGATAAAAAGTGCAATCAGATCTGCAAGTGGATTAAAATCAGTAATCCGGTAAAGTGCAGGAGTTTGCAGTGCACTCGAATCCTGAGTAAAAAATATAGACAGGAAAATATTGTTTATTGCATGAACCCCCCATGCTAATTCAAGTCCATCATCCATAAGGGCACAAATTCCAAAGAAAATTCCAAACCAGATATATTGGGGCATTACTATCATAGCTCCAAACTCTTTGACTTCAGGATTAAAGAAATGAAGCCCTCCGAAAATAAGTGCCGTCACCAATAATGGTAACCATCTATATTTAAATATTTTGGCAAAACCTTGCATCAAATATCCCCTAAAAAGAACTTCTTCGAAGCCTGTCTGCAATGGCAGAAGTACAATTGAAACTGCAGCCAAAGTAAATAATGTGGTGGGATCAAATTGAAGTTCAATTTTCTGTATTCCGGTAATCGTGGCAATAAAGGCATAAGCACTAATCAAAATAAGCCATACACCAGCTCCCCAGAAGAATTTCTTCCAACGAAATGACAAATGACCGGTAACAACCGATAGCATCGGTCTTTCGTGAATTGGTTTTACAAATGCCAACAATGTGATTAACCCTAATACAAACGGAATGATCATTAGTACCAATCCGGCGATTGGCGAAATTTCGTAAGCAGAGAGGTCAAGCAAATTTTCGGGATTGGGTAAAAGATCAGGATATTCAGCCATTTTCAAGTAAATCATCACTCCAAGTGGTAATGCACCAACAACTTGTGAAGCAATAACTACTATCACAATCATTGCAACCCATCTGCCAATATCGTTTTTACCTTCGTAAACTTTCTCTAAAAACATTTTCGAATAATCTTTAATTAATACGTCACGAAATTGCTTAAAATATTACATAAAAAGAAATAAAAAGAGAACTGAAATTTTGCTTTATTAAATTACTCTATTCAAAACTTACATCAACGAAAACCGGACGATGATCTGATGCTGTTTTTTCGGAGACAACTTCTTGTTTGATAATATTATATCTAAAATTACAACAATTAAGTCCCCAGATATAGTCTATACATTGCTTTGGATCTGAAGATGGAAAAGTGGGTTGAATTCCGCTTAAATTGATCCAATAATCAGTTAATGAGATTATTGCTTCAGATGCGGGAGAAGCATTAAGATCGCCTGCAAGAAATATTCTTTTGTGAGGCTCATTCACTTTTTGGTTGATCAATTTCACCGAAGCAACTCTATCTGCTTCGGTCAAGGAAAAATGAGTGCAAAAAAGGATGTAGTTTTTGAATTCGGCCATTAGCAGACCTCTTTTTTCTTCACTTCCAGGTAACGAGATAAAAGAAGTACTCACAGGTTTTTCTGTTGACAGGATTCCTATACCGTATTTTCCGCCACTGTAAGGAATTGAGGCACCATAAGTGAAATTCATGCCGCATTTTTCGGCCAGCACTTTCAGAACGTTCACCCCTTTGCTGCGAGCAGTTACGCTGTCGAGTTCCTGTAAAGCAACTACATTTGGATGAATAGCTGAAATAATAGCTGCTACCCGGTCATAATCCGTTTTCCTGTCCATTCCAACACAGTTACGGACATTGTAGGTTAATATCCTTATGGTGTTTTCGACCAGTTGAATATTTTGAGGTTCAGATGTCGAAACAGAATTAGTAATCTGTCCGACAGCACTTCCTGCAAGTATCATTGGAAGTATATTAGTTATAAGAATGATTAAAGGCACAAGTCTCATTTTATATGTTTTATTTTGAATATTCTGAATATTAATTTTTGTTGTTTTTTTTATTCAAATTCTTGCTATTCTATTGCCCATTCCTTTAAAAATAAATCCATGAAAAGGGAGAACTGCAAACCAGTAAGTTCGACCCCAAATACCCAAAGGTCTGAATGTTGCTGTTTGGACTAACATATTATCGTTAGTAATTTTGAATTCAAGCCAGGCTTCACCCGGAAGTTTCATTTCGGCATAAAGCAAAAGCCTTTTTTCCTCCTTTGAAGCCAATAAAACACGCCAAAAGTCAAGTGACTCGCCTGCTGATATTTCTGTAGGATTTTTGCGTCCTCTGCGCAGCCCGACACCACCAGCCATTTTATCCATTATCCCTCTTATTTCCCATAACCAATTCCCATAGTACCATCCTGTAGTTCCACCAATTGACCAGATATTTTTTAAAACCCGATCAGTATTTTCGATTTTTACCCGTCTTTTATCAGTATAGCAACCATTTACCGGTACTTGTATATGTTGAGATATTCCGTTATTAAGAGTTGAACTTGTGAGGGCATCTTTCCAGCTTGAAGCAACCTGATTCTGTTCAATTTTTCCGAAAGCAAGCTTAATGGCCTTATCGTACCCTATTACCTGAACGCCTCCTATGAGTTCATTTAGGTTGTTCTCTTTACAAACAATCTCCACTTTCATACTGTTGACGAGATGGGTTGCAAGCGAATACGAGGTGGAAGTTACGAAATAGAGCCAATAGGACGACAAACGTGGAGTCATAAAAGGAATAACCCAAATCACACGTTTAAGTCCCCTTACTTTGGCAAAGCGGAGCAACATATCCTTGTACGTCATCACTTCCGATCCGCCAATGTCGTAGCTGTTATTAAAAGTAGGTTTGTTATTAAGTACCCCAAGAAGATAATCTAAAACATTTCTGATGGCGATAGGCTGAGATTTGGTATTGAGCCAAAGAGGAGCAATAATCAACGGTAATTTCTCAACTAAATCGCGAATGATTTCAAAAGAGGCACTTCCTGAACCGATAATGATTCCAGCTTTAAGTGTGGTAAGTGCGTATTTGTCGGATTTCAGTATCTCTTCAACATTTTTCCTGGAACTCAAATGTTTCGAAAGGTTCTTTTCATTGATTATTCCACTTAGGTAGATTACCTGCTCAGCGTTGGTTTGTTCGATTCGCGATCTGAAATTGCGGGCAGAAACATCTTCCATTTTTGCAAAATCACCACTACTTGTTGACATAGAATGAATTAGATAATATACTACACCAATATCATCAGGAATTTGATCCAGTGTACTTTCATCAAGAAAATTGACTTCAACTACGGAAACACTTTGAGAAGGATACCTATCCTTATTAAATCTTGATTTATCACGTACACAGCATACTACTTCGTGGCCATTCTTGAGCAAAACGGGCAAAAGCCGTTGGGCAATGTATCCTGTAGCTCCGGTAAGAAGAATCTTCATAAAAAAAGTTTTAATTGTACAACATGCAGAAAATCTTTTTGTTTTAACAAACTCACGGTATTATGTATATGGATTTAAAAATTAAAGCTTGATGTTCTACACCTTGAAACCTGATAAAAATCAACACATAAACTTTCAATCAAACTGACTATTTATTTGATATAAGCCGAATAATTCTATTGAATATTTGAACAACATATTAAAATACTATCATATAGTCAGCATATTTGATATTAATTAAGCAAAAAGACAATAAATTAAAACTGTTTTATAAAAATTGAAATAAATATATTAAAATGACATACAAAATGTCATATTGATATTAAAGTATAAAAAAAAGTCAATAAATATTTACAATTAATACAAATATTCAATATAAATGTGTAAGATTGTCAAAAATTTAAAACACAATATTTATCAAATTATGAGTAACGAAGTAGAATTGTTCACTGAAAACTTTATGGCAAATCTGATTGCCAAAAATCCGCACGAGAAAGAGTTTCATCAGGCTGTACGCGAAGTTGTTGAGAGCCTTGCCCCATTTCTTCTCAAGAATCCGGTTTATACAAAGCTGAAAATTCTTGAAAGAATGTCCGAACCTGAAAGAGTAATAATGTTCAGGGTTCCGTGGTTGAACGACCGTGGAGAAGTTGAGATCAACAAAGGATACCGTGTACAGATGAACAGCGCAATTGGTCCTTATAAAGGTGGTTTGCGTTTCCATTCATCGGTAAATTTAAGTATCCTGAAGTTTCTTGCATTTGAGCAAGTCCTGAAAAACAGTTTGACTACATTGCCAATGGGTGGCGGTAAAGGTGGTACAGACTTCAATCCAAAAGGAAAATCAGATAATGAAGTAATGCGTTT
>CAILKW010000093.1 GCA_903834845.1 uncultured Bacteroidia bacterium | reverse complement strand
GAAACATACAAACGTTTTGTCAGAGGCGGGGCCAACTTGTCTGCTGACAAAAAGGAGCAGTTAAAGAAGGTTAATGAGGAGCTTTCGTTACTTGACCTCAAATTTGGCGATAATATGCTTGCCGAGACTAATGGTTTTAATTTGATAATTGACAATAAAGAGGATCTGGCAGGTCTGCCTGAATCTGTCATTGCGGGAGCTGCCGAGGAAGCAAAGGATCAAAAAATGGAAGGAAAGTGGATTTTCACTCTTCAAAAACCAAGCTGGATTCCTTTCGTTACTTATGCCAAAAACCGCAGTCTGCGCGAAAAGATTTATAAAGCTATGTATAATCGCGGCAATAATGGTAATGCCTACGATAATAAGGCTGTTATAAACAAAATAGTAAATCTTCGCCTTCAGAAAGGAAATATCATGGGTTTCGACAGTTGGTCGGCTTATGTTCTTGATGATTGTATGGCAAAAACCCCGGCTAATGTTTATAAATTGCTTAATCAGGTATGGACTCCGGCAATTAAACGGGCAAAAGAGGAAGCACAGGATATGCAGGCTATGATTGCCAAAGAAGGAGGAAAATTTAAATTGGAGAGCTGGGACTGGTGGTACTATTCCGAAAAAGTCAGAAAAGAAAAATACGATCTTGACGAAGAACAGATTCGCCCATATTTTGAGCTGAATAGAGTGCGTCAGGGTGCTTTCACTGTTGCCGGTATTTTATACGGTATTACTTTTAGTCGTATAAAAAATGTGCCAATTTATCATCCTGAATGTGAAGTTTACAGAGTAAAAGATAAAGTTGGCTCCATATTAGGGATTCTCTATATGGATTTCTTCCCAAGAGCTTCTAAAACAGGTGGGGCATGGATGAATAATTATCGCGAACAATACATCAGCAAAGAGGGAGTTAATGTTCGGCCTATTGTCTCAATTACGTGTAACTTCTCGAAACCGACAGGGGATAAACCTGCTTTATTGAGTTATGATGAGGTAGAGACTCTTTATCATGAATTTGGGCATGGTTTACACGGGTTACTTTCCCAGTGTCATTACGAAGGTTTGGCAGGAACAAATGTTGCCCGCGATTTTGTTGAGTTGCCATCGCAGATAATGGAACATTGGGCTTCGGAACCGGAAGTACTTAAAATTTATGCAAAACATTACAAAACCGGCGAAGTTATTCCTCATGCTTTAGTTGACAAAATCGTAAAGTCCGGAAAGTTTAATCAAGGTTTTGCAACTGTGGAGTATCTTGCTGCTGCTATTCTTGATATGGATTATCATACAATTACTAAGGGTGGCGATATTGATGTTGAACAGTTTGAAAAAACTTCAATGGAAAAAGCAGGACTGATTCCTGAAATTATCCCACGCTATAAATCAACATATTTTGCCCACACATTTTCGGGTGGCGGTGAGTATTCGAGTGGCTATTACAGTTATATTTGGGCTGAAGTGCTTGATTGTGATGCTTTTCAGGCTTTTGTTGAAGCAGGAAATATTTTTGACCCTAAAGTTGCCAAATCATTCCGTACAAATATCCTCGAAAAGGGTGGAACCGATGAAGCAATGAAACTATACTTCAATTTCCGTGGTAAAGAGCCTGGAATCTTACCATTACTTAAAAACAGAGGATTAAATTAGAATGGAAAATAATCATTTTATCAGACAAAACCGGAGGCAGTTTATTCAAACCTCTTGTGCTGCGGCAGTTGGGTTGACTTTGTCACCATATCTGCTTCGGGCTGGTTTAGTTTCATTACCTAAGCCACTTGCCAAAAGGCAATTCGGGAAAATTGATTTTAAGGTGACAACACTTGGTTTGGGAGGGCAAGCCTCAATACAATGGACACCTGCCGGAATAGATCCGGTAGCTATTATTCTGAAAGCCTATAAATTGGGAATCAATTATTACGATACTTCCAATTATTACGGACCCAGTCAGCTTAATTACGGAAAAGCTTTTCGCCAGCTTGGACTTGTCCCCGGAGAGGAAAACTACAACGAATCAAAGCGAAAAGAAATCTTTGTCACTTCAAAAACTGGTCTTCGTTTTGCAAAAGGTGGAGATGACCGTAAAGAGGTGCATGGTGGTACTAATGGGCCAATAGGTTCAAAGGCACTTGACGATGTCCGCCGTACCCTAACTCAGGTTTTTGGAAACGGTATTGATAGTTTTCATGATGGTGCATATCTTGATATGGTGCTGATTCATACACTTGGTACTGTGGGTGAAGTTGATGCCCTTTATGAAGGATATTTTAATCCCGATCCGGAAGCAAAAACAATAGGTACTCTGGCAGCCTTGCGAGATGTCCGGGATGGAACCAATAGGACAGGACTAAACCCGAAAAATGAAAAATTGATTCGCCATATCGGATTTTCCGGGCATAAAGACCCGGCGGTGATGATTGAGATGATTCAGCGCGATGCTGAAAACCTGATTGATGGAATGTTAGTAGCTATTAATGCCAATGATAAGCTTTACTTTAATATGCAGTATAACGTAATTCCTGTGGCTGCTGCCAAGAATATCGGAATTATAGCAATGAAAGTTTTTGCAGATGGTGCAATGTACTCTAAGAAGGCCGAATGGTCCAGGACTCCTGAGCATGTTGTTCTTCAGGTGAATAGTCCTGAATTACCTGCTAATGAACTAATTCGCTATTCGCTTACGACTCCTGGAATTCATACTGCAATTATTGGCATCGGACAAATCAGCGATGACCCTATGCAGTGCCAACTGACACAAAATTTGATTGGAGCCCAAGTAAAACCAACCGATATGAGTGAAGAGGAGCGAGAAAAGGTTGAGGCTTTGGCTGTTAAATCAAAAGGTGGGAAAACAAACTATTTTCAAAATCCTTTTCAGAATATGACAGCACCTCGTGACGCAAAAGTGGAGATTAAAAAAGATGGAAAAGCTTCAATATCATGGCAAACTGCTTACGCTGGAGATGCAGCCATTGACCATTACGAGGTATGGCGTAATGATGAAAAAGTAGCTAATATTAGTTTTGCGCCACAAACTACTAAAACGCCATATCTGTTTATTGACAATTTCGGAAATAAAACACCCAAACAATATGTTGTAAAAGTTGTTGACAAGAAACGCAGAGTTGTTGAAACAGAGCTACTTACCGTGTTTGGGAGTTAATTTTTATTGAAAACCCGAATCAAAGATTCGGGGTAAAGTCAATAAGAATTTTTAAATATTTTTCAGGATTTGATTCCAAAAGTTCAAAAGCTTTTTGGATATCTTCAACCTGCATAACTTCAGTTATAAGCGATTCGGGATTCAGATTTCCGTTTGCGAGTTGGTCTATTGCCTCTGCGAATTCACCGTGGCTCACCCTTGAAGTGACAATCCTGCCCTCTTTCCATATTAACTCTTTAAAAACTATTGGTGCTGCTTCGTCAGATAATCCTAAAGTACAGACTGTTCCTCCTCCTTTTATGCTCTGGATGCAGCCTCGTATCGGATGAACCACATTCCGCACCGGATGTGCATGACCCACCGCTTCGAAAGCAATATCAACACCTCTGCCATTGGTGTATTTTTTTATTGCCTCGACAGGATTTTCACGCAAAGAATTGATAGCTATAATATTCGTATTGGATTTTGTGGCGATATCGAGCCTGCTGTCGAGAATATCAACTACATAAATTGGCTCTGTGGTTTTGGTTCTTGCTGCCTGAAGAATCACTTGACCTACCCTGCCTGCACCCCAGATTGCCAATGTATCACCACTTTTCACACCAGCCCTTTTATTGGCATGAAAACCAATTGAGTAAATCTCAACAAGTGCGGCATATTTTGAAGAGAGATGTGACGGAACCTTGTAAAGCATTGATTCGGGAACTACTACATACTGACAAAATCCTCCGTCCTCATCAATTCCTATAAGTTTTAAGGAGCTGCATGCCGGATAATGTTTTGCAATACAAGCGGGGCATTTTCCGCACCAAATAATCGGATCTATGGCAACTTTCTCCCCAATCACAAAGTTTTTTACTTCATCACCTGCTTTTTCGATAAAACCAGCCATTTCGTGTCCGGGAATGAATGGGACTGGAGTGCGCGGATGAAAATCTCCTGTGAAAATATGCATGTCACTTCCGCAAATACTTGCATATTCAATCCTTACAAGAACTTCGTCAGGTTTAAAATCCCTAACCGGCATATCCTTTATTTCAAATTCCCGGTAATTCACTAATACTGCTGCTTTCATTTTGTTTAATTTTATGATGTGCCGAAATTAACGATTCCATTTGTATTTTTGAGCGATTTTCAACCCGGAATATAAAAGGTTTTTTCTGATTGTAATCATGTTTGATTTTTAGACACTTGTCTGATAAATAAAAAAGATATAAATATGGAGTCTGTCCTTCAAAAATACGAATTTCAAATAGTAACGATTCAAAAAGAAAGAGAACAACTGTTGAAGAAAGAAATTTATTTACCTCTTTTGCGTTTTATCTCTTTTTTACTTGTATTAGTTTGGTTTTATAAATATTTGATTGTTAGCGATATATCATTCGTTTATTTTTCTGGTACTTCTCTCTTGACTTTTTTATTTTTAACCTGGTGGGATAATATTCTGAAACGGAAAATTGAGCGTTGTACCCGTTTGATTAATATCTGCCGGAATGAAATCAGATCAATAATTGGTGATTTTTCACCTTTTGAAATTGGTGACGAGTACATTAATTCAGATCACAGTTATTCTTATGATCTTGATCTGTTTGGAAAGAATTCACTTTTCAATTGTATTAACCGCAGTGTAACGATCTTCGGAAAGAACAGGTTAGCCGACTATTTCATAAGTGCTTATAACTATAAAAACCTGATATTTGAAAGGCAAAAAGCTATTGCCGAACTGTCAGAAAATGTTGAGTTTCGTCAACAGTTACAATTGGTTTTCTCTGGTCAGACAAGTTCTGAAAAAGAGAGGTTGGAGTTTATTGAATGGCTCAACAGCACAAATACTTTGTTGCACAACCGAACCTTTAATGTCATCCGGTATTTACTGCCGACAATTACAATTGTATTGATTATTTTAGCTTCAATTGATTATTTGGTTGTTCAGTTACCCATTATGATGGTAATAACTCAATTACTGATTGTTTCGATGTTCGGCAGAAAAACAATGAAGGCGCAATCGCAGATCACTTCCAAAGTCGGTGTAGTTGAAAAGTATTCTAAGTTTCTTCTGTTAGTTGAGAAAAGCAATTTTAAATCTCAGTTTTTGGTTGAACTTAAAAACAAGCTTTCGCATGACGGTGTTGAAGTCCCTTCCACGATCATCAAACAGCTTTCAGAATTGTTGAACTGGCTCGACACAAATCTGAATATTATAGCTTCTGTGGCTCTTAACGGATTATTTATGTTTAACCTCCATTTGCTTGCAGCTGTCGAAAAATGGAAGGAGCGATATAGAGAGGTTATTCCAGGCTGGTATTCAATTATGGGTGAGTTAGATGCTCTGAGTTCTCTCGCTAATTTTTCATTCAATAACCCTGAATATATTTACCCTAAACCTGTTAGTGATCAATTTTCTTTTGAAGCTGATGATTTGGGGCATCCTCTTATTCCAAAAGACGAATGTGTAACGAACAGCATTAACATTTTGGGTTGGAAACAATATTGCATTATTACAGGGGCAAATATGTCTGGGAAAAGTACTTTTTTGCGAACTGTGGGAGTTAATTATATTCTTGCAATGATTGGAGCTCCTGTTTTTGCATCAAAATTTGTTTTCTTTCCTGTGATGTTACATAGCAGCATTCGCACAAATGATTCTCTGGCAAGAAAGGAATCATTTTTTTATGCTGAATTGAAGCGTTTGAAAGGCATAATTACGGAACTTGAGAGCGGGCAGCATACTTTCATTCTGCTCGATGAAATATTGAAAGGAACAAATTCAAAGGATAAACAGGCTGGTTCAATAGCTTTACTTCAGCAGTTAATTAAATACCAATCGGTTGGATTAATCGCAACACATGATCTTATTTTAGGTGATCTTATAAAAAACTATCCTGAAAATATTCATAATCTTTGTTTCGAAATTCATATAGTTGAAGATGAAATGAGCATTGATTACAAATTACAGGATGGCGTTTGTAAAAACCTTAATGCAACCTATCTCATGAAAAAAATGGGAATCCTTATAGAAAAATAATTTTTGCCTTTTATCTTATAATTAATATTCAATATATGGAATCAGTTTGGCGTGAAAGTTTTGAAATAAAATCATATAATGTTGATTTTCAACAAAATATTAAACCTGCAGCATTGATGCAGTTTTTTCAGGAGGTAGCTTCAAGTCATGCCGCTGCGCTTGGTGCCGGTTATGATGCATTGATGGCGCGAGATTTATTCTGGGCTTTATCTCGTTTAAAGGTTGACATTATTCGAATGCCACATTGGGGAGAAACAATTTTGATTGAAACATGGCCACATGGTTATGAAGGTTTGCTTTTCAGACGCGATTTCATAATTTACGACCAAAACCAGGAAATAATCGTGCACGGTGTGTCAGGCTGGTTATTAGTCGCTGCACAAACCCTTCGTCCACAGCGACCTTCTCAACTTGGAATTGCTTTGCCAAATAATAAAGGAAGAAAGTCATTGACTCATTTTCCTGAGCGGATTAAAGTCCAAACAAAGCAGGTAGCATTTCGTAAAACTGTGGCATACAACGAAATTGATCAGAATCTGCATGTCAACAATACCCGTTATCTCGACTGGGCCACCGATTGTTTTCAACTAAAACATTATCAGCATCATATTTTGTTGGATTTTTCGCTTGAATTCCTCGCCGAAACGCATTGGGGTGACGAAATTGAACTTCGGGTTGGCAGTACAGAAATGAAATCTGAAATCGAAGCCTTAGAAATCTCCTCCGGTACAGTTTTGTTTAAAGCTATTTTAACCTGGAAATAAGTTTAAACAGAAATAAATATAAAATAAGAATTTCAAGGTAGGGTAAAATCTGTTATGTGCGGTATAGAGCCAAAGAGCAATAAAAACTAAAAAGATTGTTGACACAAAATTTAAGCAATATTACTTTGACAAGGGAAGAATTCAAAAACATTTTTGATACCCATTTTAACGGTGTACGAAATTACATTTACTATCGTTCGGGTGATCAGGATTTAGCCACTGATGTAGCTCAGGAAACATTTATGCGGTTATGGGAAAAGATGCCCAAATTAGTAAATGGCAACATGAAGGCACTTCTTTATAAAATTGCAGGCGATATTTTAATCAGTCATCTGCGAAAACATAAAGTTGCAACTAAATACAGGTCAAGAGTTGTTGAGGAAGAATTGAGTGAGAGTCCCTATGATTTAATGCGTTACAAGGAACTGTTGCAAAATTACGAAAAGGCTCTTGAATGTCTGCCGGAAAAACAAAGGAAGGTTTTTCTGTTAAGCCGTATGGAAGGCATGAAGTACTTTGAAATAGCTGATAATGTTGGTATTAGTTTAAAAGCTGTCGAAAAAAGAATGAAGAATGCCCTTGATTATTTAAAATTAGCAATAAGTAATTCATGAAAAAGATTGTTTTATGTGGTGATTTAAAGCCGAACGAAGAGGTTGCAGGCTTCCCTGAAATTGATTTGCAATACTCAATATCTAAGGATCAAGTTTGGAAAAACCTTTTGCACCAAATAGAAGAAACACCCTCCCTCAATAGGAATGTTTTTTTGCGGAATCCAATTTATCGGTTTGCGTTGGCGGCTTCGTTGCTTTTATGTCTAAGTGTTACAGGTTTGATGAGGTATTATACTACAACAGTTTATAATCCAGCTGGTCAACATCTGACATTTTACCTTCCCGATAGTTCTCTAATTGAATTAAATGCTCAGTCTCAGGTAAGTTATCATCCATATTGGTTTAGGTTTTCTCGTACAGTATCACTTGCCGGCGAGGCATATTTTAAGGTAGTAAGCGGAAATAGTTTTAAGGTGATTTCAAAATTAGGCGAAACTATCGTACTCGGTACCAGTTTTAACATTTATTCGCGAAATAATAACTACCGCGTCACATGCTTTACTGGAAAAGTGAGAGTTGTATCTGCCGAAAAACAGGAAAGACTATTACTAAATCCTGATGAACAAGCTTTTATTAATAAGGATGGGTTCTTGCGATTTGTTCAGGAAGTTAATAACCAAGCTGTTAAAGCATGGAGGGATAACATGTTTGTTTTCACCGGTTCATCGGTAACTGATGTTTTAGAGGAAATTGAACGTCAATATGATATAAAGATTGTGTTTAATGCAGATTCCGGTCTTACCTATACCGGTAATTTTTCTAAAACGTTAACAGGAAAAGAGGTTTTAGATTTGGTTTGTACGCCACTTGGACTTAAATTTGTAGCCAAATCAGATGCCGAATTTCTGATTGAGTAACCGGCAGGTACGTGAAACAACGTTTTATAATACTTTTTTTATTATTCTTTTTTCTGTCTATTCCAACTGTTTTTTCGCAACAGATTGAAATAAAGGCTGATAGTGTTCCATTGAATAAAATTTTTATCGGGCTACGCGACAAATACAACCTTCAATTCTCGTTCAACGACCAATTACTTTCACAATATAACCGCTCAATAACCCGGAAATTTCCTACCCCCGAAGCAGCAATTAAGGCACTTATTGACGGTCTTCCCTTGACTTACCGTAAGCAGGGTGATACTTTCATGATTCTTCCTGAGAAAAAACAAGATATACGGCGAAATTATTTATTATTCGGCCAAATCGCTGAGTCTGAATCAAATGAACCTCTCCCATTTTCACATCTTTTAGTTGACGGACGAATTGTTGTTTCTGATCTTAAAGGAAGCTTTTCGTATTTAAGTCCCGGAGATAGCATATTCAATGTCAAAGTAAGTCATCTTGGTTTTTATATTCTTGATACTGTATTAGTAGCCGGAAGCAATCATCGGCTAAATCTCATACCTTCCATAATCGGGTTGCACGAAATTGTAATCAAAGATAAGTCCCTTGACCGATCTACGCAGATTGGGAACAAATCTGGAGTTATGAAAGTTAATCATCAAATTGCCAGATATTTACCAGGTAATGATGACAATTCAGTCTTTACTTTGCTCAGACTAATGCCGGGTATTCTGGCCTCAAGCGAGCAGTCAAATGGTCTGATTATCTGGGGTGCTTTCGAAGGGCATAGTCAGATTTTGTTCGATGGTTTCACAATCTGGGGATTGAAAAGTTTTAATGACGATATTGATGCTGTAAATCCTTTGATCGCAAAGGAAATAGAAGTGTTTAAAGGTGGCTACGATGTTAGTTTTGGAGATCGAATAGGAGGTGTTGTTCGGATTGCCGGTAAATCAGGTAGTATGCTTAAACCTTCTTTTAGTTTGAATATCAATAATGTAACTATGAACGGAATGATTGAAGTGCCTTTATGGAAAAATAGTGCGCTGTTATTGTCATTCCGTCAGACCTACTACAATCTGTATAGAAACAAAGATATTTTTCCATCCTACAATCAGAATGTCAGTTCAAATAGTAGCGAATCGAAACCAAAAATTGATTATACAGTTTTCCCTGATTACAATTATCGTGATGCAAATGTTAAATTTACTTCCAGAAACGACAAGGGAGAGCTTTTTTATTTAAGCTTACTTGGTGGCCAGGATCGGTTTAAATACACCATTAATCAGGTCGCAACCCATAATAGTTTTTTTAAATTCAACGCCGAGGACAATAATCAATATGGATTGTCTGGTTTTTATGGGCGAACATGGCGCAACGGAAATATCACCAATTTTACAAGTTCCTTGTCAGCACTCGAAACGGAGTTAACTGATGTACAAAAATATGTTCGGACAGATAATACTATTGTTGTGCGGCGGGATGATAAAACAAGTAACAAAATTTCGGAGTTTACCGCACGGGCTGACAATTTTATTACGCTCTCTCAGTCACATTTGCTCGAAACAGGAATAGGTCTCGAAATGAATGATGTAGGTTTAAAGGCCGACTCTTCGGGTATCAATCAGACTAATATGAATACAAAAGTTACCAGATTGAATGGTTATTTGCAGGATCATATTACTTTGTCGAGAGAAATTGATATTAAATTCGGATTTCGTGCAGACATCCCATTCAACCTTAATAAAATCTATCTTCAGCCACGCCTTTCAGCCAGTATTAAAGTTGTTGATTTTGTTAAATTTAATGTCGCCTGGGGAATTTATAATCAATTTATTTCTAAAAGTTCTGTTGTTGACGATCAGGGGAATTACCGTTATCTATGGACTTCATGCGATAATAAAGATGTTCCTGTTCTACGGGCAGAACATTGGGTAGCAGGTAGTGCATATCATAAAAACGAATTCACTTTCAGCATCGAAACCTATTATAAACATACTGATGGACTTTCCCGATTTATTAATGTCAATCAAAGATTTAAAGATCGGTTTTACAGAGGAGAAGGACGGAGTTATGGTCTTGATGTTTTTGTTAAAAAGGATTTTAAGGGTCATTCAGCCTGGATTTCTTATACATTAAGCAAAACAGAGGAGAAGTTTTCGTATTTTTCTAAATACAGTTATCGTGCTGCGCCACAGGATCAAAGGCATGAGTTGAAAGTTGCTGCCATCTTCAGAATAAAGCCTTTCAATATTTCGTCAAATTATGTATTTGGATCAGGTTTTCCTTTTAATAATGGGTCAATTCTTAAACCAAATTATATCGAACCTGATTATAACCGTTTTGATGTTGCTGTCAATTACAGGTTTAAAATTGGAAAAGTATTCGGTGAGACAGGGATTTCTCTTTTAAACCTTTTCGATTCGAAGAATATAAGGTACTCCAATTTCGAAAGAGTTCCTATTGATCAATCAACCTCCCTGAATATTTTCTCAGAAGCTGTACCATTCTCTACGCGACTATCTCTTCGATTGTTTTATTGATTACCCATATTCCAGATTGAATTGTTTAACTTTGTGATCGTAATAACACAAATAAAACGATTGGAGAAATCGTTGAAACAAATAAATAAACTTTAAAAACAGAATGTTTTATGAAAGCAAAAAGATTAATTATCAGTACTTTGATGGGAGTGGTATTTGGTTTTGTATGCTATGGTTTTGCATCAAGCGGACAAAATGAAGTATCGACAATTTTGGCCATGAACATCATTCTTGGCAGGACACTTATTGGCGTAGCCATCGGAATAAGCCGTTTTACATGTAAACATTGGTCTCTACATGGAATTGTTATGGGATTGGTATTTAGTTTGCCTCAAGGATTTGGTGCAATGTTGGGTCCGGATAACCCCGAATTTTCGCACAACATGATGTTTGTATCAACAATCGTTATGGGAGTAATTTATGGATTTCTCATTGAATTAATTACCTCAATTTTGTTTAAGGCAAAACAATAATGCTTTTGGTTTTATTTTTTTCTGCAATTCTGATTAGATAGAAAGAACCAATATCTTTAATACCAATAGGTATAATGACGCTCATTACAGGTGGATTGCATGGATTTTCAATAGATAAACTTATGAAGCTTCAGGATAAGAACTAAAAGCAATATACAGGAATGGCACAGGCACAATACATCGCCCAGATCCGCTTAAAGTTAGCAAAAGTACTGTACTTTCATTGAAAATTGTATCTTTGTATGGAAACAAATGATTTGTTATGGGCAAATTTGAAGTACTTTGAATTAAAAAAGAAGCAAAATGAAAACGAGGATAAAGAACTGGAAATGTTTACTTTGGATCAGATTAAAGATGAATTTATAGGTGAAATTGGGACTGAAAAGCGGACTCTTTATGAGCAGGAACTACAAATTGAAATTCTTGGCGATTTAATTAAAAAAGTCCGGCTCGAAAGAAAGATGACACAACAAGAATTGGGAAAACTCATAGGGGTACAAAGGGCACAAATTTCAAAACTTGAGAACAACACCACAAATGTAACACTTGAAACGATTTTGAGGGTTATCAGTGCCGTAAAAGCGATGGTAAATTTCAATTTTGAACTTCTCAATAGCAACATAAAAATTGCCTGATGGAACCGTATTTGGCAGATTTTGTAATTGCGAGTTGAATAATACACTTATTTATCGGGCAAATACCTAAGTATTACTATTGACGGCTTCACTCCAAGTGAAGCCGTCAATATTTTACGCATTCCCAGCCTTTCAAACGGTTGCAAACCCTTGAAGCGGCGTGAAGTTTTCACAAAGTTGTAAACCCTTGAAACGGCATTTAATAATTATAGGTAGCTCCAGAGGAGCGTAACATCGGTAGGCCAGAAAAACATGTCAGCCTAAGCTCAGGTAGAAGCGAAACCTCATTTGCAGGAATTTTTCTAAAGAACAAAATATGCTTCAATCTGAATTTTTTATCCATTTCAATGCATTTACAAACGCTTCAATCCACGGTGTTACCTGATCATCTTTCCTTTCTGACGGATAATTTGCCCACTGCCAGGGATATATAGCTCTTTCGATATGGGGCATCATCGCCAGGTGACGGCCATTCTCCGAACAAATAGCAGCAGTATCGTAGTCCGAACCATTAGGATTGCCCGGATAATTGCTGTACGAAAATTTCACTGGAATCCGGTATTGGTCTTCTGAATAAGGCATTACAAATTTTCCTTCTCCGTGTGCCACCCAAACTCCAAGACTTTTTCCCGCAAGGGATTTAAACATTACCGATTCATTTTCGAGTACATCAACACTTACAAAGCAAGACTCAAATTTATGCGAATCGTTATGAACCATTTTGACACTTTCGGAATGACCGGAGTTTACCAAATCAAGTTCAACCATCAACTGGCATCCATTGCAAATACCCAGACTGAGTGTATCGGTTCTTTTGTAGAAATTATCAAGGGCTGTTTTTGCTTTTTCGTTGTATTTTAATGCTCCTGCCCATCCTTTGGCTGAACCAAGTACATCTGAATTGGAGAATCCACCCACAAAAACAATCAGATTCACATCTTCCAATGTTTCGCGTCCATTGATCAGGTCGGTTGTATGAACATCTTTAACATCAAATCCCGCAAGGTACATGCTCCAGGCCATTTCGCGATCGCCATTGCTCCCTTTTTCGCGGATAATTGCTGCTTTAATTCCCGAAGACTGACGCCGTGTCGAATCAATACCCAAATCTTTAAATTTCCCGGAAAAGGATCCAAAATCGAATTTCAATTCATTCCTTTTGAAATTATCGAAACGTTCCAATGCAAGTTTTTCACCACTTTGCCTGCGATCTAATAAGTACGATGGTTTGAACCATTTATCACGCAGGTAATCAATGTCGAATAGAAATTGATCTTCGCCATTAATGACAGTTATTTCTCGACTATAGGCTGGTTTTCCAATTCTGACATAGGTTATCTTGTTGGTATTTAACACTCTTTCAAATTCTTTTGAATCTTTGGGTTGTACAACAATACCCGGATTTTCGCTAAACAATGCTTTTACACTGTCGGGTTCATTCAACCCTGTGAGGTTGACTTCAATTCCGCCTTCGTTTTGTGCAAAACACATTTCAAGAAGAGTAGTTAAAATGCCTCCTGAGGATATATCGTGTCCAGTCAGAATAGATTGATTTTCAATTAAATATTGTATAGTGTTAAAAACATTCACAAAATAGTCGGCATCGGAAACTGTAGGTGTATTTTCGCCCAATTGATTTAAAGTCTGAGCTAATGAACTACCGCCTAAAGATTTGAAAGATTTCGAAAAGTCTATATAGTAAAACGGTTTGGATGGATCAACCACCATAACAGGTTCTATCACTTTACGGATATCCGAAACTTCGCCAGAAGCAGAGATAATCACAGTTCCGGGAGCGTAAACCACGTCATTTTTGTACTTCTGAGTCATCGAAAGTGAATCCTTCCCAGTAGGAATATTTATTCCCAAGGCAGATGCAAATTGGGAGGCTGCTTCAACGCCACTGTAAAGCCGGAAATTCTCACCTTGATTTTTTGCAGGCCACATCCAATTGGCTGATAAAGAAATACCTTTAATCCCGTGGGTGAGCGGAGCCCAGATAATATTGGTAAGTGATTCGGCAATCGAAAGTATGGAACCGTTTGCTGCATCAATCAGTCCAGCTACAGGGGCGTGTCCCAATGAGGTGGCAATCCCTTTTACCCCTTGATAATCAATTGCAACAACTCCCAGATTATTCAGCGGTAGTTGTAATTTACCGGCACATTGTTGTTTGGCAACTTTACCCGTAACAGATCGGTCAACTTTATTAGTGAGCCAGTCTTTGCCGCCTACCGATTCGAGCTGAAGAACTTGTTCTATGTAATTGTTTATTTGCGATTTATCATATAATACCTCTGAATACTTTGCCACTTTTGATTCATCATCCAGGACAGTTTTAGGTGGTTTTCCAAACATATAAGCGAGTTCCCAATTGATTGGTTTTTCTCCTGTTTTCCTGTTTACGAATGTGAATTTATGGTTTCCGGTTGTTTCTCCGATCACATAAACAGGGGAACGTTCCCTTTCGGCAATACGTGTAATCAGTTCAATATTTTCGCCGCTTGTAACGAATCCCATCCGTTCCTGCGATTCATTTCCTACAATCTCTTTGGCTGACAGGGTTGGATCTCCGATAGGTAATTGGTCAATATATATTTCGCCTCCGGTTTCTTCGACTAATTCCGAAAGACAATTCAAATGTCCGCCTGCACCGTGATCGTGGATTGATATTATTGGATTATTACCCGATTCTGCCAGTGCCCTGATGGTATTGTAAGCCCTTTTCTGCATTTCGGGATTGGCTCGTTGTACTGCATTTAATTCGATATGGCTGTCGAATTCACCGGTATCCACAGACGAAACTGCTCCGCCACCCATTCCAATTCTGTAATTATCACCACCGAGTAAAACCACTTTATTACCCACATCAGGCACACTTTTCAGGCAATCTTCAAGTCTTGCATATCCGATTCCTCCAGCCTGCATTATTACCTTATCGTAACCAAATTTTTTCTGGTTTTCGAAATGTTCAAAGGTTAAAACTGAACCGTTGATTAATGGCTGACCGAATTTATTTCCAAAATCGGATGCTCCGTTCGAAGCCTTAATTAAGATATCCTCAGGAGTCTGATATAACCACGGACGAGGCTCTGTAGCATTTTCCCACGAACGTCCTTCTTCATCATTTCTGGAATAAGCGGTCATATAAACTGCGGTTCCGGCAATCGGAAAACTCCCTTTTCCACCGGCCATACGGTCACGGATTTCGCCACCAGTTCCGGTAGCGGCACCGTTAAAAGGCTCAACAGTAGTCGGGAAATTATGGGTCTCGGCTTTAAGTGAAAGAACGGTCTGAATATCAGTTATCTGAAAAAAGTCTGGCTTATCCTGTGTTTTTGGAGCAAATTGTTCTGATGCGGGTCCTTTACTGAAAGAGCAATTGTCTTTATAAGCTGATAGAATTGTATTAGGATTGGTTTGGGTGGTTTTCTTTATTAACTGAAAAAGTGTAGAAGGTTTTTCGACACCATCAATTATGAAATTTCCGTTAAATATTTTGTGCCGACAATGCTCCGAGTTAACCTGTGAAAATCCAAAAACCTCACTATCAGTAAGTTTACGATCAATTTTTTGCGACACCCCGTTGAGGTATGCTATCTCATCTTCACTCAGTGCCAATCCTTCTTTATAGCTGTAAGCGGCAATGTCCTCGATATAAAGGATTGGTTCAGGTTGATGAGAAATAGTGAATACTTGTTGATTAAGTCCCTTATATACAACCTGAAGCATCGGGTCAAATTTTTGATGTTCAGCCTCAATTTGAAAAAACTCTTCTATTCTGAGGATTCCGTTAATGCCCATATTCTGAGTGATCTCAACAGCATTTGTACTCCACGGAGTGATCATCTCTTTTCTTGGGCCGACATAAATTCCTGATACAGTTTCATTTTCAATTAATGTGGCCTGCTCAAAAAGCCAGATTAGCTTTTCGAGATCAGCTGTGTTAAGTTCTTTATTTGTATCAACGGCTATAAGATTTGATTTTCCTTTAAAAAAGATGATCATTACAGTATATTTTAATTAATAAAGTGATGGCTTTCATTGGTTGCAAAGATAAAGAAAAATAGTGGCTGGAGTCAGGACACTGACTACCGGTTACTGCCTACTGATTACTGCCTACTGATTACTGCCTACTGCCTACTGCTTACTGCCTACTGTCTACTGATTACTGCCTACTGATTACTCATACCAAATCACATCATTCCGGTTTCCATTCTGTTACCTTTATGAGTGATGGAAATGCTTTGGGTTTATAAATAGACTGGTTATAAAAAATTCGGATACACTCCTGAATGCCCTCTGTTACACTTGGATGCGGATGAATACTTTGCAATACTTCGTGCAGACGGATGTCGGAGTTGATAAGGTAGGCAATGGATACGATAAACGCCGAAGCCTGAGGCCCGGCAGCCCGCATACCAAGAATTTTTTCTGAACCATCGTTGCTCACAATAATTTTTACGAACCCATTTGTACTTCGCATTGCTATGGTGCGGTTTACAAGTTCATTAGAGTAATATACTGATTTATAAGGGATTTTTTTATCGCGTAATACTTTCTCATTTGCTCCTACCGATGCAAGTTCAGGCTTAAAAAACATAAGTGTTGGCATATACGAATAGTCGAGCCGGTAGGTTGCCTGTCCGAAAATTGCCTCTACAATAAAACGTCCCTGCTCCTCAGCAACTCCATAAAGTGCCTTTTGTCCGGTAACATCACCGGCTGCAAAAATATTGCATTTATTAAAATTATCAATCGCACAAACATCGTTTATATGGAGGTATCCTTTTACATTAGGTTGAATATTAACATTTTCGAGACCAAGATATTTTGTATTTGCATCGCGGCCAACAGAAACAAGTACAATGTCAACTTCAACTACCTGACTATGTCCATCATCGTAATCAAGAACCACTTCCAAATGGTTTTTCTCTTTTCTAACGGTTCGCAATGTGGCGGTATGGTGAATAATTACTCCGTTTTTTTCAAGATTATCAGAAACAAAATCACTAACATCGTCATCTTCAAAAGGAATTACACGGTGCGTTCTATCGAGTAAATGGACTTCAGTCTGCCGGAAGTTTGAAAAAATAGCAGCAAATTCGCAACCAATTATCCCTGAACCCAGAATCATCATACGTTCTGGGAAACGATCCAGATTTAGTAGTCCGTCTGAATCGAAAATTTGTTTTTGATCAACGGGTAATTCTGATAGTTCTCGTGGTTTTGAACCTGTTGCGATAATGATGAAATCGGCTTCAATGATTTCTATACCGTTTTCGCCTTCGATTTGAAGTGTATTCCGATTAAGAAACTTTGCAAAACCTCGCTTGAATGTAATTGAACCAGCATCGTTGCTTTTAGCCGAGAATGATTCTATTTGCGACAGCATTTGATATTGTTTGGTTTTTGCAGCTGCTATAACTGTTTTTTTTACCATATTATAGTCAACCTGCAAACCTGATGCACGGTAACCGCGATCAACTGCCGCTGCAATAGAATAGTCAACAGAAAGCTCCCACATTGTCTTTGAGGTTAACGGTCCATTCATAATTCCTGTCCCTCCGATATGACCGGCTTCAATTAAACATACATTTTTCCCAAAATCAACGGCTCTCATTGTTGCAGCAAAACCTCCGGGACCGCTACCAATTACGGCCAGATCAAATTTAACCATTTCTTTACATTATTTTAAGGAAACAAAAATACAAAAATTTGGAAGAGATCAAACGTAATTAGCTGAAATTATGCTTCTTTTATGAGACATTTGAATATTTCAAATCCTCGGTTCGAATATTTTAAAAATAACATTGCATAAACCTGTTTATCATTTCTAAAAACCATAATTGTTTACCTTTGCCGCGAATTTTAAACAGTTATATTTTAATATGAAGCAAGTTAGATATGTTACTGCAGAGGAAGCAGTCAAAGTCATTAAATCGGGCGATCGGGTTCATTTAAGCGGAGTTGCTGTTACACCTCACAGATTAATCAAAGCAATGGTTGAGCGCGGACGCGCAGGAGAAATTTATGATGTTAAAATTCAGCATATTCACATTGAAGGTGCTGTAGAATATGCTAATCCCGAATTTGAAGGTATATTCGATTGTCAGCAATTTTTTGTCGGCGCAAATCTTCGCAAGCAAACACAAGCTGGTTATGCCGATTATATTCCGGTTTTTCTAAGCGAAACTCAAAAATTAATACGTGAAGGTTATCTTAAAGTTAATGTTGCAATGATTATGGTATCCGTACCTGATAAGCATGGCTATGTTTCACTTGGAACCTCAGTTGATGCAACTCTTGCAGCTGTTCAATGTGCTGATGTGGTCATTGCTTTAGTAAATCCAAATGTTCCCCGTGCTTGGGGAGATGCAATGATCAGACTTGAACAAATTGATATTTTTGTTGAAGATGATGCACCCCTGTACGCACACAAACTTGATCCCTTGACTGAAACCGACATTGCAATTGGAAGAAATGCTGCAGCTTTAATTGAAGATGGTGCTTGCCTGCAGATGGGAATTGGAGGAATGCCCAATGCTGTTCTTTCACAGTTAGGTAATCATAAAAATTTGGGTGTCCATACTGAAATGTTTGCTGATGGAATTCTTCCTCTTGTTGAAAAAGGGGTAGTAAACGGAAGCATGAAAAATATTGATAAGGGAAAGATGGTTGCATCCTTTCTTATGGGGTCGAAAGAATTATACGATTTTGTTGACGACAATCCTATGGTAGCGATGATGGATGTATCACATACCAACAATGTAGCTGTCATTCGGAAATTAGATCGGGTTACTGCTATCAATGCAGCATTGGCAATTGATTTGACAGGACAGGTTTGTGCTGATTCCATTGGTACAAAACACTATTCGGGCGTTGGAGGGCAAATTGATTTTATTCGCGGAGCAGGTCATTCTTTTCGTGGAAGACCTATTATAGCAATGCCATCTGTTACAGAAAAAGGGATGTCGAAAATATGCCCTACACTCATTGAAGGCTCTGGCGTAGTATCAACACGCGCTAATATTCACTGGGTTGTAACCGAAAACGGTGCTGTAAATCTTTATGGCAAGACCTTTCAGGAAAGAGCAAGATTGTTGATTTCAATTGCCCATCCAAACCACCAGGAAATGCTTGATAAGGCTGCTTTTGAAAGATTTGGACCTCATTATCGTTTTGTACCGGTATTGAAATAAGTCAAAACATAAATAAATTCCATTTAACATGAATGTATCACATATTGAGCATATCGGTATTGCTGTAATTAGCCTCGAAATTGCTATTCCATATTATGAAACCCTTCTTGGATCAAAGTGCTATGCAATAGAAGAAGTTACAGATCAAAAGGTAAAAACAGCTTTTTTTAAGGTTGGCCAGACCAAAATTGAATTATTGGAGTCAACAGATCCTGAAGGGCCGATCGGCAAATTCTTAGAGAAAAAAGGTCCCGGAATTCATCATCTTGCATTTGCAGTTGATAATGTTAACAATGCTTTGCAGGAGGCAAATGAGGCAGGTATTCAATTAATTGATAAACAAGGACGTAAAGGTGCTGAAGGATTGACCATAGGTTTTTTACATCCGAAATCAACTTTAGGAGTACTAACCGAACTCTGTAGTGAATAGTTTTCAACTAAATATATAATTATTAGTACGATGAGCAATCAGGATAAAATCAAACAATTGATTGACCTTCGTGTGGAGGCCAAACTTGGAGGTGGAACGAAAAGAATAGAATCGCAACACACCAAAGGTAAATTAACCGCACGCGAACGTATCGACCTCATACTTGACGAAGGTAGCTTCGAAGAGTTCGACATGTTCGTAACCCATCGCTGTACCAATTTTGGGATGGAGAAAACAAAATTTATGAGTGATGGTGTTGTGACCGGACGTGGAACAATTGATGGAAGAACAATTTTTATCTTCTCTCAGGATTTCACCGTATTCGGTGGTTCACTATCTGAAACTTATGCACAGAAGATTTGTAAAATAATGGATATGGCCATGAAGGTTGGAGCTCCATGTATCGGTATTAACGATTCGGGTGGTGCTCGTATTCAGGAAGGAGTTACTGCTTTGGCTGGTTATGCCGAAATTTTCCAACGTAATATCATGGCTTCAGGTGTAATTCCGCAAATTTCTGCCATTTTTGGTCCATGTGCCGGAGGTGCAGTTTATTCTCCTGCATTGACCGATTTTATTGTTATGAAAAAGGATACAAGTTACATGTTTGTTACCGGACCCAAAGTGGTTAAAACAGTTACCGGTGAAACAGTAACAGACGAGCAATTAGGCGGGGCGGTTGTACATGGTACAAAATCGGGAGTTACACATTTTGTTACAGATTCTGAGGAAGAGGGATTATTATTGATTCGTAAATTACTTTCATTTTTGCCGCAAAACAACCTTGAGGATCCGCCAATTGCACATAATGAAGACCCAATTGATCGCCTTGATGATCATCTGAATGATATCATTCCTGAAAATCCAAATAAACCTTATGATGTTAAAGATGTGATCCATTCAATTGTTGACTATGGCGAATTTATGGAAGTTCACAGAAATTATGCGCAGAATATTGTTATTGGATTTGCCCGTTTTAACGGTATGCCTGTAGGAATAGTTGCCAATCAGCCATCTTATCTGGCTGGTGTATTGGATATTAATGCATCAAGAAAAGCTGCCCGCTTTATTCGCTTCTGCGATGCCTTCAATGTTCCTTTGGTTACGCTCGAAGATGTTCCCGGATTCCTGCCAGGTACTGCTCAGGAATATGGCGGTATAATTATTCATGGTGCTAAATTATTATTTGCTTACGGTGAAGCAACAGTTCCTAAAATTACAGTTATACTTCGCAAAGCTTATGGCGGTGCCTATTGTGTAATGAGTTCCAAGCATTTACGTGGAGACATTAATTATGCATGGCCTCAGGCTGAAATAGCAGTGATGGGTCCTAAAGGTGCCATAGAAGTGTTACGCAGTAAACATATAAAGGGTTTGCCGGATGATGCTGCCCGTGCTGAATTTGTAGCCAGAGCAGAGGCTGAATACAAAGAAGAATTTGCAAATCCTTACAATGCTGCCAGATACGGTTATATTGATGATGTAATTGAGCCTCGTAATACAAGATTTCGTATTATCAGAGCACTACAATCACTCGCAACGAAAAAAGATTCAATGCCAGCTAAAAAACATTCAAATCTCCCGTTATAATTTCGAGTCGCTATGCTAAAAAATAAATTAAGCATTTTAAAGCTGATTGTACTCATTTTACTCTTATCGGGAACCAAAATTGTTAATGCTCAAAGTACAACAGATTTGCGCATTAATGAAATTCTTATTTACAATGATTCAAATTATGTAGATGATTACGGGCAGCACAGTCCCTGGTTTGAAATTTACAATTCAGCTTATAATTCAGTAAATATTGGTGGTCTTTATCTGACAGATGATATTAAAACTCCCAAAAAATACTATATTCCAAAGGGGCAACCAATAACACTGATTCCTACACAAAGTTATATTGTATTTTGGGCTGATAATGAAACAGACAGAGGTATTCTTCATTTGAATTTTACTCTTGAAGTAGGGAAAACTATCTATTTGTATGAAGCCAATGGTCGGACTATACTTGATAGCGTGACTATCAAAGCACCTCAATCACCTGACGTGGCCTATGGTCGTCTTGTGGACGGAGGGGCGGAATGGGGATATCTTAAAAAATCAACTCCAAATGCAAATAATGACACATCAACGAAGATTTCAGAGGCTGAGAAATTTGTGATTTTGGATCCAACCGGAATAGGAATGACTATGATTGCAATGTCTGTTGTGTTTTTAGGTCTTGCCTTGTTGTACTTATTCTTTAAAGGCCTCGGTTTTTTAATGACAAAAGATGTCAGAAAAGCCAGCAAATTACTTGCGGATGCATCCTCGGGTGAAGCACATGAAGGGCTTTCAGGTGAGGTCAATGCAGCAATAGCCATGGCATTGTATCTATATGGAAATCAGTTACACGACCAGGAAGATCCTATTATTACAATGACTAAGGTATCACGTACTTATTCGCCCTGGAGTTCAAAAATTTATGGATTAAGAAAATCACCAAGATAAATCGGTCTGAAATGAAAAAGTTTAAATTTATAATAAATGGCAATCAATACAATGCGGAAATTGTAAGTGTTGAGGATAATATTGCCGAAATAGAAATCAATGGCACAAAATACAGTGTGGAAGTTGATAAGACAATGCAACCTGTCAAAACGCCTAAACTGTTACGTAGTATCTCTGTCCCATCTACAGATGCTCATCCTTCAATAGCTAAAACCAGTAGTCCTTCTGCTCCAAAAGGTACTGGAACGATTAAATCTCCTCTTCCTGGTGTAATATTGGATCTCTTTGTAAAAGAGGGTGATATTGTAAAAATAGGCCAGCGTCTACTTGTTCTTGAAGCCATGAAAATGGAAAATAATATCGAATCAGACAAGGCAGGAAGAGTAGTATCTATTTCCAAAAGTAAAGGAGATTCGGTGATGGAAGGTGATGTACTAATTGTGATTGGAGAATAAACATGGAAAATACAGGTTTTCTTACTTTTATAATTGACCATCTTCGTCAGTTCCTTGAATATACAGCTTTTGCCAATATGACAATGGGCCATATACTCATGATATTGATAGGTTTGTCTTTTATCTATTTGGCAATTGCCAAGGAATATGAACCGATGCTTCTGGTTCCGATTGGTTTTGGGATTTTAGTTGGGAATATTGCATTTTATCCCGGTTTGCAAATCGGGGTTTACGAAAAAGGGAGTGTAATGAATTACCTCTATTTTGGCGTACTTCAAGGGGTATATCCGCCGCTTATCTTCCTGGGAATTGGTGCTATGACTGACTTTTCGGCTTTGATTTCAAATCCCAAATTGATTCTTATTGGTGCTGCTGCACAACTTGGTATTTTTGGTGCTTATGCAATTGCTCTATACATGGGTTTCACCCCTTCCGAAGCAGGCGCAATTGGCATAATTGGTGGTGCCGATGGTCCTACTGCAATCTTTCTCTCTTCTAAACTGGCACCCGAATTAATGGGTGCAATAGCTGTCTCTGCTTATTCATATATGGCTTTGGTACCAGTTATTCAGCCTCCATTTATGAAATTGCTTACAAACAGTAAAGAACGATTGATAAGAATGAAACCTCCGCGTACAGTTTCCAAACAGGAAAAAATCATCTTTCCGATAGCAGGTCTGTTATTAACCTGCTTTCTCGTACCGTCAGGTCTTCCGCTTCTTGGAATGTTGTTTTTTGGCAATTTATTGAAAGAAAGCACTGTTACGAAACGATTGGCAGATACAGCCAAAGGACCCATGATTGACGTTGTCACCATTTTAATTGGTCTTACTGTTGGCGCATCTACACAGGCTACCACTTTCCTTACTGTAAAATCTGTCGGTATTTTTGCTCTTGGAGCCTTATCATTTGTAATTGCCACAATTGGTGGTGTTGGATTTGTCAAGATTATAAATCTTTTCCTTAAGGAGGGTAATAAAATCAATCCGTTGATTGGTAATGCTGGTGTTTCAGCTGTGCCTGACAGTGCCAGAGTCTCGCAGGTTGTTGGTTTGCAGTACGATAAGACTAACCATTTGCTGATGCATGCAATGGGGCCAAACGTTGCTGGTGTTATCGGCAGTGCTGTTGCCGCGGGGGTATTGCTTAGCTTCTTATATTAGTTGTAATAAATAAGTTTTTAATGGCGATTTTTGATAAAAGATCGCCTTTTTTATATACTTTCGACACCATTAAAAACACTTTAAAATTATCTGAAATGAAAAAATTATTGATTCTATTTTTGGTATTGTCGGTTTCATTGGGCCTGGTGGCTCAACCGGATAAAAAAGCGCAGGAAGTGAAGAAACTGAATGTTCTTGTCTTTTCGAAAACAGTTGGTTTTCGACATACTTCAATTCCAGCCGGAATTAAGGCAATCACAACCCTTGCACAGCAAAAAGGATGGGTAGTTACTGCAACAGAGGATCCTACCTTGTTTACCGATGATTTTCTTGCTCGGTTTGATGTTTGTGTTTTTCTTAATCCGACTATGAATATACTTGATGAAGCTCAGGAAAAAGCATTCACAACTTTTATCAAAAGTGGTAAAGGTTTTGTTGGTATCCATGCTTCGGCAGATTGTGAGTACGATTGGAAATGGTATGGTGAATTAAACGGAGCATTTTTCAAGACACATCCTCCCTACCAATTGGCTACTGTAAATATTGAGAATACTAACCATCCGGCAATGAAGCCATTTATTGGAATGACAACCTTTACAATTGAAGATGAATGGTACACTTTTAAAGAAAACCCTCGCGGAAAGGTTACTGTTTTAGCCACGCTTGACGAATCAACTATAAAAAAACTCCCAAAAGACGATGCTTGGAAAATGGGTGATCATCCGGTAATCTGGTATCACGAATTCGAAGGTGCGCGTTCATTTTACACTGTTTTTGGACATGGTGATACTTCATTCGAAAATGAAAAAATACAGCAGCATCTTTTTTATGCCATCGAATGGGCGGGGAAAAGAATTGATTTATAATATTTTAAAGAATTTTTATTTGCCTCTGCGCCTCAAAGGATTTATAATCCTTTGAGGCGTAATTAATAAATATTTAAGACCGGAAATAATAAAATGAGAGCAATTACATATACAAAATATGGTCCACCGGAAGTTGTTAAATTAACAGAGGTTGCCAAGCCTGTTCCTAAAGAGAATGAGGTACTAATAAAAGTTTATGCTGCAACAGTAAACCGCACTGACTGTGGATTTAGGAGTGCTGAGTATTTTATTTCCAGATTTTTTAGCGGACTGTTTAAGCCTAATTTGCAAATTCTGGGAAATGAATTTGCAGGTGAAATTGAAGCGATAGGCAAGAATGTATCATCATTTATTATTGGAGATAAAGTTTTCGGATATAATGATACACGGTTTGGAGCCCATGCCGAATATATGACTATAGCAGAGAATGATTCAATAACCACAATGCCAGATGGTTTAACTTATGAGCAGGCAGCTCCTGTATGCGAAGGTGGTCATTATGCATTGTGTGATATTAGAGCAGCAAAAGTAAAAAACGGACAAAACGTTTTGGTTAATGGTGCAACCGGTGCCATCGGTTCAGCTGCGGTTCAATTGTTAAAACACTTTGGAGCTAATGTTACTGCCGTTTGTGGTACTAAAAATATAGAACTTATAAAATCCTTAGGGGCAGACTTTATAATTGATTACACCAAACAGGACTTTACAGAGATAGACAAAACATTTGACTTTATTTTTGATGCTGTTGGTAAAAGTTCTTATGGAAAATGTAAACCATTACTCAATGAAAGAGGAATTTACATATCCACTGAACTTGGGAAAAACTCTGAAAATATCCTTTTGGCACTTACAACGCCATTATTAGGTGGG
>CAILKW010000092.1 GCA_903834845.1 uncultured Bacteroidia bacterium | reverse complement strand
TTAGGGCTTCCTGAAAAAGTCAGGCAACCGATTTAATGGAACTTCCCGAAAGAACGTTAAACAGAATAGAATTTTCAAAAGCAGTATTCCAAGTCTGGTTCAATCTCAACTTACTGATCTTGTATTGCCTTTTAAGAGGTTCAAAAAGCATATAGAGTCTTATCAAGCAGCTTGAAAAAAGAGCAAATAAAAAATCTTTAATCAACCTCACCAAATTTAACACAAAAATGATAGCAGCAATCCATGATTCAGAGGTGCTTTGTAATTTTGCCCTGATCTGGTTCAACCCATATCCATTTTTCCCTTGCCCAAACTTTCCTTCGATGTGGTTTCTTTCGGCTTCTTCTTTTCGCTTCTTTTGCTTTTGATATGCTGTTAACTCTTCTTTTGGAGGCCTTCCTAAAGGTTTGCCTACTATTCGTATGTTTCTGACTTTCAACCAATTTCTATTGTCATGGGTGAGATAAATGCGATCTGCCAGTACCAGTTCCGGATAATACCCGAACAAGGATTTGTGCCTTTCACATTGTTCTTTAAGATCTGTGCATTCATTGTATGCCTCCCAACTGAGTGTATCGATCCTTGCATAACCATCCCTAAGGCTAACTCCTATCTTTGCTCCAAACTCAACTTTTGCCTTGGCTTTTCCTCTTACAATTGGTCTTACATGAGGTTGATATATGCTTACTATTCGGTTCTGACAGCTATGACCTTTGGTGCGATACATCTCAAGCTGTTGACGATAAACCTCCTGTATGACTAAAAAGTATTTGTACTGTTGTCTGTTGAATGGCATACGGTTATTTTTGTATTGGTCAAGCATGTGGTTTATATGCTTTATGTTCCTGTTCAAAAATCCAAGTTGCTGCCTGACACACTTCCTTATCTCTTTTATTTTCTTGTTTTTCTTCTTTGCCAGCAATAAAAAACTCTTCCTTGCTTTTTGCCTGTATGTTCGGGGCTTTTTTGCTAGTTGCAGGTCTTTAAACAAAAAATCTATCAACTCCTCGCTTTTCTCCCTACTGTCATTAAGTAAATCCAAGTCTGTTGGAAATTTTATACAGGCATCTGCTACGGTAGCATCCAGCTTCAACTTGCCTTTATTATCGGGTTCGATATTTTTGGTTTCATTCTGATTAATATTGTCTTTGCTCATTCCATCTGAAGGGTGGTTGTCTTTGTTTAGGTCTGATTGGGGTTTTGATTTTATCACTTTTTTGTCTCCCAAGGCTATATCAATTATTGTTTGACTCATCTCATCAAATGCCTCCACTCCTAATCTCTTTCGAATGTAAACAAACAAACTCGGATCAAAAATGGGCTTGTGCGTAAACCCTGATAACCCAAGAAAATATTGCATGAACGGGTTTTCCTGAATTGTTTGGATTGTTTCTTCATCTGTCAACTTCAGCTTATGCTTGATGATGATCGCTCCTATTACTAATCTGGCATTTTTTCCTGGTGCACCTTTATCTGCACTCATTTTACGATAATATATGGATGCCAGGTCATCCCATGGTAATAGTTGTGATAACTTTACCCATCGGTTATCCAAGGTTAGTTTCCCTCCAAATGGTAAAGCAAATTCCTCAATCTTGAGCTGGTTAGAAGATGTATAGCTTATCATAGATGCAAGTTTTATGACTCAAAAATAATAAAACATTTGCACTTATACAAAAATATTTATTCACAACATATTGACAACCAAGATTATATGATATTTTCAGTAGGCTCTAATTTGAGAAGTGGCAAAAATTGAGTTCAAAAGCAGCGTAGGGAAAAATAAGTAAAATTGATTGGGATACGGGTATGGCTTTTGGTCAAATGCTTTGTTTATGGTCTTGATCAGGAAATCCAATCAGAGGATCAGGAAATCTGATCAGATGTGATTCATTCATTTTATTTCGAAAATGTGTGAATTATGTAACTTATTTATAGTATTGTGTAACATTTTTTATATTAATTGAAATGATTTTTGCGAGCGTGTTGTTAAAACATTCACAACGGGTAATAGTTATAAAACCTTTTTTTTAATTCTAAAGTTACTAGTTTGAATAATTCATAATCAAAGTAAATAAACAAGTTCTAACTTTGTAAAACTTAAATAATAAAATGATGAGATTTCTTTTCAGATTTTCGGGTTTTCTGATTAATCTTTTATTAATCAATATTTTTCCAGTATTTTCACAATTAAACAACTGGGATTGGGTAAAAACACCTGATATAAACAGTAATGTTAACCAGTCATATTCAATTTGTATTTCACCTGCCAATGATCTGTATATTGGTGGTATATATAGTGGATTTTTCAAATATCAGGCAGGT
>CAILKW010000091.1 GCA_903834845.1 uncultured Bacteroidia bacterium | reverse complement strand
CAACCACGAGAGTCTTGCCACCCGTGAACTGATTGATAGCATAAGCTCTTTCTGGATGAGCGAATATAAAATAGATGGCTTCAGGTTCGATTTCACTAAAGGATTTTCAAACAATATTAAAAATTCCTCTGATACCTGGGGTAGCTTGTATGATGCTCAACGTGTAGCAAATCTTAAAAGGATGGCAGGTGAAATTTGGAAAAGAAAGCCCGGAGCAATTGTGATTTTTGAACACCTCGCTGATAATGTGGAAGAGAAAGAACTGGCATCCTATGGTAAAGGGATACTCTTATGGGGAAATATGAATGGTAATGCTACTGAGGCAGCTATGGGGTATAATGAAAATAGTAAATCCGACCTTAGTTGGGCTTCGTACCTTAATCGCGGATGGAGCAAACCTTCGCTTGTGGGGTACATGGAAAGTCATGACGAAGAGCGGATGATGTATAAATGTATTACTTATGGAAACGCCTCTGGCTCATACAATATTAAAAATCAACCGGTAGCGTTAAGCCGTACAGGCTTGACTACTGCCCTTTTTATGTTGATTCCTGGCCCTAAAATGATTTGGCAGTTTGGCGAATTGGGCTACGATATTTCAATAAACACAAATGGTCGTTTAGGTGAAAAACCTGTCCATTGGGAATACAAAAATAATAATGACCGCGACCTGTTATTTCAGGTTTTTGCAAAAGTATTTAATCTGAAAAAAAAGTATCCCATTTTTTCAACTTCCGACTTTTCCCAGTCTTTAACCGGCGAAATAAAATGGATTAAATTGAATCTGAATGGGGAACATGTTTTAATTGTCGGAAATTTCGGGGTTACAAGTCTAAACGCACAGATAGAATTTCAGAAAACCGGTACATGGTATGACTTTTTCGGACAGAAAACCTTCGATGTAGCTGCAACTTCTCAATCCTTACAACTTACTCCCGGCGAATATAAGCTCTTTTCGACCCGGAATTACGGACCACCAATTACCGCTGTTGAAAATCACAAAATGAATCTGAATGATCTGCGAATATTTCCCAATCCAGCTACTGATTACGTTACTGTAGTTTCATCCGAAAAAGCGCAAAGCATTGAATTCTACAATTTAACAGGACATAAAACAAAGGAGTTCGGTTTGTCTGATATCTTGGGATATACAAATGACTTTTATATCGGGGATCTCGATACGGGTATTTACCTTTTAAAGATGAGATATTCGCATAATCAAATAGCTGTTCGAAAAATTATTAAACAGCCATAAAATCATTGATATTTCCAAGTAATTATTTAGGTTACTGTAAACTGGTTAGAGTTCTTTACGCATACGGGCAACGGGTATATCGAGTTGTTCACGGTATTTTGCAACAGTCCGGCGGGCAATTTCATACCCTTTATCATTAAGTATCTGTGTGAGATCATCATCATTAAGCGGCTTTCGTTTGCTCTCATTATCAATACATTCACGTAATATTGATTTAATCTCGCGCGTTGAAACTTCTTCACCGGTATCCTTTTGCATTGATTCGGAAAAAAAGAATTTCAAAGGATAAATCCCAAAATGTGTTTGAATATATTTGCTATTCGAAACCCTCGAAATTGTGGAAATATCAAGTCCTGTACGGTCGGCGATATCCTTTAAAATCATTGGGCGCATTTTTGTCTCTTCACCTTCCATAAAATACTCCTTTTGATACAAAAGTATTTCGGTCATAACGTGCATAAGTGTTTCCTGCCGTTGTTTGATCGCATCAATAAACCATTTGGCGGAATCAATCTTCTGTTTGACAAATAGAACTGCTTCTTTTACGTCGCGTGTCATTCCTTTGCGATTGTCGTTATATGAGCGAAGCATGTTTGAATAGTGGCGACTGATATTCAGCTCAGGAACATTTTTCTGATTAAGACTCAATTGCAGTTCATCATCAATAATTTCGAGAATAAAATCCGGAATAATAGCCTGATTTCCATGACTAATATTGCTGCTAAAAGAACTCCCGGGTTTCGGATTCAGTTTAAGTATTTCATCAATGGCATCTTTGAGAGTCTCTTCATCAACACCAAATTTCTTGGCAATCTTATCGAAGTGCTTACGGGTAAACTCCTCAAAGGTATCGCGAAGTATCTGACCTGCCAGTTTAACCTCCGGTTTATGGTCTCCCTTGCGAAAAAGCTGTAATCTGAGACATTCTCGTAGATTTCGTGCACCGACACCAGGTGGATCCAGGTCTTGAATCAACCTGAGTATCCTAATCAATTCTGTTTCGTTAGTTTTGACATTTTGTGTAAACTCAAGGTCGTCAACTATAGAAGCTATATCGCGGCGTAAATAACCATCTTCATCTATATTGCCTATAATATGTTCAGCCAGAATACTTTCGCGTTCATCAAGCATCACCATACTAACCTGCTCCTGCAAATATTCATGAAATGAAACATCGTCAGAAAAAGGTATATCAGCTACTTTATCATCCTTTGAAGTATTTTGAGTATTGTACTTGTAAGCAGGATAATCCTCATCGTTCAGATAATCTCCAACGGAAAACTCTTCGTTATCACGGTCTTCGTTGGTTTTTAATTCATTTGTGTATTCATCATCAGAAGAACCATAATCCTCATTTTCGATTTCAAGCACCGGATTTTCTTCAAGTTCTTTTTTGATACGTTGTTCAAGCAGTAAACTTGGCAACTCCAACAGCTTGATAACCTGTATCTGCTGAGGCGAAAGCTTTTGAAGTAGTTTCTGTTGAAGACTTAATTTCTGCATAATTTGTTACTATTTTCCCGCTCTAAAGTTAAAAAATAATTGCTTTAAAATTCACAATTTTTTGGTGTACGGGCAAAAGGTATAACATCGCGTATATTTCCCATTCCTGTAACAAAAAGAAGAAGTCTTTCGAATCCCAGGCCAAACCCTGCATGAGGACAGCCGCCAAATCTGCGAGTATCAAGATACCATTGCATTTCTGCTTTAGGGATTTTCATTTCATCCATACGATTTTCAAGTACCTCAAGCCTTTCTTCACGTTGTGAGCCGCCGATTATTTCTCCAATTTGAGGGAATAATACATCCATAGCCGAAACAGTTTTTCCGTTATCGTCAAGCCTCATATAGAAAGCTTTTATCTCTTTGGGGTAATTGGTCAAAATTACAGGCTTTTTGAATTCCTGCTCTACAAGAAAACGTTCATGTTCGCTCTGCAAATCAACACCATAACCAGTTATGGGATACTGGAATTTGCCCTTTTTATTTTGCTTCGAGTTTTTAAGAATTTCGATAGCCTCAGT
>CAILKW010000090.1 GCA_903834845.1 uncultured Bacteroidia bacterium | reverse complement strand
TTTTTCAGCATATATTGGTAGGCTTCGTGATAATTATTATGTATTTCACCTTCGAGGATAGCTTCTTTAATAGCAGATTTGATAATGCCAATTTCGCGGCACGGCTGCAAGTCGAATGTGTCCATAATTATTTCACCTGTAATTGGTGGCTGAAAATTTCTGAGTGCGTCACGTTCTTCAATATCTTTTAATTTTTCGCGAACTAATTGAAAATTTGAAAGAAACAGGCTTACTTTATCAGGATTTTTTGAGGTGATATCGGCTTCACAGAGAGTCATAAGATCATCGATATCATTACCGGCATCAAACAGAAGACGGCGTACAGCAGAGTCAGTTACCTCCTCTTCTGACAAAACTATTGGACGCATGTGTAAAGAAACCATCTTTTGTACGTATTTAAGCTTTTCGTAAAGAGGTAGTTTCAGCCTGTCAAAAATACCAGGTAACATCTTTTCCCCTACAAGGTTATGTGCATGAAAAGTCCATCCTAACCGTGGATCAAAACGCTTTGTTACCGGTTTTGCAATGTCATGAAACAAAGCCGACCATCGTAACCAAATATTATCTGTTTTTTGGCATATTCGATCAAGAACCTCAAGGGTGTGATAAAAATTATCTTTGTGTCCAATCCCATTCCTCGTTTCACGGCCTTTAAGCTTTTGAACTTCGGGCAAAATTATTGCGAGTAATCCTGTTTTTTCAAGGAGTTTAAACCCGACAGAAGGGCTCGGCGTGAGAAGAATTTTGTTAATCTCATCGGTAATCCGCTCTTTTGAAACAATTTCGATCCGTTTACATTGGCTTTGGATAGAAGCAAGCGTCACGTCTTCAATGACGAAATTAAGCTGGGTTGCAAAACGTATTGCTCTCATCATTCTGAGAGGATCATCAGAAAAAGTGATTTCCGGTGCAAGCGGTGTTTTGATAATTTTGTTTTCTAAATCTTCAATTCCGCCAAAAGGGTCAAGCAATTCACCATAACGATTGCTATTCAAACATATAGCCAAAGCATTAATTGTGAAATCGCGTCTTTTTTGATCATCTTCAAGAGTTCCGTCCTCAACAATAGGTTTCCTGCTATCATGTCGGTATGATTCCCTGCGTGCACCTACAAATTCGAAATCAATATCGTTGAACCTGAACATCGCCGTTCCAAAATTCTTGAATACATTAACTTTCAAACGCGGATTTAGTGTTGCTGCAACCTTTACAGCCAAATCAATTCCACTGCCAACGGTCACGATGTCAACATCAAAAACTGCACGTTTGCGACCTAAAATGACATCACGAACAAAACCTCCAACAACGTAAGTTTCGATGCCTTGCTGATCAGATACATTTCCGATCTGCCTGAAAACCGGATGGGTAATACTATTTTCTAAATTGCGACTTTCTGGCATTACTGAAAAAGAATTGTTTTCATGATTACAAAGGACGACAAAGTTAAGTATTTAAGATTAGATTATATACAAGTTATATTTTACAGTTTAGCGATTACCTCTTCAAGTTTCATTCCCCTGGAACCTTTTATCAGGAACAAAAATCCTTCAGGTTTAATACTTTCTAAATAACTGTTAATTTGTGTGTTATTATCGAATACAAGAAAATTGGGTGAAACCAGGCATTTCGAAAACTCACTTCCTTTAAGCAGAACCATCGCGAGGTTGATTGTTTCGAGCTTATCGGCAATCTTCTGATGTTCTTCGAGCGATGTTTCACCTAATTCGAGCATATCACCCAGAATAACTCCCTTCAATGTAGCATCGAATGTTTTAAAATTATCAAGTGCAGCATCCATGCTTGAAGGATTTGCATTATAGGCATCCATAAGAATCAGATTATGTGCAGTCTTAATAAATTGAGAACGGTTATTCGAGGGTTTGTAATTTTCGATTGCATTTGATATTTCAAGGGGACTAACTCCAAAAAAATCTCCTATACACACTGCTGCAAGTGCATTCTCATGATTGTATCCTCCTGCAAGATTTGTTTTTATGTAGAGCCAACCTTTAGGAAATCTGACTTGAAAAACCATATAAGGTGATGATTGAATCAGCTCGCCCTCAATTCCTTCACCTGTACTTGTTGTTTTGTAGCAAATCGTATCGGCATCTCCAGCCATTTCTTTCAAATGGTTATTGGATGTATTGAGAAAAACCTTCCCATTATGCTTTTCAATAAAACGATAGAGTTCAGCCTTGGTTTTTTTGACACCCTCGAAAGAGCCAAATCCTTCAAGATGAGCTTTGCCAACATTTGTAATCAGTCCGAAGTCTGGTAAAGCTATTTCGCATAAGGCTGCAATTTCCCCCGGATGGTTGGCACCCATTTCTACCACACCAATTTGGGTCGAAGTATTCATTGTCAATAAAGTAAGAGGAACTCCTATATGGTTATTAAGATTGCCTCTTGTGTACTCCACTATGTGTTTTTTAGACAATACATTGGTTACTAACTCTTTTGTTGTTGTTTTACCATTTGTCCCAGTAATTGCAATTATCGGGATTCCAAGCTTAATACGGTGGTAGGTTGCTAACTCTTGTAAAGTTGACAATACATTATCAACCACAATATAACGTTCGTTAATTTTGTATTCTGCCTCATCAATTACCGAAAAAGCTGCACCATTGTCAATAGCCAATGATGAATATGCGTTTCCATTAAAATTCTCCCCTTTCAATGCGAAAAAAAGAGAATTTTTTTCTATTCTCCGACTATCGGTCGAAATAACAGGATGTTTTGTAAATATCTCGTATAACTCTTTAATTAGCATGGTATTAATATGAATTAAAAAACCCCATTTTTTCGATGAGGTTTTTTTAATTATAGGTGAATCATCAATTATTGGAGATTTGAATCTCCAAGATGTGTCATTGCACATCGGAAACCAAGATCATTTGCTGCTTTACGCTGATCCATAAATCTACGTGTTCCGGGACCAAGCCAAAATGTGCGATCTTTCCAGCTTCCACCTTTGTAAACCCGGGTTTTATCAGAAACTCTCGGCATTGAAGAACCGGTTCCTGAGGCATACATAAGATCTGTATAATTGCTTATACTGTCATTTTTCCAATCGTCGGCATCAGTAATTATTGACTGATAATCACCATCTTTAAAGTTTGTATAATCAACCAGAGTGTCTCTGACCAACTCTCCGTATTTATTTACAACCAGTTTACCACCCGGACTTTCACGTTTGAAATTTGTATATACATTTCCTCTGAGAGGTTGAAATTCATTAACTTCCATTGAGGAACTAGGACGATAAACATCCTGAACCCATTCATTGACATTTCCAGCCATACAATATAATCCATAATCGTTTGGTTGAAATGATAAAACAGGAGCTGCAATCTCATAAGCATCATTAAGATACCCGGCAACGCCCATATAGTCACCCCGGCCTCTTACGTTGTTGGCAAGCATTTGGCCTCTAATGTTTTTATCGGCGCTTCTGATCTGATTACCATTCCAGGGATAAATACGACGATCAAGAACAACCTCTTCTTCTGTATTTCCTACAAGTCCAAGTGCCGCAAATTCCCATTCGGCTTCTGTTGGAAGTCTGTAGCGTGGCAAAACAACCCCGTCTGATATATTAACTCGGCGTGGAGCACCACCTTTACCCAGACTTTTTAAGGGTCTTTTCCCTTCAACTCCATCATAAACTCCATTGAGATAACCGTCAGACGTAAAAACCTTATTTCCTGTTTGAGCAAGATCTTGTGCCAAATATGAGTCATCAATTAAGATTCCTTCATTCACCCTGTCAGTCCTCCATTTGCAGAATTTATCAGCCTGAATCCAACTAACCCCAACAACAGGGTATTCCGAATATGCCGCATGGCGTAAATAATTTTCCAGATAAGGCTCATTATAAGATAATTCGCTCCGCCAAACAAGAGTATCGGGAAGAGCATCTAAATATACTTCACGGTCGTTAGGGTAAATGCGCTGTAACCAAAAAATGTATTCCCTCCAGTCTATATTACGAACTTCCGACTCATCCATATAGAAGGAAGCAACTGTAACCCTACGTGGGATATTATTCCCGTCAAACATTACATCCTGCTCTACCCGACCCATGGCAAAAGTCCCACCCTGAATGTAAACCAATCCTGGACCTGCTGGCTGAGTATAACCTGAGCGATACTCAAATCCACCGTTTTTAGGGTCGTTATATGACCATCCGGTTGTTGAGGAGGCACCTTTCTTCTTCCCTTGCATGAAAGGTAAACCACAAGAAGAAACAATCAGTAAACTTAAAATCAGATAAATTAAAACATTTAGCTTCATATTGCGATGTCTTTAAAATTCACTTTACTTCGGGTTACAAATATATGAAAAAACAAATAAACTTACTCTGCATTGCGACGATTTAACATTTTTCAATATTCGATATCGTTATATCTATTTAGTAATATGGTATATCACATCGTTTCATACTTGAAAAAAAAGCCCAACTATGTGTATTACAACATGCCGGGCTTTTATTTTGGGTGGAAGATGGGATTTGAACCCACGACCCTCGGAACCACAATCCGATGCTCTAACCCCTGAGCTACATCCACCATTTAACGGCTGCAAATATAGAAAATGTTTTGCTATTAGGACAAATGATTTTTCAAAAAAAACCATTTATGTTAATTGTTTGATATTTAAATAGATGTGATAATTGTGTTCGATTTTGGGTTCATATCGGGAAAAATAGTGTGCAGTAACATCTGTATTGCTAACTTTGCTTTTCAGAACCAATCAATAAAAATGATGGATTATTTACTTGATAACCCCGAAATAGAGAGGATATTTCAGGAAATTTTATCGAAAATAAAACCCTTGCAAAATGGGGATGTAGTAAATTCAATGGAAAAAAGGGGGGTTGACTATAAAGTTAATTTTGGAGTGTCGGTGACATTGCTGCGCCAGATTGCTGCCAATTATCCTAAAAACCATCTTCTTGCCCTAAAATTATGGAATAAGCAATGGCGAGAAACAATGATTCTTGCTACACTTCTTGATGAACCTGACGAACTAACCGAAAACCAAATGGATTATTGGGTAAGGAACTTACATTCGATAGAAATAGCAGAACAGATTGCCATGAATTTGTTTTCCAAAAGCACTTTTGCCTATCAAAAAGCCTTTGAATATTGTCTTGGCAAAAAACTCCTCGTTAAAATTGTTGGATTATTAATGATTGGAAGACTGGCACTTATTGACAAGGAAGCTCAAGACGAGAAATTCGACCCTTTTTTTGAAATCATGCCACCTCTTTCAAGAGATCCTCAACTGTCTCTGGTATTCTCCAGAGTATTTATTACAATAGGTATGCGAAATAGAAGTCTTAATGAAATTTCAATCAGATATGTAGAAGCGATGAAAACTATTGATTCAATAATTGCGCAGGAAAATGCTGAACAAATCTTGAAGACAATAATAAATTACTAATTTCGCAAACCAGTAAAAACCCATTTATTTTTTTATGGAAATCATTGAAGTAAAAGAGAATAATACAGTTAAAGCCTTTCATAAAGTTGCCCATGATATTTATATTGATGATCCAAATTGGGTACCCCCTTTAGAAGTACTTGAAGACGCGGCTTTTGATCCTTTGAAAAATGCTTTTTATAAACATGGTGACGGAACCCGCTGGATTTTGAAAAATGAAGAAGGTAAAGTAATAGGCAGAATTGGTGCTTTTATTAATGGAAATAGAGCCTATACTTTTAATCAACCCACAGGAGGTTGCGGTTATTTTGAGTGTATAAATGATCAAAAAGCTGCAAATATTTTGTTCGATACAGCCAAAACATGGCTTGCTTCAAAAGGCATGGAAGCCATGGATGGTCCTGTAAATTTCGGTGAGAACCTTATTAATTGGGGGCTGCTTGTTGAAGGATTTATGCAGCAGGGATTTGGAATGCCATATAATAAGCCTTATTATTTACAATTATTCGAAAATTACGGTTTTAAAGTATATTTTGAACAATATAGTTACCATCTTAACCACAAAGAACCTTTTCCTGAACGGTTTTGGAAAATTGCAGAATGGGTAGCCAAAAAGCCCAATTTCAGATTTGAACATGTGCGATTCGCCAATATTGAGAAATATATTCAAGATTTTTTAAAGATTTACGAACAAGCCTGGGCACGTCACGACAATCATCAGGCGGTAGATCTTGACGATATACGTGGAATGATGAGAATGGCCAGATTAATTGCAGATGAAGAGTTTATTTGGTTTGCCTATCATAACGATGAACCTGTTCTTCTTTTTGGAATGATTCCTGACTGGAATCAGATTTTGAAGAAGTTGAATGGAAAAGCGAATTTGTGGAGTTTATTAAAGTTTATCTGGTACAAAAAAATCAAGACTATTACAAGGGCTCGTATTCTAATCATGGGTGTAATTCCAAAATTTCAAGGTACAGGACTTGAGTCGGCAGTGTTCTGGCACATGGACAAAGTAATGCAGCGCAAGTTGTGGATTAACGAAGTAGAACTATCATGGGTTGGCGATTTCAATCCCAAAATGGTTTCGATTTATTCATCAGTTGGTGGTGTACATGCCAAAACCCATTATACAATGCGTTATCTTTTTGATCGTTCTATTCCTTTCGAACGAGCACCAATGCTGATGAAAGAGATTCGTGAAAAAAATAAGTAGGAGAGAAAGCGTAACAATGGAAGCATTTTTGCGATTCTGTAGAGTTGGATTAATAATGAGATTTTAAGTCAGTCAATAATTTCCAAATTCTTTTAAAATTACATGTTGCAAATCTTTGAAGTATGTTTATCTTTGCAACCCATAATTAGAAAGAGTTTTTACAAGATATTAACAAATTGAAATTAGTATGAAAAAGGGAATACATCCGGAGAGTTATCGGTTGGTGGCATTCAAAGATATGTCAAACGAGCATACATTTATCACCAGATCATCAGCAGCATCAAAAGAAAAGATTGAAATAGAGGGTGTTAATTATCCGCTTATTAAGGTGGAAATATCAAATACATCACATCCATTTTATACCGGTAAAATGAAACTTGTTGATACAGCAGGACGTGTAGATAAGTTTATGACCAGGTATTCAAAACACATGGATAAACGTAAACAATAGGCTGTAAAGTAGCTTGAAAGCCCCGTATTTGAACAGTACGGGGTTTTTTTGTTAGATTTTAAATCCACTTTGGCTTCATTTTACCTGCTGACAGAATGCCTTAATTGAATGATTTTTTATGATTATAAGATTTGGCACATGAATTGAAACTTAGATAGAACCTCTTTTTTCTGGAGGTCGGTGACAAATTGTCATCACTTTATACTGAATATGGAAAACAAAAAAAATAAAAGTTCAAAGAATAATTCCTTAAATTTTAGGGAGTTAGACGATCAGGATGATTTTATCCCGATACTTGTTGATGGAGATGATTCAGAACTTAGTGCAGTTGAGGTTCCTGGAATTCTGCCAATATTACCGTTACGAAATACTGTACTTTTCCCGGGTGTTGTGATGCCAATTACTGTCGGGCGACAAAAATCGCTTCTTTTAATCCGAGAAGCATATACAGGGAACAGGCTTATTGGTACTATTGCTCAAAAAGAAGGACAGGTTGAAGATCCTGAACCTGATGATCTGTTTCAGGTTGGTACAATGGCAGAAATTCTGAAAATTCTGGAGATGCCCGATGGGTCAACTTCTGTTATCATTCAGGGTAAAAGACGTTTCAGAATGCGTGGAATTGTACAAACGAATCCATACATTAGGGCAACAGTTCATGTACTGTACGATATACTGCCCAACACCAAAATGAACGAGTTTACCGCCTTGGTTGAGTCAATAAAGGATTTGGCTTTGAAAATTGTGAGGTCTTCCGGAAACATCCCTCCTGAGGCACAATTTGCTGTTAAAAATATTGAAAATGCTACCTTTTTGATCAATTTTATTTGTAATAATACTGAACTTATCGCATTGGAAAAGCAGGAAATGCTTGAATTAGACGATTTGCGTGAGCGTAGTACAAAGTTGCTTACTCATTTAGTTCGCGAAGTTCAGTTGATTGATCTTAAGAAAGATATACAGAAAAAGGTGAAGGTTGACATGGATCAGCAGCAACGCGAATACCTTCTTCACCAGCAGATAAAAACAATTCAGGATGAACTTGGTGGCAATCCATCACAACAGGAGATCGCTGAACTGAAAAGGCGAAGTGCAGAAAAAAAATGGAACCCTAATGTACAGGCTGTTTTTGAGAAGGAATTTTCAAAACTCACAAGAATGAACCCCGCTGCCGGAGAATATTCGGTGCAGTCGGGATACCTCGAAACCTTCCTTGATCTTCCTTGGAATGTTTATTCAGATGATAATTTTGACATGCGCAATGCCGAAAAAATACTTGAAGAGGATCATTACGGACTTGAAAAAGTGAAAGATCGTATTCTTGAACATCTCGCAGTTTTAAAATTAAAAGGAGATATGAAATCTCCGATTCTGTGCTTGTATGGTCCTCCGGGTGTTGGTAAAACCTCTCTCGGAAAATCGGTTGCCAGGGCACTTGGGCGCAAATTTGTCAGGATGAGTCTGGGTGGCCTACACGATGAATCTGAAATCCGGGGACATCGTAAAACTTATATAGGTGCTATGCCGGGAAGAATTATTCAGAATTTGAAAAAGGCCGGGACATCTAATCCTGTTTTTATACTTGATGAACTCGATAAAGTGTCGAACGATTTTCATGGTGATCCAGCTTCGGCTTTATTGGAGGTTCTTGATCCAGAGCAAAATAGCGAATTTCACGATAATTATATTGATCTTGATTACGATCTTTCGCGTGTTATGTTTATTGCTACCGCCAATACTTTGAACACTATCCATCCTGCCCTGCGCGACCGATTAGAGATGATTGATGTTAGCGGTTACCTCCTTGAAGAGAAAATTGAAATTGCAAAACGCCATCTCGTTACTCGGCAGCTTGAAAATCATGGCTTGACAACAAATGATTTGGAATTCTCAGAGGAAGCATTAACAAGACTAATTGAAGATTATACCAGAGAATCAGGTGTGCGCGAAATGGATAAGCAAATTGCGAAAGTTATCAGGAGAGTTGCCCGAAAGATTGCATTTACCGAGGAATATAATAAAAAAATAGGGTCTGCCGAAATTTTGGAGTATCTGGGAGTCCCAAAATTTAATAAAGAGAGTTACGAAGGAAATGAATACGCCGGAGTTGTGACAGGTCTTGCTTGGACTTCTGCCGGAGGTGAGATTCTTTATGTTGAGATAAGCCTGAGTCAAGGGAAGAACAAATTCACAATTACAGGTAATCTCGGCGAAGTGATGAAAGAGTCGGCTGCAATTGCTTTTGAATATTTAAAGTCACACAGTGGTTCATTGGGATTAAAACCCGAAGTTTTCGAAAAATGGGATGTTCACATGCATGTACCTGAAGGTGCCATACCCAAAGATGGGCCTTCGGCAGGTATTACCATGGCAACCGCACTGGCTTCTGCATTTACTCAACGGAAAGTTAAAAAGGGTTTGGCAATGACAGGTGAAATAACCCTTCGTGGGCGAGTGTTACCGGTTGGTGGCATCAAAGAAAAAATTCTGGCGGCAAAACGGGCAGGAATAAAGGAAATTATCCTTTGCAAGGAAAATAGAAAGGACATAGATGAAATCAAAGAGATCTATCTTAAAGGCTTAGTTTTTCATTACGTTGAAAATGTTGGTGATGTTTTCGAGATTGCTTTAATGGATGAAAAGATTAAAAATCCGATAGCTATTTCCTGATTCAATTAAAAACAAAAAAATAAAAAAGAACTTTTGATGAGCGTTTCTGCTTTGTCTTAAGTTCTTTTTTTGTTTTCCAATTTACCAGTAAAAACCTAAGGTCGATTTTTTTTTGTTAATAACCATGTTAATATGTAATAGCCATAACGCTTGTTTTAAATGAATTATATTATAATTTTTCATGGATTAAAATAATTACCATGTCAAACATTATCAGATAAAAAATATAGGCCAGATATTACATATACTAAGTAACTTCGGTTTGGGA
>CAILKW010000089.1 GCA_903834845.1 uncultured Bacteroidia bacterium | reverse complement strand
GCTTATATTGCAATTGATTTGGCCGGGTCTGTGGTGTAAAAGAATTTGTCCGTTAGGAGGGTTACAACTTTGGGTTTCGGAACTGAAAAGTTTATTTGGAGGTTCAAAACAATCGAAAGAAAAAATAGCTGTTGGCCGCCGGTTTTTTATCGGAAGTGCAGTGGGAACTGTAGCTGCAGTAGCTTTTCCGGTTATTGCCAGATCTGATGATGAGGTAGTTATTCGTCCTCCGGCATCACTTGATTCGGAAGAATTGTATGCCTTATGTACTCGTTGCGGAAGTTGTTTAAAGGCATGTCCGACAAAAATTCTAAAGCAGGATATACGTTTTGGATTGGGATTCTTAACACCTGTGGCAAGTTTCGAAAGTGGCTACTGTCTCGAAACATGCAATGCCTGTAGCGTAGTTTGTCCGAGTGGCGCGATAACATTGTTCAGTGTTGAGGCAAAGCCGCAGATAATAATGGGAAAGGCTATTATCAGTCTTACGGATTGTTTATTAGCGTATCAAACTGAATGTGACCGTTGTAAAGTTGTTTGCGCTTACAAGGCAATTCTTATAAAAGGAAAAGAGGGCGAAACTCTTAAGTTGCCTGAGGTTGTTGATGCGAGTTGCGTTGGCTGTGGAGCATGTAAAATTGTTTGTCCGAAAAATTGCATTAAAATACGTGGAATTCAATTATAAATAAACATAAATATTGACTTATGAACAGATTATTCCTGTCAATCCTTTTGGTTTCTTTCGTCTTGTCTTTAGTGGGACAAACGATTTATGTCTCGCCGCAGGGAAACGATAAAAATCCGGGAACGAAAGAAAAGCCGGTATCTTCATTCGCGAAAGCACAAGTGCTGGCCCGGAAATTTCCGGCAAATGTTTCAGTCGAAGTGGTGTTTTTAAAAGGCATTTACTACCTTCCACAAACCGTGATTTTTACAAAAAAGGATAGCAAAACCTTATCTGCCTCAGTTACATATCGAGCTGAAACAGAGGGAGAGGCCATTCTTAGCGGAGGAAGCCAGCTCGATCTGAAATGGAAACCGGGTGAAAACGGAATTTTTATTGCTAAAGTTCCCGGAAAACCAGCAATTGATCAGTTGTATATCAACGGAGTACGTCAGCGAATGTCGCGTTTTCCCAATGCTGTTGCCGGAAAAAATGTTTTCGACACGTGGGAATTAAGTCATAAAGCTGCTGTTGATCAGTCAACTGACCCTTTAACTCCCGAAAGGATTTCACGCTGGAAGAATCCTGAAGGTGGATATATCCATGCCATGCACTCAGCTTTATGGGGTGATATGCACTGGATTATAAAAGGAAAAAATGTTGACGGAACCTTAAATTACGAAGGAGGCTGGCAGAATAACCGACCTTCGAAGATGCACCCTGTTTACCGCATGGTTGAAAATATCTTTGAAGAGCTCGACGCTCCGGGTGAATGGTTTTTCAATAATAAAGAGGGGCAGCTATGCTATATGCCGGAGCAGGCCACAGATTTGAAATCGGCAAAAGTAGAGATTGTCAGGTTGCGCCATCTGATTGAATTCACAGGTTCAAAAGAAAATCCTATCCAATGTGTTCATCTCAAAGGTTTTGTTTTTCGACATTCGGCACGTACTTTTATGGATAACAAAGAGCCGCTGCTCCGTTCCGACTGGACAGTATATCGCGGAGGTGCAGTGGTTTACAATGGTGCCGAAGATTGTGCAATTACCGATTGTGAGTTTGATCAGGTTGGCGGCAACACAATTTTTGTCAACAACTATAACCGAAGAATCACTATTAAAGGTTGTTATATCCACAATAGCGGAGCAAACGGAATAGCTTTTGTCGGTGATCCGGCTACCGTTAAAAGTCCGATTTTCAGGTATGGCAAACAGGATTTTCAAAATATTGATCGGACCAAAGGTCCAAAAGGCGATAATTATCCTGCCGATTGTCTTGTTGAAGATTGCCTTATCACCATGACCGGACGCGATGAAAAACAGACTGCTCCGGTTCATATCTCTATGTCATACAAAATCAGGGTTAATCACTGTTCAATATATGACGTACCCCGTGCGGGAATCAATATCAACGAAGGGACTTTTGGTGGCCATATCATCGAAAATTGTGACATATTTAACACAGTTTTAGAAACCGGCGATCATGGAAGTTTTAATTCGTGGGGGCGCGACCGTTACTGGACTCCTGATGTGAATGAAACTGTTCCTGAGGTAACAAAACAACCTGATTTACCTTTTCTTGATATGCTCGAACCAAATATAATTCGTAGCAGCAGGTGGCGTTGCGATCATGGCTGGGATATTGATCTTGATGACGGTTCATCGTGGTTTCAGATTTATAATAACTTATTGCTTAACGGAGGTTTGAAAATGCGCGAAGGATACAACAGGAAAGCAACGAATAATATCATCATAAACAATGGTTTACATCCTCATGTGTGGTATTCGAACAGTGGTGATGTGTTTAAACACAATGTAGTATTTAAATCGTATCAGCCCGCAATAATGGATAAATCAATTGCCAAAGATGGGAAATGGGGCAAGGAGCTGGATTACAATTTCTTTGTAGCAAACAAAGATGTAATGAACCGTTTTGCAGGCAACAGTTGTGATCTAAATTCAATCAATGGCGACCCTATTTTTGTTGACCCTTCCAAATGTGATTTTCGGATAAAAGAAGGGTCTCCAGCATTGAAATCCGGCTTTGTCAATTTTCCGATGAATCAATTCGGCGTTATCAAACCATCTTTAAAAGCAATTGCAAAAACTCCTGAAATACCGGTGATTAACATCAAAATAGAGGAAAAAAAGGTTACAGTTTCAAAACCTACCTTTACATGGATGGATATTTTACTGAAAGAACCGACTGACAGTGAATTTTCAGCTTTTGGCGTAAGCTTCGATTCAGGAGGAGTGGCATTGACTAATGTTCCTGAAAATTCGGCAGCAGCAAAACTTGGTTTTCGTACCGGTGACCTGATTCAGGAAATTAACGAACTTAAAATCAAAAGCATCCAAAATTTTATGGATTACATTGATTCGCATAAATCAGATAAAAAGAATGTTTTTACAGTAATCCGAAATCAGGGCAGAGTAAAAATAAAAGTTGGAAAAAATCTACTTTCTGTGTCACCTACTGGAATTTGATATTTCAAAATTATGTACAAACCTCTTTATATATTGGTAATATTGCTTTTTTTGTTGTCAGGCTCCATCCGGTTCGAAGATGGCAAACGGAAGCTTTTTAATACCCAATTTGATCCTGATAAGGTAAATAAAACCCAAAAAGTTTTGGTCAACTTCCAGGACTCAATTCCTGATGATACTTTAACAGTTTATTTCGATAAAACTGACTTTCCGATTGCATTCAGCCGCGATATTTTTTCTCCCGTCTGCATGGATACTTTATGTCGCCCTGTGGATATTACCATTTTCTGGGAAATAACGGGCAAATATCTCGGTTATATAATACTTCCGGGAGATGAGTTAACCAAAAAGAAGCATACCCCATTTTTGCAAAGTGATTATGTAAGACTTAACGAAATTTTGGCCGATTCATCATCTCAGCTTGGATTCTATACGCCTGAGGAAATGCATCCAAAGCAGCCGGTAACGCAGACACTAACGCAGACAACCACGAAAACCGATGGAATTACAGGTGCTACTCCTCCCGACATCTCGTCATGGATTGTACCCGAAGCTGCCTATACATCTTATGCTCTTTGGCATCTTACTTACGGATCAACCCGTGATAGCGTAATGGCTTTTACAAAAAATAACCTGCTTACAAATCAATTATTAATCAATATTTTACAAGCTTTTGATCCTTATGGCCAGGCAAAAGCTCTGCAATGGATTATTGAAAAAAAAATGAACCGTAATCAATTCATCGAACTTGCTTACAATATTTTGCATATCGGCAATTACCAATCTTCGGTGCAAGCACTGAAATTTCTAAAAAAGTGTGATATCAATCAGGAATCTCTGCAAATGGAAGTAATTAAACTGTTCGACAGTGAGGATTTTAGAATCAAAAATCTGGCTAATGAATATATCAGAGAATCAGAAAAATTGACAAAACCGGTAGTTGCAGAGTTGATTACTCGTCTCAACATTGATAATTATTATTCAGTGAATGTGATACTTAGTCTGCTTGAGAAAAGGGTTCAACCCGATCAGGAAGACCAAGTGAAATTATGTGAATTGCTCAACAGTAAAAATGTAAATGTTGCGAACAGGGTTTATTATTTTCTGTTAAATTTGTCCGGTCAATCGTCCGGTATCGTCAATCAGCTTAACCGTTACCGGAGAAAAAATTTATAAATATTTCATTAATCTGCTTTTAACTATGAATGCAATGCCTTTTGTAATTGGTGCTTTTGCTGTCTTAGCATTAGCATATAGGTTCTACTACAGTTTTATCGCAGCGAAAGTTTTAACGTTAAACGACAATGCAGTAGCACCTTCCATACGATTGTTTGACAAACACAATTATTATCCAATGCCAAAGTGGGTCGTTTTCGGACATCATTTTGCTGCAATTGCCGGAGCTGGCCCGTTAGTTGGTCCTGTTTTGGCTGCTCAGTTCGGTTTTATGCCTGGCTTTATCTGGATGCTCGTGGGTGCGGTAATGGCGGGTGCTGTTCACGATATGGTAATTCTCACTGCATCAGTACGACACGACGGAAAATCGTTGGCTGAAATTGCCAAGACTGAAATCAGCTCTTTCAGCGGTACAATAACATCAATTGCTGTTTTGATTATTATAGTCATTGCCCTGGCAGGTCTGGGTGTTGTAGTAATAAATGCCCTCGCCGAAAGCTCGTGGGGAACTTTTACAATTGCAGCTACAATTCCTATTGCTATTTTCATGGGTTTGTGGATGTTTAAATTTCGTAAAGGGAAAACTGTTGAAGCCACCATTATTGGTGTGATTTTATTAGCTCTCGCCGTTATTTATGGAAAGTATGTACCAGGTTCGCCATTTGAATCGTGGTTTACTTTTGACAGGAAAACCCTGACTATTTTGTTGGCTGGTTATGGTTTTCTTGCATCTGTTTTGCCGGTTTGGTTGTTGCTTTCACCACGCGATTATCTTAGCTCAATAATGAAACTGGGTGTAATATTTATGCTGGCTATTGGTATTATTGTAGTTAGCCCTGTAATTAAAATGCCTTCTTTTACCCCTTTTATACATGGAGGTGGCCCTATTATCCCCGGAACTTTGTTTCCATATCTTTTCATTACCATTGCTTGTGGCGCGATCTCAGGATTTCACGCTTTGGTAAGTTCGGGTACTACTCCTAAAATGATTATGAAAGAATCTCATATTAAAACTATTGCTGTTGGTGCAATGCTCTCTGAAGCTATGGTTAGTATTCTTGCTTTAATTGCAGCAACCAGTCTTTTCCCACTCGACTATTTTCAGATCAATGTTTCACCCGAAAAGTTCGCACAAATTCTGCCGCAGCTGCAAGCTTTAGGTTTTACCCAAAGCAATTTAATTGAATTGTCTTCCGAAGTTGGGGAAGTAATTGCAGGCAGACCGGGAGGTGCTGTTTCACTTGCAGTTGGGATGGCTCAGGTGTTTTCCTCAATTCCCGGCCTCGCCGGTTTAATGTCGTATTGGTATCACTTTGCAATTATGTTTGAAGCTTTGTTCATCCTTACCACTATTGATGCCGGAACCAGAATAGGCCGATTCATTTTACAAGAAGCTCTCGGAAAGGTTTATGCTCCGTTTGCAAGAACTAACTGGCTTCCCGGAAATCTTATTACCAGTCTGTTGATTGTCTTTGGATGGGGTTATTTTATTTATACCGGTACCGTGGCAACAATCTGGCCAATGTTTGGAGTTGCCAACCAATTATTGGCGACTCTTGCTCTTGCTATTGGAACGACCTACCTGATAAACAATGGAAAGCGAAAATATATGTGGGTAACAGTCACTCCGATGGTTTTTGTAGGAATAACCACTATTACAGGAGGAGTAATGAATATTCTTAATATCTATATTCCACAAATTATGGGAGAAAAATCTCATACCCAGGGAATTATTAATACAACCCTTACATGTGTAATCCTTATTTGTGTTGTACTAATTATAATGGAAGCTGCCCAAAAATGGTTTAAAAAAACCAAAAAAGCGTCGTGAAGTGACGTTGAAATGAAAAAATAATTTGATATAAAAACCGATATTTGATATGAAACGAAGAGATTTTATTTTTACAACAGCGACTGGAACGGCAATAATTGCCTCAGGAAAATTGTCTGCCCTCCCGAATAGTATTGCTCCTGAAAAGTCTTCAGGGAAATTCTGCTTTCAGTCTGAGCGCAAAATACCGGTTGCCTATACTGTTGATGTGGTGGTTGTTGGCGGCTCAACTGCGGCTGTGGCAGCAGCTGTCAGCGCGGCACAAACCGGAGCAAAGGTTTTTCTTGTTGCGCAGGAGACCTATCTTGGCGAAGATGTCAGCGGTACTTATCGTTACTGGAATATTCACCCCAACACATTAAATACTTCTCTCGGTCAGAAACTTTTTGGTAACGGACTTCCGGTTCCTCTAAAGTTCAAGCAAACTCTCGATAATGAACTAATAAATAACAAAATAGACTTCCTGTTTTCGAGTTATGTTACCGATTTGCTGACAGATGCTCAAGGCAATCCTGCCGGAGTTGTAATTGCAAACCGTTCGGGAAGACAGGCCGTAAAAGCTAAAATTATTATTGATGCAACCCCACGGGCAATGGTGTCGCGCCTCTCTTCGGCAGTCTTTACACCTTATCCGGCTGGAAAACAGAATTTCAGGTTTATCGTTATAGGAAATAATGAAAAGAAGTTTCCGAATGGATTATCGCAGTTGATGCCGCAACCTGTTATTGCAAAAGACAAAGAGTATAAAGCTATCGAATATTCAATTGATATCGAAATGAAAGATGGCTCATTTGAGTCTTTTGCCAATGCCGAGCAGGTAGCACGTGACCTTACATGGGATCCAAATCAGGTTGAATCGGGTGACCTTCTTTTTCAGGTACCTCCCGATCATATAATTGGAAAAACCAAGTTTGATATAGTTGAGGCAGATATTGAAAATATAGAATTATCTGCATTTCAACCTCAAAAAACAGGTCGTATATTTTTATTAAACGGAATGGCTGATCTTAACAGAACATTGGCAGCCAGTCTTTTGCAACCCGGAGGATTGATTAGAATCGGAGAACGGATTGGTAAAGAAGCAGCCACCATTGCCGCGGCTACTACCGTATCTAAAACAGTGAAAATTGTCGGGAAACGTCATTCTAACGTTGAAAAAGGTGATGTTGGGGAATTGCTTGGCGGTATTCGTCCAACACTAACGCAGGGTGAGATTCAGTCTGAAACAACAACCCTACCTATTCTTGGTATTTACGATGTTCTGGTAATGGGTGGCGGAACTGCCGGAGCTCCTGCCGCTTTGGGTGCTGCCCGTCATGGTGCAAAGACTATTTTATTGGAATATTTACATGGATTAGGCGGAATCGGAACGCTGGGGATGGTTGGTCGTTATTACCACGGCTACCGCAAAGGGTTCACTAACGAAGTTGATCGGGGAGTAAAAGGAATAGGAGAGGGGAACGTACGACAAAAAAGCCGTCTCGAAGAATGGGTATTCGACTGGAAAACTGAGTATTTCAGGCACGAAATCCGTAATGCCGGAGGTGATATTTGGTTCGGTGTTTTAGGTTGTGGCGCGTATATCGAAAAAGGAAAAGTGAAAGGAGTTGTAGTCGCTACTCCATCAGGGAAAGGTGTTATTCTGGCACATACTGTAATTGACTCAACAGGTAGTTCTGATATTGCTATTGCAGCAGGTGCAGCGTATGTTTATACCGATGGTAATTCCGTGGCAGTTCAGGGAGCAGGAATGCCTTTTAAAAACCCGAATGACTTTTATAACAATAGCGACTGGACTTTTACCGATGATACTGATATGCTCGACATCTGGTGGACTTTTATTGTCGCAAAAGATAAATTTTCAAAACAGTACGACATTGGCAAATTGTCGCAGACCCGCGAACGCAGGCGAATGGTTGGCGATTTC
>CAILKW010000088.1 GCA_903834845.1 uncultured Bacteroidia bacterium | reverse complement strand
TCCATAGATTCCATCTATGGCTATTAGCTTCGCTGATCTTCGATTCACGTTCGACCCTTTCAGGGTCGGACGAGTTTTGAAATGAAGATTTTCTAATCACGAAGTGGTTAAAAGTAAATAACTCCCGACGTAATTTGCAAAACCAAGGTAAACGAATACTGAAGACACGACAGATTTATTTCACCACTTCGTGGTTTAAGGGCACTTCCTCTAACTTTTTTTACAATCATAACAACCCTTTGGGTTTATAAATTCAACTCTCTATTCGCATTAATTATCTTATATTTAGACCTTCAAGGTTTTTAAAACCTTGAAGGTCTAATACAAATAATTTGACTATTATAAATTAGAATTAATAAAATCAGAAAATAAAATTACGTTTTTATACCCTTTTTTACGTAATCCTTTGAATAATAATTCGTCTCAGGTTATTAACGGCATTTCTAATTCAATTGATAAAGCCAAATATGTTATATCTTTTAAATCAATATCCTTGCACAGATCAAAAGCATATTGTTTTGATTTTAATGTAATTACCAAATTAGGAAATACCTTTAAATAGCTAAATAAAAACTTGCTGTAAGATATTAGCTGGTTAAAATCCTGTTTTGTGTTTTCTATAATTTAATATTCATATTTTTGTAATTCTATAAAAATAAAATCCGGGGTATAAAAGTTATTATTTCGAAACAAAGTCTTTTAAAAACTTTTTCCACTTAACATACTGCTAAATAATATATTAAAATCGATTATGTAATTCATCTCATCCTACATTTACATCTTTCAAAAAATAGTCTTGATAAATATCCCAAGCCTGTACTCGAGCTTTTTCTAATAGTAATTCATTGTCTATTCCTTGTTCGGAAAATTTTTTATCAATATTTGACTTAATCTGTTCAATTAATAAAAACTTAAGTTGTTGCTCCAAATAGTTTTGAATTACCGAAACAGAAAAAAAATGTTTTAATTGATTGTCTATTTCAAGATGTAAAATTTCTTTCTCTGCAAGATCTTTTTCGAAAATCGCAATTTTAACAAGCTGATTTGGTATTCCAAATTGTTTAGGAACCGTTATTATACCATTTTCGATATTGGTTTGAAATTCTATTGTTTTCATATCTTTACCTTTTTTGCAAATTTAAGCAAAAATTTTTACTAACAAGTTTTTTCATAATTGACTATTTGGCAATACAAAACGCGGCTTAAAACCCTCCTCGCAAATAATTAGGTTTCGGTGATCGAAATAGTCGGAAGGCTAATCCACTTTATGCCCACAAATCCCGTAAAAACGGGACAGGTTTACACTAATTGGTTCAAAGATCGGAAGTGGCCACTTCAATATTCTGCTGTTAAATATTTAACTACAAGGTACTACCCAAACTTACAGGTCATTTAGCCTTAAAAAATATACTGCCTATCCCTTTCGGTCAAGTTATTCTTGAAAACATTATAAAGGAAGCAATTTACGTTTGAACGACTCCCCCTTTCGTAAAAGGGGGGCAGGGGGGATTTGATGCAATTGCTTAATTTGTAATACTTTACGAATATGAATGAATTCCAATAAATAGTGAACTTGAATGAAAGGGATAGGCAGTTAAAATTATTATTTTTCATCGTTTTCACTATATGCGGTAATTACTATTATATTATTTAGGTTGTACTGTTCGAAATCGGAATCTGTTCAATTAAATACATTATTCAGGCTTAAAACCTTATTTTCAGAATTTTAAACCTACAAAGGTTTTGTTAAAACCCAAATTGTTTCGGGAAATGAATGTCTCAGTCGCCCGGTGCCACCATCAACACAAAATCCATGTAGGGACAACGCATGCGTTGTCTCTACAATCTGTCCAATCGGCCGAAGGCACAATCTATTTGGAATAAATTACTGACGGCTTCACTTGAAGTGAAGCCGTCAGTCACAGAAGCGAAATAATAAGGTAAATAAGGTCAGGTCGGAATGATAAACCCCGGCTAAAAAGGTTAAGAAAACAAAAATAAGGTTTTGGAAATTACCTTATTTACTATTTATTCTAAACCTTAGTAGGCTGGTAATCAACAATACATTAACCTTATTTACCTTATTTCCATTCCTATAAACCTATCATAGTTTTGTTCAAACCCAAATTGTTTCAGGAAATGAATGTCTCAGTTATCCTGTGCCACCATCTGCATAAAATCTATGTAGAGACAACGCATGCGAAGTCTCTACAATCTGTCCAATCGCCCGATTGCACAATCTATTTGGAATAAATTACTGACGGCTTCACTTGAAGTGAAGCCGTCAGTCACAGAAGCGAAATAATAAGGTAAATAAGGTCAGGTAG
>CAILKW010000087.1 GCA_903834845.1 uncultured Bacteroidia bacterium | reverse complement strand
GTTCTTTTCCATCCTGAGGAACTGCTTCGTCTTTATCGCTTAAAATATATTCGTACTCTGTTTGCCTCAGTTGGCCTTTTGCAAATTTTTTCTCGGGAGTATCGTACATTACCCACCAAAAAAATAGCCATATCATCCCAATTGCACCGGTGATGATGAATGCCCACTGCCACCCCCAGGTTATTGCCATCCACGGAACCACCAATGGTGCCACAATAGCACCGACATTTGTACCTGAATTAAAAATTCCTGTCGCCAATGCCCGTTCTTTCTTTGGAAACCATTCAGCTACTGTCTTTATAGCAGCCGGAAAGTTTCCTGCTTCGGGGACACCTAAGGCTGCACGTGCTACTCCAAAACCGAAAGGTCCTTTTGCAAGAGCGTGTCCGATTGCGGCAATACTCCATCCAAATAATGATAAAGCATACCCGATTTTTGTTCCGAAACGATCAATGATTCCACCTACCAACAACATACCGGAGGCATAGGCAACCTGAAAACAAATTACAATGTTGGCATAGACCGACTCATAACGCATTGGGTCATCTCCAAACAGACCGGCACTTTCCAAATAAGGCTTCAGTAAGCTGATAACCTGACGATCGAGGTAATTTATTGTTGTGGCAAAAAACACCAGCGCGCAGATTGTCCAACGATAATTTCCAATACTTTTTCCAATTCCTCCCATAAATTTTTGTTTTATTAATGATTATTTTCTGATTTGCTTTATAATTTCCAGTGCCTCTGTACATTTTAAGGTAATAAATGTATAATCTTCGCGTTCGATAACGTCTTTCGGAAAAAGTTGAGATCCCATTCCTACACAATGTACTCCGGCTTTAAACCATCCTTTGAGATTGGCTTCATCAGGTGAGACTCCACCGGTTGGCATAATGCTCGCCCAGGGCATTGGGCCTTTAACCCCTGATACAAAATCAGGACCGCCAACTGATGACCCGGGGAAGATTTTCACAACTTCAGCTCCCAGTTCGTGTGCCCTGTTAATCTCAGTAACCGAACCGCAACCGGGACTCCATGAAATCTTTCTGCGGTTGCATACTTTGGCCATATCTTCGTCAATCAGAGGAGAAACAATAAAATTCGTTCCCAACTGAATATATAATGAAGTTGTTCCCTGATCAATAACAGAACCAACACCCATAATCATTTCGGGACAGGCTTTAATAGCCCATTTGTTGATTTCATTAAAAACTTCGTGTGCAAAATCACCTCTGTTGGTAAACTCAAAAACTCTTACTCCACCATCGTAACAGGCTTTTACTACTTTTTTGCAAACTTCGGCATCTTTATGATAGAATACCGGAATCATACCGGTTTCTTTCATTTTTAGTGCAACTTCTATTCTTGAAAATCGTGCCATATTTCAAATGAAAATGAAAAAATGAGAAAATGAAAAATTATCTTGCTACCCGACCTGAAGCATCGCCACCCATAAGTTTGATTACCTCATCTACAGTTACTAAGTTGTAATCGCCAACAATGGTGTGTTTCAGGCATGAGGCAGCCACGGCAAAATTCAATGCTTTCTGATCATTTCCAGGCCATGTTATTAAGCCGTAGATCAAACCTCCCATAAATGAATCACCTCCTCCAACACGATCAACAATGTGCGTAATTTGATAGGTAGGTGCATCGAAAAGCTTATTTCCATCCCAAAGAACACCAGTCCATGTATTATGACTTGCACTTACAGATCCGCGCAATGTAGTAATTACTTTTTTCACTCTTGGGAATTTGCCCATTATTTGTTTTGAAACCGACTCGTATGCAGCTGCCGAAACATGACCGGATGTTACATCCACACCTTCAGGTTTTATACCCAAAACCATTTCAGCATCTTCCTCATTTCCAAGAACTACATCACAACCTTCGACTAAAACCGACATTACTTCAAGAGCACTTTTGCCATACTTCCATAGTTTATTCCGGTAGTTTAAATCGCAGGAAACAGTAATACCTTTTTCGTTTGCAATT
>CAILKW010000086.1 GCA_903834845.1 uncultured Bacteroidia bacterium | reverse complement strand
TTTTGTATCAGTACATCCATCGGAGTTAACAATCTTTAACTTCACAGTAAAGGCACCAAAGGTGGAGTAAATATGTATCGGTGAAGGCAATGTTGAAGTATTGTTATCGCCAAAATCCCATAAATAGGAATTAATGGCTGTGCCAGTGGGTGTAATCGAAGCATCTTCGAAAGTAACCGTATCGCCTTCACACCTAATAGTTGATGGTATAAATTGGGCAGTTAGTCTGGTACTAATCACTACGGGTTGGGATAACGTATCTCTACATCCGATTGAGTTTGTAACAATCAATTTTACATCAAACGAACCTGCAGCTGAAAAAGAATGAGATGGATTTTTTTGAGCGGAAGAATTGTTTACTCCACTCAGTTTATCGCCAAAATTCCAATTCCAGTTACTAATTGTCCCTCCTCCGCTTTGAGATAAATCACTAAATACTACAGGTTCATTTGAACAACCCGCCAAGAAAGAGAAATTTGCCAATGGTGTTGGAGCAATTACAACTGAATTAGTAAAGGATTTGAAACAACCGTCATTGGTGGTAACAGTAAGTGTAACATTAAAAGTACCATAATTGACATAAGCATGTGATACATTTTGATTGCTGGGGAACACAACTTTTTGGATTGATCCATCGCCAAAATCCCAATCCCATTGTACTATGTAGCCAACAGATGCAGAAGACTGGTCAACAAATTGAACTGAGGCATCTTTACAGGCAGGTTGAGAAAAGTCGAATCCTGCTATTGGCTGAGGCGTAATAACAACAGGCTTTGTCACCGTATTTGTACATCCTACGGTATCTGTTATAGTCATTTCAACAGAATAGGTTCCAGAGGTAATATAGTTATGAGTGGGTGAGGGCAATGTGGAAGACTGTCCATCACCAAAGATCCATCGCCAGGAAGCTATACTATTAATATTTACAACAGCCTTATTCGGTAAGAACAGAGTGGCATTGTTCTTACAATTATTTTGCGTTGTAAAATCAATTAAAGGTTTGTTTTGAACAGTAATCTGTCTTTTAACAGTATCAGCACATCCATTAGCAGTAGTCGCAATTAACTGAACCTGAAATATCCCGGATTTCGAGAATTCGTGCGTAGCATTCTGAATAGTTGAATTATTGTTAATGGCAGAACTTGGATCTCCGAAATTCCAACTCCATTGGACTATATTACCCCCTCCATTATTTTGACTTAGATCGAAAAACGAAACAGATGCATCATCACAAGCAGAAGTGTACATAAAGTTAGCAACTGGTGAAGGTAAAAGATCTACAGGTTTTTCATAATATCCTGTACACCCAGTAGAGGAAGTAACTGTAAGCCTGACAAGAAATGATGTAGCCGTTCCGGAAAAAGTATGCGAAACATTCTGCAAGGCAGGAAAATGGATTGTTTTTGAAGCTGTTCCATCACCAAATTCCCACACCCAAGTTACTATAGATCCGGTAAAACCTGCTGGTACAAGGGAATGATCTGTAAAGGTAACCGGACTATCAATACATCTAATTGGTGAAACCGAAAAATCAACAACAGGTTTAGGATAAACCTTTAACTGTTGCCTCACTGAGTCAATACATCCATTTGAATTAGTAATTCTTAACAAGACGGTATAATCCCCGGGTGTTGTATAAGTGTGTTGAGGATTTTGTATTGCAGAGAAAACATTGTCCCCAAAGTTCCAGAAATACGTTGCCATAGTAGTACCTAATGGCGTAGTTGACGCATCTGTAAAAGTGATTACATCTCCTTCACATTTGGTAGCTGATGCCGTAAAGTTTGCCTTTGGTCGGCTACCAACCACGACAGTTTTAGCAAGAGTACTATCGCATCCATTAGAGTTAGTAACCACGAGGGTAACAATATAGGAACCAGTTCCGGAAAAGGCATGTGCAGGATTTTGCAATGTAGAGGTATTGCTGACTCCTGTTTTCGGATCACCAAAACTCCAGTTCCAACTTTGTATAGACCCTCCACCATTGGGCGAGGAAAGATCAGTAAAATTAACAGGTTCATTGTCGCAAAATGAGCTTGAATTGCTGAAGTTTGCTATTGGTGTGGGAACAAGGGTAACTGTCTTTTCAATAAATGCACTACATCCGGTCGTTGTGATTACAGTCAATTTAACAAGATGAGTAATAGCCGAACCCGCAAAAATATGAGTAGTATTCTGTGTGAGCGGAAAATTAATTGTTTTCAGAGGAGTTCCGTCTCCGAAATCCCAAATCCAAGTTTTGATGGATCCTGTAAAACCTGTTGGTACATAAGAATGATCAGTAAAACTTACGGGATTACTCGTACACCTAATTTCAGAAACTGAAAAATCAACAATCGGTTTTGGAATAATTGTAACCGTATGAACAATGGAATCGGCACATTCATTTGAATTAGTTATTAATAACTTAACATTATAATCTCCAAAAGTAGGATACTTGTGCTGAGGAGACTGTAGCGCAGAAGTAGTATTATCGCCAAAATCCCATAAATATGAGGCAATTGTAGTACCAGTGGAGGATGTAGAATTATCGGTAAACTTTACAGTATCACCCTCACACTTAGTTGCCGAAGGTGTAAACTTTGCAACTGGTTTAGCACTAATAACCAATGTTTTAGTAAGAGTACTATCACAGCCATTAGCATTAGAAACAGTTAAGGTCACAATGTATGAACCAGACCCTTGGAATGAATGAGTTGGATTTTGTTGTGTGGAATTATTGCTAATTCCCGATTTTAGGTCACCAAAATTCCAATTCCAATTTTGTATATTGCCACCTCCGTTAGCTGACGAAAGATCTGTAAAAATAACTGGTTGATTAATACACAATTTACTGGAATAGCTAAAGTCTGCAATTGGTGTTGGTATAAGAGTAACAATCTTTTCTATTTTTGAAATACATCCGGTTGTAGAAGTAACTGTTAACTTCACAATATGAGTGGTGATAACTCCGGCAAATATATGTGTTACTTTCTGATTTGGTGATGAATTTGTTAGTATAGGTGTCCCATCGCCAAAATCCCAAACCCATGTTTTAATAGTACCTGTAGCCCCATTTGGTACATAAGAATGATCTGTAAAAGTTACGGCTTTCCCAACACATCTTGTTGTAGAAAATGTAAAATCAGCAATGGGTTTAGGAATTACTGTTATCTGCTGCATTACAGAATCAACACAGCCGTTAGCAGTTGTAATCTTCAACTTAACATCAAAAGTTCCTGCTGTGGTATATGTGTGTTGCGGCGATTGTAATGTTGAAATGCCATTGTCCCCAAAACTCCAAAAATAGGAAGCAATGGATGATCCGGAAGATGTTGAATTATCCGTAAAAACAATAGTGTCCCCTTCACATTTTGTGGCTGACGGGGTAAACTTCGCAATTGGTTTGGCAGTTATAACCACGGGTTTTGTGATAGTGCTATCACAACCATCTGTATTGACAACTACTAAGGTAACATTATACGAGCCTGCCGTTGAAAATAAGTGCGACGGGTTTTGTTGTATGGAAGTATTGCTCGCACCTGATTTTGAATCGCCGAAATTCCAGCTCCAGCTTTGCATATTTCCTGCGCCATTGGGGGAGGTAAGATCTGTAAAAATAACAGGTTGGTTCGCGCAAAGGGTAGTCGAAACGCTAAAGTTTGGAATAGGAGACGGAATAAGAGTAACAGGCTTTTCAATAAACCCTTTACACCCTGTTGTCGTAGTTACTGTCAGCTTTACATTAAAAGAAGTTGCTGTACCTGAAAAAATATGTGAAACATTCGGAGAACCCGGAAAATTTACCGTAACAATTGGTGTTGAATCCCCGAAATCCCAAACCCAAGATTTAATTGATCCGGTAAATCCCGTTGGTACGTAGGATTGATCTGTAAATCTCACAGGGTTACCGGTACACCTTGATCCAGAAACCGAAAAACCAACTATTGGTTTTGGGTTTATCGTAACCTGCTGCATAACAGAATCTACGCAACCATTAGCATTAGTTATTTCCAATTTTACGGTATAAGTTCCAGAGGAGATATACGTATGTTGGGGTGATTGTACCGAAGAAAAGACATTATCTCCAAAACTCCAGGAATAAGTGGCAATTGCTGAACTGGGAGATGTTGAATTATCTGTAAATGTAACTATCTCACCTTCGCATCTGTCAACCGATGGTGTAAATTTAGCTACAGGCTGTGCTGCAATGATCACAGGTTTAGTAACAGTGCTATCGCAGCCATTTGTGTTGTTAACTACCAAGGTAACATTATATGTACCGACTGCCGAGAATATATGTGACGGATTTTGTTGTACTGAAGTATTAGCCGTACCTGATGACGGATCACCGAAATTCCAACTCCAGCCTTGCATATTTCCACCACCATTTGCTGAACTAAGATCCGTAAAAACAACCGGTTGGTTCTCGCATAGAGTGTTTGAAACACTGAAATTAGGAATCGGCGAGGGAATGAGGGTAACAGGCTTTTCAATAAACCCAATGCACCCTGTGGTAGTGGTCACAGTCAACTTTACATTAAATGTATTTGCCGATCCTTTGAAAACGTGCGAAACATTAGGAGAGCCTGGAAAATTTACCGTTACGATTGGGGTTGAATCCCCAAAATCCCAAACCCATGTTTTAATTGAACCAGTAAAACCTGTTGGAACATAAGATTGATCAGTAAAACTTACCGATTGACCAGTGCATCTCAACGATGAAACTGAAAAATTCACAATTGGTTTAGGGTTAACCGTTACCTGCTGCATTATAGAGTCAACACAACCATCCGCATTAGAAATTTTCAACTTCACATTATAAGTTCCGGAGGACAAATATGTATGTTGCGGAGATTGTATTGATGAGAAAACATTATCACCAAAACTCCAGAAATACGTTGCAATAGTTGAACTCGGTGATGTTGAACTATCGGTAAAAGATACCGCCTCTCCTTCGCACCTGTTAGTTGATGTTGTAAATTTTGCCGTTGGTTTTACATTAATGGTAACAACTTTAGTAACCGTTTCTTTGCATCCCGATGAGTTCGTAACAATTAATTTAACAGTGTAGGAACCGATACCCGAGAAAATATGAGTCGGGTTTTGCATGGTTGCAACATTAATAGCCCCGGAACTTGCATCTCCAAAATTCCAATTCCAGCTACTTATAGCACCGCTTCCACTTTGCGATAAATCGGTAAAAACTACAGGAACATTTAAACAACCACTCGTGAAAGAGAAATTTGCTACTGGAGCTGGTTCAATAACAACAGGTTTGGTGAAAGACTTTATGCAACCATCATTGGTAGTCACTGTTAGTTTTACATTAAACGTCCCATAGTTAGCAAAAGCATGGCTTACATTCGGCACGGCAGGAAAGAGAACAGTCTGGGTTATTCCATCTCCAAAATTCCAATCCCATTTAGCAATATAACCAACAGATGATGAAGACAGATCAGAAAATTCAATCAATGCTCCTGCACAGGAGGGCAGATTATAATCGAAATTAGCAATAGGTTCCGGGGCAATAGTAACAGGTTTTATAATAGTATTCATACACCCCGCAGTATCTGTAACTGTTAACGTAACATTAAATATTCCTGAGGTTGCAAAAAGATGAGTTGGCGATTGTAACGGAGAACTGTTTCCATCACCGAAGTCCCATAACCAGGTAGCGATGCTATTTACATCCATTACAGTTGTATTAGAATCGAATTGCATATAAACATTTTGACAATTATTCTGAGTCGTAAAATCAACAACGGGCTTATCCTTAACAACAATCTGACGGCTAATTGTACCAGAACATCCATTGTCCGTTTCAACGATTAACTTCACAGTATATGTGCCTGGCAAGGTGAATTGGTGGCTCGGATTCTGAATAGTTGAATTATTATTAATATCTGAATTTGCATCGCCAAAATTCCACAGCCATTTTATAATATTCCCACCTCCATTGGATTGTGAAAGATCCCCGAATGAAACTTGCTGATCCTCGCAGGCAGCTGTATAGTCGAAATTAGCAACCGGATTTGGATCAATGGTTACAGGTAGAGTTTCGAAATTAGTACAACTATCAGAAGTTAAAATAGTTAAAGTTACATTATATGTTCCGGGATTAGGATATAAATGCGTAACATTAGGGTTATTTGGAAGTTGTACGATTTGCTTAGTTCCATCTCCAAAATCCCAACTCCATTTTACCACAAAACCGGAAGTTGTTGAAGTGTGTTCATTGAATTGTACAGTAGAGTTTGCACAATTTGAAGTACCTGAATCAAAATGGGCAATTGGCAAAGGATTAATAGTAACAACAGTATCTTTTGACGCTTCACAACCGGCAGTGTCGGTTGCAGTTAGGATAACATTGTAACTGCCGGGGGCAATGAATACATGGACTGCATTGCGCATATTGGAAGTAACACCATCTCCAAAATCCCATAACCAAGTAGCAATTGAATTAATATCGGTAACTAAAGGATCAGGGTTGAAATAAACCGGAGAATTCAGACAAGTTGTCTTGAATGTATAATCAACCGCAGGATGAGGTTTTATCAAAATTGTATCTCTTATAGTATCAACACAATTGTTAGAGTTTTGAACTATCAGTGTTACAATATAATTACCCGAATCTGAGAACTGATGGACGGGATTAAAAAGATTTGAAGTATTGTTTGTTCCTGTGGTAGGATCTCCAAAATTCCAGCTCCAGGGTTGTAAGCCTGATGCCCCATTCATTTGCGATTCATCGGTAAACTGAACAGGTTTATTATCACAAGAAACTTTTGAAAATGAGAAGCCGGCAACAGGAGTCTGTAAACTGGTTATTACCTGTTCAAATTCAGCACTACAACCTAATGATGTATAAACCGTTAATTTTACCATAAAAGCCGAACCCGCAGGCGCAAATTTGTGGCTGACATTCGCGCTGTTAGGGAAAAGGATAGTTTTCTGAGGAGATCCATCTCCAAAATCCCAAACCCATTTATTAATATATCCATTACTAACATTAGACTGATTAGTGAATAAAACAGGAGTATTGCTACAGGTAGGTGTACTGTATGTATAGTAGGCTGCAGGAAGTTGACCCAAGGTAAGAGTCATATTACCGGTAACAATATTACCGCATCTGTCTTCTACAGTAAGGGTAAGGACTACACTCCCCGAATTCATGTCTTTAATGCTTGGGAAATAAGTCCCTCTTAACTGATATTCCCCGGTAAAAGTACCGGTACCTGATGTAGTCCAATGATACGTCACAGCAAAATTTGCTGTGGCTTGATTGAGAACATAAGGATTTAAACCACAGATAGTGTCATTTGGTCCTGCATAAGCAGTGGGAACTTCAACAAAAATAGTAACAAAATTTGTAATAACAACTTGATCTGGATTACAATAGGTATCAGTTTGCTGCAATCGGTATAATGTAGTTTTAGTGAGAGCTTCAGGTTGATATATAAGAGCCAATCCAATTGGAAATACATTTTGCCATGAAGTTCCTCCATCTACTGATTGTTGCCATTGGTAAGTGAAAGTTCCACTACCTCCTGAAGGAGCGGTAGCAGAAATTGGATCCGGTATTGCTCCATAACAAATTGATTGATCACTGCCAGCAACCCCTGGAGTAAGTTTATCGTAAACAGTTATTGTAACAGTGTTTGTAATTACAACTTGGTTAGGATTACAGAAAACATCGGTCTGCTTCAAACGGTATAATGTAGTAGCAGTAAGCGCAGGCGAAGCGTAGTTTAATGATTTCCCTCCAGATGTGATATCTAACCACACAGAACCCCCATTTGTTGAGTATTGCCACTGGTAAGTGAAAGTACCGCTTCCCCCACTTGGAATAGCTGCCGAAAGAATTGCAGGCGTTTCTCCATAACAAATAGTTTGATCACTACTCGCTGTACCAGCTGTCAAAACTGTGAGGACAGTTACTGTAACGCTATTGGTATAAACTATGTCGTCAGGGGTGCAATATGTGTCCGTTTGCCTCAAACGAAATAATGTGGTGACGGTAAGTCCTGAAGGTGAATAAACTAGTGCGTTTCCGCCGGAAGACACATCATCCCAAGAGGAACCTCCGTTGCCTGAGAATTCCCACTGATATATATAATTACCACTTCCGTTAGTGGCAGCTGTCGCTGTAAGCAAAGAAGCTGTTTCTCCGTAACAGATCGTTTGATCAGAACTGGCGATACCGGGAACCAGCGGCGTGTAAACAGTTATTGTAACACAGTTTGAATAACCTACCTGATCAGGAGTACAATATGTGTCCGTTTGTTTCAATCGGAATGATGTAGTAGTCATTAAGGCTACCGGTGCATAAGTAAGAGCATTCGCTCCTGTAGTTATATCTGCCCAAGTGGTGCAGCCATCTGTAGATTTCTGCCATTGATATGTAAACGTACCGCTACCACCGGTTGGAGCGGTTGCTGAAAGTAATGACGGCGTTTCTCCGTTGCAAATAGTTTGATCAGATCCAGCAGTACCGGCAATGAGAACAGGATGGACAGTTATGGTAACACAATTGGTGAAAACTATCTGATCAGGATTACAATAGGTGTCTGTCTGTTTTAGTCGGAAGGATGTACTTGAATTAAGTGAAGCTGGGGAATATGATAATCCACTACCACCAGAAGCTATATCAGCCCATGTGAGACAGCCATCAATTGATTTCTGCCATTGGTAAATGAACGTTCCGCTACCACCGGTTGGAGCAGTTGCGGTAAGAGTGGCTGAAGTTTCTCCGTAGCAGATTGTTTGATCAGTACCTGCTGTTCCGGGTATCAAAGTATTGTAAACAGTTATTGTAACACAATTAGAGTAAACTATCTGGTCAGGAGTACAATATGTATCGGTTTGTTTCAATCGGAATGAGGTAGAAACAAAAAGAGAAGATGGCGAGTAGGTAAGAGCTGTTCCACCTGAAGGTATATCTGCCCAAGTGGTACAGCCATCTGTTGATTTCTGCCATTGGTAGGTAAAGTTTCCACTACCTCCAGAAGGTAATGCCGAGCTAAGAGGAGCTGGTGTTTCCCCATAACAAATCGTTTGATCAGCACCTGCTATTCCTGCTACCAAAGCATTGAAAACAGTTATTGTAACACAGTTAGTATAAACTACCTGATCAGGATTACAGTTTGTATCAGTTTGTTTCAATCGGAATGATGTAGAAGTCAACAAGGCAGCAGGCGAGTATGTAAGAGCACTTGCGCCTATAGTTATATCAGCCCAAGTGGTACAGGCATCAATGGATTTCTGCCATTGGTAAGTAAACGTTCCGCTACCACCGGTTGGGGCGGTTGCTGAAAGTATTGCCGGTGTTTCTCCGTTGCAAAGAGTTTGATCAGATCCTGCTGTACCGGCAATGAGAACAGGATGGACAATTATGGTAACACAATTAGTGAAAACTACCTGATCCGGATTACAATGAGTGTCTATCTGTTTCAGTCTGAATGATGTACTTGAATTAAGAGATGCCGGGGAATAGGTTATGCCGCTACCACCTGAAGTTATATCTGCCCATGTGAGGCAGCCGTCAATTGATTTCTGCCATTGATAAGTGAATGTTCCGCTACCACCCGTTGGAACAGTTGCCGTAAGAGTGGCTGGAGTTTCACCGTAGCAGATTGTTTGATCAGTGCCTGCTGTTCCGGGTATCAAAGTATTGTAAACTGTTATTGTAACACAATTAGTATAAACTATTTGGTCAGGAGTACAATAGGTATCGGTTTGTTTCAATCGGAATGAGGTAGAAACAAAAAGAGCCGATGGGGAATAGGTCAAAGTAGTTCCACCTGTAGCTATATCAGCCCAAGTGTTACAGCCATCTATTGATTTCTGCCATTGGTATATAAAAGTTCCGCTACCGCCAGAAGGTACAGCTGATGTAATAGAAGCTGGTGTTTCGCCATAACAAATTGTTTGATCAGTACCCGCAATTCCTGGGATCAGTGTATTATAAACAGTTATTGTGACATTGTTAGTATTTACTACTTGGTCCGGAGTACAATTTGTGTCAGTCTGCTCTAATCTGTATAATGTCGTAACAGTAAGAGAACCAGGTGCGTATGTAAGGGCATTCCCGCTCCCTGGTACATTTGGCCAATTCAGTCCTCCATCAATCGATTGTTTCCACTGATAAGTGAACGTCCCGCTACCGCCTGAAGGTACAGTAGATGAAAGGGGTGAAGGCGTTTCACCAATGCAAATAGTTTGATTTGTTCCTGCAGTACCGGCACTCAGAACAGGATGAACTGTGATGGTAACGCAATTGGTGTAAACTACCTGATCAGGATTACATTGCGTGTCAATCTGTTTGAGTCTAAAGGATGTATTTATTAATAAAGCACCAGGTGAATATGACATAGCTGTACCCCCAGAAGATACATCAGTCCATGTAACACAGCCATCTGTAGATTTCTGCCATTGGTAGGTGTAAGTACCGCTACCCCCTGTTGGTAATGTTGAATTGAGTGCGACAGGTGATTCTCCATAACAAATTGTATGATCTGAAGAAGCTATTCCAGGTAAAAGAGGATTGTAAATGGTAATATTTACATCATCAAAAATGTCGGGACACAA
>CAILKW010000085.1 GCA_903834845.1 uncultured Bacteroidia bacterium | reverse complement strand
TGAGAGCGGAATAAGCTGTGCCAAAGTTGATCCGGCACCAAAAGTGGTGTACAGTCCCGCCAATATCGAACTACACCAGCTCACAGCCAACGGATTAACAACATCAGGGACTTTTACAGGGGTTTCAAAAGTTGTTCAGGATATAGCCTTGATGTCAGGATGGAACATCATTTCGGCAAATGTAGTGCCTGACAATCTTGATCTTAATTTTATATTCAAATCTTTGATTGATGAAGGTACGCTCAAAAAGGTGATGGATGAAACCGGAAAAGCTATAGAAAACATCGGCACCTTTGGAAGATGGAAGAATAATATAGGCAACCTGAATTCATCCAAAGGATACAAGGTTTATGTAACAGCAGCATGTACACTTTCTATTGAAGGAGTTGCTGTTCAATTACCAATAGATATAAATCTTGCGGCAGGATGGAATATTATGTCGTATCCATGTACAACTTTACAGGATGCAATAGCTATTGTTCAGCCGCTTATTGATGCCAATCAACTTAAAAAAGTAATGGACGAAGGCGGAAAACCTATTGAAAACATCGGAACGTTTGGTGAATGGAAAAACAGCATCGGCAACTTTGCACCGGGCAAAGGCTATAAAGTATATACAGCTTCCAGCTGCACTTTGACCATTTCGGCAACTGCAACTAAATCAGCTGCCTTTGTTTCGGAGGTTCTTGCATCAACTCATTTTACCAAAGTATTTGAGGGTAATGGCACCGACCATTTTAACATCTATATCGTTGATTTGAAAGCTTCAGGCTTACGTGTTGGTGATCAGATAGGTATTTTCGATGGCAAATATTGTGTTGGTTCTGCAACTATTGGTACAGATCAAATTATGGGTGGAAGTATCAGCATACCGACTTCAAGTAACGATGGAATGAGCGAAAAAGTTAATGGTTTCTCTGATGGTCATTCTGTTGAACTTCAATTGTACAGAGGTGAGCAAACCTACAAACTGAACATGGAAATTGTTGGCGGAAGTAAATTATTTGAGAAGAACGGGTCGCTCCTGGCGAAGGTATCGGCTAATGAAATACCAGATATTCAAATTAATGATGGCTTGGATGGCATGGATGGGTTTAAATGTTATCCTAATCCATTTGTAAGTGAAGTTACTATTGATATTTTTTATTCGGAAGAAACAGAAATCTCTGTTGCAATTTACAATCTTGTGGGACAACAGATTAAGCAACTTTATAAAGGAACCAACAAAGGGAATCTTATTTTAAAATGGAACGGCACGAATGATTCAGGTTATCAGGTTGTTCCGGGAGTTTACCTATGCAAAGTGAACGACATGATGAAAAAGGTGGTCTTTGATGGAGTGAAATAGTATTTATGACAACAAATAATTACAACTAATAATAAATTAAAAAACGTTCCCAAAATGAAAAAACAACTACTTTTTGTCTTTATGCTGCTGTTCAGCAGTAGTTTACTGTTTTCGCAGGTAGCCATCAATACCGATGGAAGTGATGCTCATAACTCGGCCATGCTTGATGTAAAATCCTCAAATAAAGGGTTTTTGCCACCCAGAATGACACATGCCGAGATCAATGCCATTTCTAATCCTGCAGATGGGCTGATTATTTATTGTACCGATTGCGGAACCAATGGCTCAGGAGCCTTATCAGTGTTTATTGCAGGATCGTGGATTCGATTAGCCATCTCTTTTATGGAGCCAATTGTCACAACCAGTGTTATTTCATCTATTACTGCAATAACTGCCACAAGTGGCGGAAATGTTACATCAGATGGCGGAACAACAGTAACAGCACGAGGCGTATGCTGGAGTACATCAGCAAATCCGACAACAGCGAGTTCAACATTTACTACCGATGGTACAGGAGGAGGTACTTTTTCAAGCACTCTTACCGGGCTTACTGCAAACACAACCTACTTTGTGCGGGCATACTCAACAAACAGTGCAGGAACAGGTTACGGCAATGAAGTTTCGTTTACAACCCTTACCGATGTAAATTCCATAATCTTCAATCCCAACCTTACCTACGGTACAATGACAGACATAGATGGCAATGTTTATAAAACTATTACTATAGGCACACAAACTTGGATGGCCGAAAACCTTAAAACCATGAAATACCGCAACGGCGACCCAATATCAAATGTTACTGACGCTACTGCATGGAAAAGCTTGAGTATGGGAGCATATTGCTGGTACAACAACGATG
>CAILKW010000084.1 GCA_903834845.1 uncultured Bacteroidia bacterium | reverse complement strand
ATTCCGAGGAATAGATATTTGCATCATTGGGTAATGTTAATTCAACCATTGCGCTATTTTTCTTTTTGCATAATAAAATCCCAATGCTTGGTTTTCAAACGCTTGCTTTTGGTAACGGTCGTAATAGTTTACATACATCTGCATTTGCCCCTAATCCTGATGTGTGAGCTTATCAATTTTCTGTTGTATTTTATGTATAATGGCTTGTTCAATATCTGATTCTGAATACTTACTTTTTTCATTAATTCCCAAAAATTCAAGTGACAGAGGATTTTTAAGAATATCTTCTGGTTTTACTACAATTTGGCCTTCGGTAGCTAATTTCAGCACTTCTTCTTTGTTTCTGCTAAGTGCTAACCTTTCGTAAAGACTTGAGTGATATTGGCGTTTTAGTTGTGGCTCCGACCAGTTTTCTTTAGTTGCCTCTATTTCGTAAAAACTACGCTCGGCAGGGTTTTCAATATGTATAAGTATCAGGTAATGCGACAAGCTGAGGCGAAAAACCGTTGATGGATAAGATTGTAATTGATTATTTTCATTATCTTGTCTTTCAGTTGATTGCAATTTCCGCAAGACCATTGCGGAAATTTGGTCGTCTGATTTCCGCAATGTTGTTGCGGAAATTAGAGGCGAATAAACCAAATAGAATTTTTTCATTCGTTCAAGATTATCAACCGAAAAACCTTTGCCGAAGCGTTCGGTTAACCGTACCGAAAGTGTTTTAAGTACCGACTTGCCATAAGCAGCACGTTCTTTGCCTTGCTGTTCTTCATCCACAATCATTCTGCCTATTTCGAAATAAGCATGCACCATTGTAAGATTAACAGCAGTTGCTACTTTTTTACGAGCCAAATCAATAAGTTCTGCTACTTTATTATATAACTGATTTAATGATATTTCGTTACTCATACTTTAATCCTTTTAATTGATCATCAGCCTTTATTCATCTTGATTACCACTCAATTCTTCATTTTCCAACTCCTTTTTCAATTCTGCCAAAAGCTGGCTTTCGGTGGGTAAGTAGAGTTTATATTGGCTTGCCAGAATACTCCGGTTATTTTCTGGCAAAGCTAATTTCACCATTTCGTTGTTTTTACTGGCACAGAGTAAAATGCCTATGGTGGGAGTTTCGTCGTGCAGTTTTTCGTAACGGTCGTAATAGTTTACATACATTTGTAATTGCCCAAGGTCTTGGTGTGTTATTGTAAAATATCAGGTCGGCGAAATATTCATTGTCTTGAATTAAAAGTCGTTTCTGTCGTGCCACAAAAGAAAATCCGCTACCGAGTTCAAGCAAGAATTGCTGTAAGTGCTCAATCAAAGCATTTTCCAAGTCTTTTTCGTAATAATGCGGTTTTCGTTCTAACCCCAAAAATTCAAGTATCATCGGGTCTTTTACAATTTCCTGCGGAAGTTCGGGTAATCGTTCATTTCGTGCTATGGATAGAACGGCTTCTTTGTTGCTACTCAACAGTAAACGTTCATATAAACCAGAGTTTATTTGCCGTTCCAACTCGCGTCCTGTCCAGGCATTTTTTACGGCTTCAAGTTTGTAATATTCACGTTTTGAGCTATCTTCCATTTGTATCAACAGGCGATATTGCGACCAGTTCAATTGCGAACGCAGTGCGTTCGCAATTGGGAATATTCGATAAAACTGCCGGCATTGCTCCAAAGTACGAACCGAAAAACCACTGCCATATTCAGGTTCAATTTCTTCAGCCAAACCACGGATTAAATAAGTTCCGTAATCTGCCCTTTCTTTACCTTGTTGTTCTTCGGTAAAAATACGCTCACCCATTTTCCAGTACATTTCAACACGATGGAATTCAACACTGCGGACAGCATTTGTCCGTGCTTGTCCTATAATGGTTCTTATATCCTGAACAAATAAATCGGAAAGTTCCTGTTTAAGTTTATTCATATTTCAATCCTCCCAACTGGTTTTTTATTTCCAATTCTAAAGATGCTGATTCAGTGAATAGTGCATCAAGGTTATTCTTAAAAGCATCCATTTTTGTTTTAAACTCTTGCGGTGTAATGTCGGTGTATTCAATTTTCACATCAAAATATTGCCCTGCACTAAAAGAGTAATTTTTCTCTTTAATTTCTTCTTCTCTGAAACAGTTAAAGATGGCATTGGTATAGGAAGTTGATGAATAAAAAGCACCTTGAATCGGCTCAATAGACTCCATGTCGTACTCCATATTGTTCGAGAAAACAAGTACTTGTGAAATATTAATGAACTTACGGAACTTTTTGTTTTTGAATCTGGTATTGATTCTGTCTCTTTCAGCCAATATACCTTCCTGGTTGTTTGGTTTCTTAACTTCTACAAATGCCAGTGGCATTCCATTTATCAACAAGGTAATATCAGGGCGAAACTCATCGTCTCCGTTTTTGTAAGTCAGTTCAGTTACAACATGAAATGAATTATTGCTGAAATTTTTGTAGTCAATAAGCTTTATTCCGGAGGTTGTATTAAGCATATTAGAAAACGCTTGGCCTAAATCCTCATTATCAAGTGTCAAACAAACATTTTCAAAAGTTTTTTTTACTTCACCTGGTTCTATTTCAGGGTTAATCCGAAGAATGCTTTCAGCAAAAATGTCAGTGAAGATATTTGTACTTTCATCCCTGTTCGCTTTTGATAGTGATAAATAACTGTACCCCAACCTGCACAGGTGCAGAATTGCAGGTATTTTCACTCTTGTATTTTCGTTGAATGCCATATTAAAGTTTTTCCATTATTTCAGATTTGCAAAGTTGTTTTAAAAAAATTCCGACAAATCGGGACAAGTACAAATATACAAATTAAATGAAAAACAACAATTCATAAAAAATATTTTTTATTGCTTCATAAATCCAATTTATCAAAAGGATTCACTAACAAGTGAAAAATCAAATGCCGGAATCATTCTGAGTGAGTTCCGGCATTCGTAATTAGGTGTACTTTCTGTATTAACCTTTAAATCCACTAGCTTTGTGGGTTCCATCGCAATAGGGTTTGTTTTTTGACTCACCGCAACGACATAGATATACGGCATTATCTGTGTCTTTTTGACCATATTGCCCTGAAATTTGAATTGTCCCTGTAACCTGAATAGGACCGTTTTCAAGAAATACTACACTCGTTTTTTCGTTGTTTTTCTTCATAAAATAATTGTATTAATGACCATTTATATAACATGCCAATTTCCGTAAAGTTTTGGCATTTTTGTGTTTATTATCATCAAAATTGAAGATCGTTATCCTCAAAATGAAGCCTTTTACCTGTCTCTTCGGGAAGATAATTTTCGTATGATCCGCAAACCTCTGATGCAAAAAGAATTCCTGAGTTCATTATTTCTTTCCATGCTTTTTCACCTAAATCTTTAAACGAAAAGTTATTTGCAAGATGATTAAATAATTGATAAACAATTCCTGCCGAAAAGTTATCCCCTGCTCCTACGGTGCTCACAACCTGAGATTTAATCGATGGAATTTCCAAATTAAAATTGGGTGTAAATAATTCAGCTCCTTCAGCTCCTTTTGTATAAACAAGAAACTGACTTCCTGTTTCGGTTATTCGTGAATAGACATCCGAACCATTGTTAAGTCCGAAAATATTCTGAAAATCCTGGTCTGATCCTTTTATAATAGTGGATAAAGCCATATTATCCAATATTTTAGTAAGAATATCGGGTTTTTCGGTTACTGACTGTCGGGCATTGGGATCGTACATTATAATACATCCCTGCCTTCTGGCAAGTTGTAAAAAACTGAGGAGGTTTTCACGTCCGTTATCGCGAAGAGCAAAAGATGAACCAAGAAGAACAATATCGTTTTTATCAAGTACAGGATATTCGGGCTGAAGATCTGTTGATGCCTTATAAAACGAGTATTCTGCATTGTTGTCGGAATCGAAAAAGGCCAAAGCAACTCGTGATTGTCCGTCAAATCTTTTAATCAAATTACAGTTAACGCCATTTTTCTTCAGAAAAGCAAGTGAAAGATCGCCGATATGGTCGTTCCCCAGAGTCGAAATAAGACTTACAGGCAGCCCGCATCTTCCTAAAGATATTGCTGAATTATACGCGCTTCCCCCACTGCACGCGCCAACAGGGTTACCCTCGCAAAACAAAATATCGTAAGTAGTTTCACCAATTGTAAATATTCTCATCAAAAGAGATTGTTTAACGAACGCTTCTGTAAGGTTGATTCTTTAACACTATTGCAGTTCTCGAAGGAAGATAAATCTTCAAATAATGAGTTGATCCCAAACCTGCCTCTGGTATTGAATAATAGGTCATACGGTCATCAATACGGTTAAAACCGCCATAAGCATGGGCATCAGTTTGTAGAATAATCTTGAACTTAGACGGTTCGATTTGTATTCCGTAACCTTCAAAAGATCTGGTAGGATTAAAATTAAAAATAAAGAGAATGTCTTTCCTGCGGAATGAAAGAACCTGATCTGCAAGGTTATCTGTAATCCATTGTATATATGGCTCTTCCAAAAGTTTTTCGTTTTTGACCATATTAATCATATCACGGTCAAAATCGAGTAACCAGTGAAATCGAAGCTCGGGGTTTTCGGAGATGCTCCAGATTCGACGGGCATGTTCGTACGACCAGCCATTACCTTCTCGGGGGAAATCAATCCATTCGGGATGACCAAATTCGTTACCCATAAAATTAAGATATGATCCACCAGCACCGGCAATGGTAGCAAGCCGAATCATTTTATGAAGTGCTATTCCGCGATCAACTGCATGATTTGGTTGATCTTTACGCATACTGAAATACATTTCTTTGTCTAATAATCTAAAGATGATGGTTTTGTCGCCAACCATAGCCTGATCATGACTTTCGGCATAACTGACAACTTTTTCATCAGCACGGTGACTTGTCAATTCGTGAAAAATCTGACCTACATTCCATTCCTCATCTTTAAGTTCTTTAATCACTTTTATCCAGTAATCAGGCACACCCATCGACATACGATAATCGAAACCAAGACCTCCTGCTGTAAGAGGAGCCGCCAATCCCGGCAGACCACTCATATCTTCTGCAATGGATAGTGCATTAGGATTAAGTTCGTGGATAAGCCTGTTGGCAAGCATAAAATATACGATTGCATCATCGTCAATGTTTGGGGTGAAGTAGTCGCCATAATTTGTAAAAGCTTTTCCTAATCCATGATCGAAGTAAAGCATACTTGTTACACCATCGAATCTGAAACCATCGAATTTATACTCATCGAGCCAAAAGCGGATATTGGAAAAGAGAAAATGCAATACTTCATTTTTGTTATAATTGAAACAATATGAATCCCATGCAGGGTGTTCACCTCTTGATCCTTCATGAAAAAACTGGTAACGCGTTCCGTCATAATTTCCCAAACCTTCATTTACATTTTTAACGGCATGAGAATGTACAAGATCCATTATTATGGAAATTCCCATGCCATGAGCTTCATCAATCAAATGTTTAAGCTCTTCGGGAGTTCCAAACCGCGAGGAAGCTGCAAAAAAACTGGATACATGATAACCGAAACTTCCATAGTAAGGGTGTTCAGGAATTGCCATTAACTGGATGGTGTTGTAGCCTTCTGTCTTTATTTTGGGAAGTGTATTCATCCTGAATTCCTCAAAAGTATGGACACGGGGTTCTTCACCGCTCATTCCTACATGGGCTTCATAGATAAGCGGGGCTTCTTTTTGACGAAGAAAATTGGAGTTTTTCCAGACATAATTATCTGAAGGATTCCACACCTGAGCATTGAAAATAAGGGTGTTGGAATCCTGAACTACCCGTTTCGACCATGCAGGTATCCTTTTCCCGTTCCCTCCGTTCCAATATATGGAAAAGGCATATAAATCACCATGCTTTATAGCATTTTCGTCAAGATACAATTCCCAGCAGCAGTTCCCAATGTTTTTAAGCTCAAATTCAGGCAGTTCCTGCCAATTATTGAAAGTTCCGAGCAGGTTGATACGTGTTGCATTGGGAGCCCAGTCGCGAATAATCCATCCGCTGTCATTTTTGAAAAGACCAAAATAGAGATGGCCTGAAGCAAAATCTATTAGCGATTTACCATTCAGTATTTCGGCTTCCTTGTCCCTTAATTTCTCTGCCCAACGAATAAAGTCGGTTTCGTAAGGTTTGAGAAATGGGTCATTTTTAACAATTTCCGGTGTTTCCATAGCAATTTTTTTAATGCGCTGTTACTCGACAAAAATAGTAAAGTATCTGGATTTAATTTGGATAAACAGGAACCCGTTTGAAGTTATAAATCGAAGAAACATAACCTAACGATAATATTTTTCAATTCCACCTGATATGGCTCTTTCCAAATCTTCCGGAGTATCTATCCCAAAATTATCTGAATCAGTAATATTTGTTTTAATCCTGAACCCGTTTTCTATCCATCGCAACTGTTCAAGTGACTCAACTTTTTCAAGTTTTACCTCTGATAGTTTTGCCAGTTTTTGAAGGGTATCGAAACGATAAGCGTAAAGACCTACATGACCATAAAAAGTGTAGTTTTCGAGCCATTTTGATTCCTCAATTCCGAAAATGTGGGGAATTGGCGAACGGCTGAAATAAACTGCATTTTGTTCATTATCAAGGATAACTTTGACCATATCGGGACGAAAAATATCTTCATTTTTAAGAATTGGCTGAATCAGTGTAGCTATTTCGGTATTTGGTGAACCTGTAAAGCATTTCCTGATAAGCTCTATTTCATTAGGTTGCATAAATGGCTCATCGCCTTGAATATTAACCACTACATCAAATTTTTTACCTGTTATTTCCGAAGCTTTTATAGCTGCTTCAGCACAGCGATCGGTGCCGCTGCGATGATTTAAGGAGGTCATTACTACATTTCCGCCAAAGTATTTTACCGCTTTAACAATACGTACATCATCAGTTGCAACCCAAACTTCCTCCATGGCTTTTGATGCTTGTTCGTAAACTCGCTGAATCATTGTTTTTCCGCAGATATCAGCCAAAGGTTTACCTGGAAAACGAGTTGATTCGTAACGCGAAGGAATAATTCCAATAAAGTTCATATTACGTAATTTTTTAATTTTTACCAAAAGTAACAGATTAATTGTAAATTTGTAATCCAAAATTTCGTATTGAGTAACATGGATATTCAGGAAATAAAACAACGGTTTGGAATCATTGGAAATGCCCCCGAATTAAACCGGGCTATTGAGGTAGCTATTCAGGTAGCTCCCACCGATTTGTCGGTATTAATCAGCGGTGAAAGCGGTGTAGGAAAGGAGTCGTTTCCTCAAATTATTCATAGCTTTTCGCATCGCAAACATGGGAAATATATCGCCATAAATTGCGGTGCAATACCTGAAGGAACCATCGATTCAGAGCTATTCGGACACGAAAAAGGGTCGTTCACTGGCGCATTAACCGATCGTAAAGGCTATTTTGAAGTTACCGACGGCGGAACACTTTTTCTGGATGAAATCGGTGAACTACCCATTTCAACACAAGTGAGACTTTTAAGGGTTTTGGAATCAGGTGAATTTATAAGGGTTGGTTCTTCGCAGGTTCAAAAGACCAATGTGCGGGTTATAGCAGCAACTAATGTTGATCTGACAAAGTTAATCAGAGAAGGACAATTTCGCGAAGATTTATACTATCGCCTGAATACCGTTCCGATAAAGATTGCTCCGTTGCGTGAACGATCGGATGATGTATTGTTGCTTTTCCGCAAATTTGCGTCAGATTTTGCTGAAAAATATAAAATGCCTTCTATAAGGCTCACCGATGATGCTCAAAAAGTAATTCTCAACTACCGATGGCCGGGAAATGTAAGACAATTGAAAAATATTACTGAACAAATCTCAATTATCGAAACAGCAAGAGAGATTACAGCTGTCTGTCTTATTCATTATCTTCCGTCAGAAAATGTAGAGCTCCTGCCTGCGCTTTACAACAAGCCATCAGATGAAAAAACCTTTAGTAGTGAACGTGAGATTCTCTATAAAATCCTTTTCGATATGAAAAAGGATATGAATGATCTGAAAAAGTTGGTAAATGAATTGATGCAGGATGGACAGGCTTCTAAAATTCACGAAGACAATGCACAATTAATCAGAAAGTTATATCAGGAATCAGTAGATGATTATCAAACTTCGTCGCCTCCTTTTTCAGGATCAGTTATAATTAAAAATGCAGGACATGAGAATATTCAGGACACTGAAGAATTTGTAGAAGAGTCGCTTTCGCTCGAGGATAAAGAGATTGAGATGATCCAAAAATCCCTTGATAAACATAGTGGAAAGCGGAAACTGGCCGCACGTGAACTTGGAATTTCGGAAAGAACATTATATCGAAAAATTAAAGAATATAACATAGAATAATAAATGACAAAAAAAACCACTGAATTGCTTGCTGTTTTTGCATGGTTGCTGGTATTAACCTTGGTTGTAAATGCTTGTAAAATTAGTTATTCATTCACAGGGGCATCAATTTCACCTGAAGTTAAAACTGTCTTTATTGATTTTTTCACTAATAGAGCTCGAGTTGTAAATCCGATGTTAAGCCAAACTTTTACAGAGGCAATGAAAGATAAGTTCGTGAATGAAACCGGATTATCTATGGAGAGAGATCAGGGTGATCTTGAATTTGGAGGAGAGATTACAGGTTACGATGTGCGTCCTTTATCTATTCAGCAAAGTGATCAAGGTAGAGATTTTGCATCAATGAACCGATTGACCGTTACAGTTAAGGTGGTCTTCACCAACAATAAAGATCATGAACAGGATTTTAACACTTCTTTTTCTGCTTATTATGATTGGGAAAGCACGCGTTCGCTGAATGAGGTTGAAACTGATGCTGTTGATGTGATTGTAGAACAGCTTATTGATGATATTTTTAATAAATCGGTTGCCAATTGGTAACTTTTCATTATTTGTACAATATAAAAGATGATTTCCGATGTCAATGACCCGTGATCAAATGTTGCGATATTTTGAGAACCCGGCTGCACTCAATGAAAGGACACTGGGTGAACTCCGCGAAATTATGGATGAGTTCCCATACTTTCAAAGTGCTCACCTTCTTTATATTCGCAATTTGCAGAATGAAAACAATTTTCGTTTTTCAGGTCAATTGAAAATAAGCACCTTGTATGCAACCGATCGCACAATTCTTTACCATCTGCTAAATCCAAAACCTGAAAAAAAACAAACACCAGATAATCAACTGGAGATGCATGCTATTACCGGCAAAGAAGATCTTCCTTTCCTTGAATTGTCAGACGATCCCACTGAAAAAAGCGAAATACCAAATGAATCCTTCACAGCGTTGGCTGAAGATACAGGAAAAGGTCATTTTGATTTATTGAACTTTGAGCTTACAGATAGACCATATACTCTCGAAGGGATAGAAAATGAACCGGAAAAGCCGCTTGCCGAATTAGTAAAACAAATCAATCATCAATCGTCTAATGAAGAAAAGGGAATCCAATATGAAAAAAAAACTGCTCTGATTGATCGGTTTATAAAGGATAATCCGGCCTTTTCCGCTAAACATTCTGAAGCATCCGAAATTAGCGAAAGAATTAATAAACACATTGATAGAGTTGGCGAAAACGATGAGTTTATCACAGAAACGTTAGCACGTATTTACGTAAAACAGGGGCTTTATCAGAAAGCAATTCAGTCTTTTCAAAAATTAAGTTTGAAATATCCCGAAAAAAGTGTTTATTTTGCGCGGCAAATAGAAGAAGTTACAAATATGCTTAATAAATAATTCAATGTACACCTTTATTATTGTTATAATTTTTATTGTTTGTACCCTGCTGGTATTGCTGGTACTGGTACAAAACTCAAAAGGCGGTGGTCTTGCATCGTCATTCTCAAGTTCAAATCAGGTAATGGGTGTTCGCCGAACCACTGACTTTTTAGAGAAAGCCACCTGGGGTCTGGCAATAGCACTGGTTTTTCTTTCCATTACTGCCACAGCTTTTCTTCCACGTCAGGGCGAATTGCAAAAATCTGCTATCGAAGAGCAGATAAATCAGGTTCAGGATCCAAGCCAGATCCCTAATTTTCCACAGGCAGTTAGTGATTCTACAAAAAAATGATTTCCGGAGTTTAAATTACATTTGCGGAGTTTGCATTTTTTGTTTGCCTAATATGTTCTCTTAAGCGAATGTTATTTCGTCAAAAGCCCGATTCGTTATTCCACGGATCGGGCTTTTGTTGTATTTCTGCCATTTTTTTCTTTTAGTGTCATGTTGGCAGACGCTCTTGGCAGTAATAAGTATTTACTAATTTGTTGCATTACTGATTTATAGCTATATTTTACTTTAATCATTTTTTTTTTGCTGTAAAAATGTCGTGGTAATACGTCAAAATTTGTTGTTTCTTAATTTGGCATATTTTCTGATTATAAAGACTTACAACGATAAAATTATTGTCTAATTATAAATAAAATTTGAAATGGCAGAACTTAAAGGGAAAATCCTTGCCGGCAAAGTATTGGTAGTGCCGCAGCAAGCAATTACAAAAACAGCGGGTGGTATTATAATACCTGACTCAGCGAAAGAAAAACCACTTTCCGGTAAAGTCGTATTAGTGGGAATTGCAAAAAAAGACGAAACTGTTGAAGTTCAAGTTGGAGATACAGTATTTTATGGAAAGTACTCAGGAACTGAATTAACCATTGAAGGCAGCGATTATATTCTTATTTCGCAGTCTGACGTACTTTTTATCGCTTAATTGAGTTATTTATTGATCATTATTAAAAAAAAATCGAACAATGGCAAAAGAAATTAAATTTAATATCGAAGCTCGCGAAAGGCTTAAAAAAGGAGTTGACCAGCTTGCAGATGCCGTAAAGGTAACTTTAGGACCTAAAGGGCGTAATGTTATTATTGAAAAGAAATTTGGAGCTCCTTTGGTAACCAAAGATGGTGTTACTGTAGCAAAAGAAATAGAACTATCTGACGCTTATGCAAATATGGGTGCCCATCTTGTAAAAGAAGTTGCCTCAAAAACAAGTGATGATGCTGGTGATGGCACAACTACTGCAACTGTTCTTGCGCAATCAATAATTGGTGTTGGTTTGAAAAACGTTACTGCCGGTGCAAATCCAATGGACTTGAAACGTGGAATAGACAAAGCAGTGATTAAAGTTGTTGAAAGCATTAAGGCTCAGTCTCAAACAGTTGGTGATGATTATAGCAAAATTGAACAGGTCGCACGCATTGCAGCCAATAACGATGCTGCAATAGGTAAACTGATTGCCGAGGCAATGGAAAAAGTTCATAAAGAAGGTGTTATAACAGTGGAAGAATCAAAAGGTACCGAAACTTATGTTGATCTTGTTGAAGGTATGCAATTCGACCGCGGTTACATTTCCCCTTATTTTGTAACCGATACCGAAAAAATGGCAACTGAAATGGAAAATCCTTTCATTTTGATACACGATAAGAAAATCGGATCAATGAAAGAACTTGTTCCAATCCTTGAAGTTACCCATCAATCGGGCCGTGCTTTGATGATTATTTCTGAAGACATTGAAGGTGAGGCTCTTGCAACACTTGTTGTAAACCGTCTTCGCGCAGGTTTGAAGGTTTGCGCTGTAAAAGCTCCAGGATTTGGCGATCGTCGTAAAGAAATGCTCGAAGATCTCGCCATCCTTACAGGAGGTACAGTTATTACCGAGGAAAAAGGAATGAAGCTTGAAGATACAACCCTTGAAATGTTGGGTCGTGCTGAAAAAGTAACTGTTAATAAAGACAATACAACTATAGTTAATGGTGCAGGCGATGCTTCAAATATTGGTGCAAGAGTTTCTCAGATCAAAAAGCAGATTGAAACAACTACTTCTGATTACGATCGCGAAAAATTGCAGGAACGCCTTGCCAAACTTTCGGGTGGTGTTGCCGTACTTTATGTAGGTGCTTCATCAGAAGTTGAAATGAAAGAGAAAAAAGCCCGCGTTGACGACGCACTTCATGCAACACGTGCAGCTGTTGAAGAAGGTATTGTTCCCGGTGGTGGTGTTGCATATCTGCGCGCTATCTTAGAACTTGAAGGAATGACAGGCGACAATGAAGATGAAACAACTGGTATCGAAATTGTGAAACGTGCAATTGAAGAACCTACTCGTCAGATTGTTTTCAATGCAGGTCTTGAAGGTGCTGTTATTGTTCAAAAAATCAAAGAAGGAAAAGGCGATTATGGATACAATGCACGTCTTGACGTTTTCCAGAATCTTTTAGAGTCTGGCGTAATTGACCCTGCAAAAGTAACACGCGTAGCTTTAGAGAATGCTGCATCAATTGCAGGTATGTTCCTTACAACTGAGTGTGTACTTGTTGATGAAAAAGAAGACAAACCCGCTATGATGCCTCAGGGTGGAATGGGTGGCGGTATGGGTGGAATGATGTAATCCTCATAACCCAATATATATCGGCTGTACATGTCGAAAGGTATAAGAGGCTGGCTCATAAGAGTTCAGCCTCTTACTATTTGTTACTTTCGGTTAACAGTGGCATCTTTAACCTGATGTCTTCTTCCAAGATTTGAAACAAGCAGCTTTCTTCCTGCAGAGGTCTGTAGGCAGCCAGTTGTAAGTAACCATTTACCGGTTGCAAGTTGCGAATTACAATTTGCAAGCTGCCATTTGCCAGTAGCCATTTGCACAACATTCATATTAATAGTATTTATTCTCATATTGCATTATTTTAATTCCATTGATATAGCCCTTCAATAAGCCTTTCATGTTTTTCTTCTGGGGAAAGAGACATATATTTTTTAAGTTCAGCTTCAAAAGCAAGCTGTTTTTTTAATTCTGTCTCTTTTAACCTCATACCATAGATGCGATCAACTCTGTCGTTTAAGAATTTATTGGCAACTATGGGGAATAACTCAAGCAACAACTCTTCTTTCTCTGTTGATGCAAGTTTTACATTTTCGCCGTATTTTGGGAATGAGGGATTGGGCTGTGTTTCATAAACTGCTGTATTAAAAGGGATCTCTTCGCGGACACCTGCGATTTTCTCTCGGAAGTCAGGATCGACCGGAATAGGAGTCTTTCCATAAGACCCTTTTACAAGATTTACGAACTGATTTGAATTGTTTGTGTAAAATGGCTTGCCGTTTTTTTCGTCAATCACGCAATTAACAGCTTGTGCACCAACAATTTGGCTGGTTGGTGTTACTAATGGGGGACAGCCAGCTGCCAATCGGACAGTCGGGATTACTTCAAGAACGCGAGGTAACAAATCTTCCTGTTTTAATTGTTTTAATTGAGATAACATATTGGTGTACATTCCACCAGGTACTTCCGCAAATTTAACTTTCTCATCCGGTACGGGAAAGTTGAAGTAATTTTCAATTTTTCCACAGGCATCTAATAACCCTACTTCATCATCGGCTCTCGCAAATTTAATAGCATCATCGAAAATATTGTCAATATGTGCAGGTAATTGATCTTTGGTTATGTCAAACTCAATAGGGTATATTTTGTAGCTGTCAATGTCAGCCATTTCCACCCGGATATCTTTTAAAATTTTATTAATCCGGACTATAGCATCTAAATTCACCCCGGTATCAATCCCTAACTTTGTACAGAAAATCTGGATTAATTCAAATGCAGGAGCAGCCGGTCCCCCCGCAAAGTTAAGAATGGCAGTGTCGAGAATATCAACACCGTGAATAATAGCAGATAAAGCAGATGCTAATCCAAAGCCAGGAGTACAGTGGGTATGGAAATCAATTGGAATTTTAACATTCTTTTTAAACGCTGATATGATCTGACCGACTCTACGGGGAGGAATCAATCCAGCCATATCTTTCAATGTAATCATATCTGCCCCCATTCTTTCCAGTTCTTTAGCCATATTGACAAAATATTCATTTGTGAAGATCGCTTTGGGAAGCGGTTTCCCTTTTAATTTCGCCAAGAAACGCTCTTTTCGGGTAAATTTTGGATCAACAGTGTAGCACACCACACAGTCAGCTAAGCCCCCGTTTTCTTTTACATATTTGACGGTAGATTTTATATTGCTGGTATCATTCAATGCATCGAAAATACGCATAATCGAAATACCTGATCGAACAGCATTGCGGTTAAAGCCTTCAATTACCTCCTCCGGATATGGATTATACCCAAAAAGATTGCGCCCACGTGAAAGGGCAGTGAGATGTGAAATATTTCCAATCTCTTTTTTGATTATTTCGAGCCGCTCCCATGGATCTTCGTTGAGAAATCGCATAATCGAATCTGGAACAGCTCCGCCCCAAACTTCAAGTGCATAGAATCCAGCATCTTTATAAATTGGTAAAACCCTCTCAATTTGTGCTTGTTTCATTCGCGTTGCAAACAAGGACTGCTGACCGTCCCTTAAAGTAACATCTCTTATTAGTAGCTTTCTGGCCATCATTTTTGATGATTATTTATTTCCGCAAAATTGGCTAATTAAATCGGATTATTCGAAATATTTGTACAAATGTTCAATTTATTTTTAAAATATAGGGAAACATCGTTTTGTTTTGAAATTGAAATATTTTGATCACCTTTGACAAGCGGTTATGTATTCAAAACTATTGCTTCTAATGATCTTAAAATAAGTTAGTTATGCGCAATTGAAACCATTACCTGCCGAATTTTAATTGATTCTGGAATTATGGATTTTATTACAGTTTTCATTCTTGCTATTGGCCTTTCAATGGACAGTTTTGCAGTTTCAATCGGTTGTGGACTGATTGAGCAGAAAATTTCTTTTCGTCATGCAGCAAAAATTTCTTTCTCTTTTGCCTTTTTTCAGGGCGTTTTCCCTGTTTTGGGTTGGTATTTGGGAACAGAAATAAAAGGATATGTTGAGGGATTAGATCACTGGATTGCCTTTCTACTCCTCTTGTTTTTAGGTAGTAAAATGATTTATGAGAGTTCAAAAAGGGGTGAGTCAGATGATGTTTCCGATATTTATTCCTTGAAACATATTATAACCCTATCTATTGCAACAAGTATTGATGCTTTAGCTGTAGGATTTTCTTATGCTTTAGCTTCGACAAGTAATATTTTTGGAGGAGCTATTATTATTGGTGCTGTTACTTTTTTCTTTGCCATGTTGGGAATAAGAATCGGAAAAGATGTAGGTGATTCATTCGGCTCAAAAGTTGAAATGCTGGGTGGCATTATCCTTATTGGCATAGGCTTAAAGATATTAATTCAGCATACATTAATTTTAGTATAAAACCCATTCCTCTTTAATAGAAAGATGAATATTCTGAATTCCGCCAAAAGCAAAATAACTGAAAAGCTCAGGAAACTATTATTGTCATCCCATAATATCGCTTCAAAGTTCAATATCCGGCGACTGTTTGCTTAATTCCTTTTCAAATTGGTTTTGTCAGTCAATTGAAATATGGGAAATGAAGAACTGTCCATTTTCGGACAATTGCCATTTCAAAAACCGTACAGTGTTAACCCTTTAAGAACAGTTTGTGAATAGCTAATAGATTGATATTCTTTGTTATAAAATCTTTGGCACGATTGGTGTAATAAATATATCAGAAAACAATTTCTAAAAAGTAAAAAAGTAAACAAGATGAAAACGATAAATTATAAAAACGCAAACGTGATGAAGACTTTAGTAGCAGCAGTAATAATTATGACCTCATTCACTGGGATTACCCGAGGTGCAAATTTAAACCAGGACACCATCGGTACATTGGAAAATGAATCAGCTGTTGAAATAAAAAGCTGGATGAACGGAATTGAATACAATGCAGCTGACTTTGTTGCCACCGAATTTGCAATTGAAACCGAAAGCATGAATAACAATACCGAAACAACTATCAATACTTTTGAAGCCGAACTTGCTCTTCAGGTAAAATACAATGCAGCTGAATATGTTGCCACTGAACTTGCAATCGAAAGCGAAAGCATGAATAGCAATACCGAAACTATTAGCATTACTTTTGAAACCGAACTTGCTCTTCAAGTGAAATACAATGCAGCTGAATATGTTGGGACCGAAATAGCAACCGAAACCGGTATGTATGAAACGATTAAAGACACTTTTGAAGCAGAACTTGCACTCCAAGTGAAATACAATGCAGCTGAATATGTTGCAACTGAAATGGCAATTGAAACCGAAAGCCTCATGAT
>CAILKW010000083.1 GCA_903834845.1 uncultured Bacteroidia bacterium | reverse complement strand
TCACTGTCGGCCACATTCATCTGACAACCATAGGTTTCTATATAGAGTTTTTTATCTTGCATTAAATATTTTGTATTTAAAAACCCGAAAAATTATTCGGTAAAGTTAATGGTATATTGTTTTCAGACAGCATAATACTAAAGTTAATAAACAATTAACACAGCTATTATAAGTTTGTTTACTGTCCTTTTGAATTTGCTTATATTTGCAGATCAAAAAATACAGGAATATGAAACATGCGATCCTCCTGCTTTTTATACTGACATTTGTCACTCGGTTTTCTTCTTATTGCTTATCGGAAACGACTGTCAACAAGCCAAATACCCAAGATTCTTTGATGATTTTGGACAAGCTGATTATTCAGATTGATCCTAAGATTAATGATCTTCTCCGGCAGCAGACTGCGCAAAGCAAGAAAACAGGTACAATAGGTGGCTTCCGCCTGCAAATCTACTTCGGATCGGGTGAGAAAGCACATGATCAAGCAATTAAGGTTAAAACTGATTTCCTCGCATCCTATCCGGATGTTAAAACTTATCTCCTGTTCAAGTCTCCCGATTTCATTGTGAGGATCGGAGATTTCAGAACAAAAAGTGAAGCTTTGAAAATGCAGAAGATGATGCTTTTTCAATTCCCCAATGCCTTCATTGTGGCTGACGAGATAGCTTTTCCTGAATTGGTAATTAATACAACAATCAACTAAACCAGGATAATTTTAGGATGAGCGAACAAATTAAACACGAGTGCGGAATTGCCCTGATTAGATTACTTAAGCCACTGGAATTTTACCGATTAAAATATGGAACCTGGCAATATGGTGTGAACAAGCTTTACCTCCTGATGGAAAAGCAACACAACCGTGGACAGGATGGTGCAGGTGTTGTAGGTGTCAAAATAAATGTTTCTCCCGGACAGGAATATATTTTCAGGCATCGTTCTGTTGATCCCAATCCTATCAGAGATGTTTTCGGAAAAATCTACAAGGATTTTAATCAATCGGCTACGAATTTTCCACAAAGTTACCACGACCCTGTATGGGCAAAAGAGAACCTTCCTTTTGCTGGAGAAGTGTATCTTGGGCATCTCAGGTACGGGACATTCGGTCGCAATAGTGTAGATTATACACACCCCGTAATGAGACAAAATAACTGGCGATCACGAAGTCTTGTTCTTGCAGGAAACTTCAATCTGACTAATGTTGACGAACTGTTTAACCTCCTTGTCGGATTAGGGCAACATCCTAAAGGATTCACAGATACTGTGACTATTCTTGAAAAAATTGGTCATTTTATTGATGAAGAGAATGAATTGCTTTTCAGACAATACAAAAACGAAGGATTCAAAAACAAGGAGATATCCAAACTCATTGAAAATAAAATTGATGTGAGAAAAATTCTGGAACGGGCAAGCCGCGACTGGGACGGAGGTTACACAATAGGAGGAATTATCGGACATGGTGATGCGTTTGTAGTCCGCGACCCATGGGGTATTCGCCCTGCATTCTATTACGCTGATGATGAGATTGTTGTTGTTGCATCCGAAAGACCAGTTATTCAGACCGTTATGAACGTAGGGTGGGTTCAGGTAAGTGAGATTCAACCCGGAAATGCTCTGGTTATTAAAGCTGATGGTTCAGTAAAACAGGAACTTGTACGAATACCTCAAACAAGAAAATCTTGTTCCTTCGAAAGGATCTATTTCTCAAGGGGTTCCGACAGAGATATTTATCTCGAACGTAAAAAACTGGGATTTCTCTTGGCTCCGATAATTCTTGAAAAAGTTAACAACGACCTTAAAAACACAGTTTTTTCATATATTCCAAATACAGCAGAGACGGCATTTCTTGGCATGATGGAGGGTATCAAATCTATGCTAATAAGTTGGAAGAAAGAGAAAATCAGAGCTTTAGGTACTGCCATTAGCGATAATGATATTGAAGAAATTATTTCCTTGCAACCGCGAATGGAAAAGATTGCAGTAAAGGATGTTAAGATGAGAACCTTTATTGCAGACGATTCGAGCCGTGACGATCTTGTGGCGCATGTATATGATGTAACTTACGGAATTGTAGAAAATTACACCGATACTCTTGTAGTAATTGACGACTCCATCGTTCGGGGAACTACACTAAAAAAGAGCATTCTGAAAATACTCGACCGACTTAAACCAAAGAAGATTATTATTATATCGTCTGCCCCTCAAATTCGCTACCCCGATTGCTACGGAATTGACATGGCAATTCTTGGGAAATTTGTCGCTTTCGAAGCAGCAATCTCCTTACTGAAAGAACGTAAACTGTCTAAAATAATTGACGAAGTTTACCGAAAATGCAAAGAGCAGCAGCATTTGCCAAAAGAAGAGATTTACAATTATGTGAAAGAGATTTACAAACCCTTTAGTGATGAGCAAATTTCCAAAAAAATTGCTGAATTACTTAAACCGGATGATTGTAAAGCAGAAGTTGAAATCGTTTATCAAACTGTTGAAAATCTACATAAAGCATGTCCTAACGATCTAGGCGACTGGTATTTCACTGGAGATTACCCTACTCCGGGAGGGAATAAAGTCGTTAACACTTCGTTTATCAATTTTATTGAGGGAATAAAAGGGCGGGCTTATTGAATTATTTAAAAAAGTAGCTTTTTTGCTAAGTAAACTTTATTTACCTCAAGTTTTTATTGAAACCTTAATTTGGGATTTCCTTGTTTATCAGCAAGTTCTTCAAGATAGGTTGAAACATGTCTGTCAATTTTAGTATCGTACATATCATCAATATCAAGCAAAATTCCCGTTTCCTCCACATCCCCGAATTCATCGCTGATTACTGTTCCGAAGGTGCGCATCGAAGGAGTGAGACTCATGTAGGCATTAATTAAAGGCGGGATATTCTCGCCATGTTTTCGAACCTCAGCCGATAGGATTTTATAAGCCTCATCGTAACCTTTACCTGAGAATAGTTCATCCAATAGTTCTGTATCAGAGGTGAAAGGCATGGGTTTTTTTGGCCGAACCAATTTGTCAGGATCAGGGAAATACTTCCCGAAAAAATGGAGAATCAAGTTCCTTGCATGCTCATTATACTGCTTATACATGGTTACTTTACCAAAAAAGAACCTGATATCCGGATGATCAATCACAAGACCGCCAAGACCGTCCCAAAGATTATCAAGTGCAAAAAGAGCTTTTGCCCCGGCTTTACTCGACTGATAATCGGGCTGTACAAAAGAGCGTCCCAATTCAATTACAAAAGGAAGATATTCATCAATAAATTGATCAGAAAAATGGAAAAGGTGGGATGTTGCCAACGGAACCTCGCCATTTTTGTCTCGTGGCAGTCCGGCACAATGGATATATCTATAACCACCTAAAATTTCACGATGACTTGGATCCCATACAATCAACTGTTTATAAGGATGTTCATCAGTTGTGTCGTAATGATCAATATCTACCTCTTCTCCAACTCCGCCACCGGCAGCCCGAAAAGTCAACTCCCTCAATCGCCCGATTTCACGCATAATATTTGGTGAATCATGGTGGGTAAGGATATATATTTCGTTATCGGATTTGTTGGTTTTCCGGTGAAATCTATCAGCAGTAAGCTCTGCTTCAATAAGCTCCCTTGACACTGGTGGAATTATTTCCTTCATTTTTCAAACACTTGAATTGATTTTTCAAAAATAACAATTATTAGCTGTGATTTTCCACAAATAAGTTATTTATTCGATTTATTATCCAACTCATATACAGCGTCTTTTACGATAACAGCCCATTCGGTATGCGATTTTGTACGATCAAAACTACTCCAGAGTATCGGTTTTCCAAAATTTATTACAAATGTCTTCCCTCTATTTTTGAATAATTCATCAGACAAAAGAAACATCTCAAGATTTATACGAATCCCAAGCCATTTACGACAATTCGCAAGCCAATAGAAAAAACGTGAATTTTTTCCGCTGATAAAAACCGGAACAACATCCCGATGGTGCTCTACCGATTTTTGAATAAAGTGTTTTTGCCAGGCTAAGTCTTCAATTTTGTCTTTAATTTTACGCGAAGCTAATCCTGCAGGAAATATAAGAATTTGGCTGTCTGATTTGTAAGAATCGTTAATCAGATTGGCTGATCGTCTTTGATCTCCGAATTTATTGATTGGGATAAAAAGATTAGCGAGCGGCGGAATCTTGGTTAGTTCGTCCCTTACAAGAAACAACGATTTCCCCATCCGATCAGCAACAGCTTTTATCAACATTAAGCCATCGAATCCTCCCAAGGGATGGTTGGAAGCAAAAATATATTGCCCCGATTCGGGAAGATTCTCCTCTCCCTTATGAACAACCTTTACATCAAAATAATCAAGAACAGCGGCGATAAAAGGGATTCCGTTCAGGTGGCCATAGTTCCTTATGATCTCATTTATCTCCCTGATGTGTAGCAGTCTATTCGTCAGGTAATAAACAAAACCTGGTAATCTGGCTGCTAATCGCGGATTTTTCTCCGCAATTAGATCCTTTAATACAATTGGTTTCAGAACAAATGCAGCTTTTTCATTTTCCATTTCAATCCGGATTAATTCTTTTGCCAAAGTAAAATAAAATTGAATCTATAATGAAATATAATTGTAAGTTTTATTTTGGACTTTAAAATCGAAAACTTTCGGACGATTGCAGCCAAGATTCTTAGGCAACTTTCAGTGTTCTTACCTAAATTTGCTGCTTTTATGGTTTCATTTAGCCCAAATATCCTCATTATTTCTTAAAAATATCATTGCAAAAAATCTTTGTTAACAGGAATATTATAAGAAAAAAACCCCATTCTCTTTTTTTAAAATCCCATATTCTAATGACTTATTGGGTTGACAAATATACCCTTTTCAAAGTTTATCAACATAGTTTAAATAGTTATCAACCGTTAGGCGTTGATTTATCAACAAAAAGTTGAGAAATATATTAGTGTAATAAAGTGTCAGATATTGTCATGTTGTGTAAAACTATTACTTTTACATGCGATTAGAAAGCAATAATCCGATGGTTTCATTTTCGAATATATACCCTGTAACGCTTGACGGTAAAGGCCGAGTGGTGTTACCCTCTCCTTTCAAAAAGGAGATGGGAGATACTTTGGAACCATCGTTTGTAGTCGAAAAAGACGTTTACGACAAGTGTTTGAATATTTATCCTCATTCAACGTGGCTGGCAAAAGTTGAAAAATTACGGCGCAGGCTGAATCAGGATGATCCCATTCACAGTAAAATGCTCTCCCGTTATTACGAAGAGATCGTAAAAGTAGGTATGGCTGAAAACGGGCGATTAAATATCCCCGATGAGATGCTCGATTATGCAGGAATCACTAAAGAGGCTGTTTTTACAGGTCAGGGTTCACGAATGAGATTATGGGAACCTTCGCGCCATCAGGCTTCAAGGCTTAGTGATGATGATTATGCAAGATTATACAAGGAGTTACTTGGCGGTTCGATGGATAATTTTTAATGTCAAATCATTGATCTTATGAACAAATATCATGTGCCGGTATTGCTTGAAGAAAGTATTGAAGGGTTGAACATTCAACCCGGAGGTACTTATGTAGATGCTACTTATGGTGGTGGAGGACATTCAGCAAAAATACTTGAAAAGCTTGAAGGGGGCAAACTGATTGCCTTCGATCAGGACATTGATGCAGGTGATAATGTTATTAAGGACGATCGGTTAATTTTTATCCGCCACAATTTTAAGTACATCCGTCATTTTTTATGCTATTACCAAATATATGAAGTTGACGGAATTATGGCAGATCTTGGAGTGTCATCACACGATTTTGATGTTCCGGAACGCGGTTTTTCTTTTCGGTTCGAGGGAAATCTCGATATGCGGATGAACCAATCAGCAACTCTGGATGCTGCCAGAGTGATAAACGAATACGATGAGTCTCAACTTTGGAAAATATTTCGCGAGTATGGTGAAATCAAAAACTGGAAACATCTGGTATCAGTAATTACATCTGCCCGAACAATTAATCCTATCACCTCAATAAGTCATTTTTTAAAAATTATTGCACCATGCGTTCCTGCAAAAATAGAGAATAAATATCTCGCGATGGTTTTTCAGGCTTTACGTATTGAAGTCAACAACGAAATAGGTGTACTTAGTGATTTTCTGGAAAGTACAACCGGTCTTTTGAAAACAGGAGGGCGATTAGTAGTGCTGTCATATCATTCACTTGAAGACCGAATTGTAAAAAACTTTATGCGTTCAGGTAGAATAGATGGTAAGCAGGAGAGTGATTTTTTTGGTAACTCCAGTTCACCATTCGAATTAATCAACCGGAAAATTATCACACCGGGTGAAAAAGAGATCTTATTAAATCCACGTTCAAGAAGCGGTAAGTTAAGAATAGGAGAAAAAAGATAGTGGCTGAAAGAAAAAAGAAGAAAAAGGTAACATTCAGGGAAGTGCTTAACGGCAAAATATTCGAAAGTGAATGGTTTCTCAGGAACAGAATATTAATGTTCATGATATTTCTCATGCTATTAAGCAATATTTCAGTAAGATATAAATCGGAGAAGGTCATACGTGAAATGATAGCTCTCGAAGATAGCCTTATTGAATTACGCTCCAAGTCAATTTCTGTGGCTGCTGATGTAATGAAACTTGGTCGTCATTCAATAATTATTGACAGGATAAAAAAAAGTGGTTTAGATCTGGAGACATCTAAGGAGCCTCCGCGAAAAATATACGTAGAAAAAGAATAAGATGGAAATCAGGAAAGAAATATTGACACGTTTTGGGCTGATATACCTCATTGTTTTAATGATATGCCTGTATATTATTGTACGCGTTTGCATTATCCAATACACACCACGCTGGGACAAAGAGGCACAAAAATTGGAAATCAAAGAGTTTACAATACCTGCAAGACGAGGCGATATCTGTGCAGCAGATGGCAGTCCATTGGCAACTTCTATTCCGTATTATGAATTAAGAATGGATCTTGCTGCCCCCGGCCTGGCAATAGATTTTAGTAAAGAAGTTGACTCGCTGGCAATTTGCCTTTCCCGTTTTTTTCGGGACAAATCGTCAGGATCTTACAAAGCAGAGCTAAAACGCGGATTCCATCAGAAAAACAAATATTACCTGATCACCCCAAAGAAAGTCTCATATTCAGAATTACAGGAGATTAAAAAATTCCCTATTCTTCGAAGAGGCAGAAATAAGGGAGGATTAATGCCTGTACAGGAAGACCGAAGAGTTTATCCAACAGGAAATCTGGCAATGAGAACACTTGGTAAAATAAATGATGGTTCAACCGGAAATGCGGGAGCCTTCGGACTTGAACAATCGTTCGAGAAAGAGCTGAAAGGCGAAAACGGGATAGCTGTAAAGCAGAACATGTCGGGACGATGGTTCGTCATAAGCAAGGATGATCCTGAGGCAGGTAAGAATATCATCACAACCTTAGATATCAAGATGCAGGATCAGGTCACATATTCCCTAAAACTTCAAATGGAGAAAACACGGGCCGAATATGGAACAGCCATTCTAATGGAAGTTAATACAGGAGATATAAAGGCTATTGCGAATTTTGGTCGAACCAGTAGCGGTCAACTCATGGGCGGATATCAAAACTATGCCATTGGGAATGCAGGATGTTCCGAACCGGGTTCAACATTTAAACTTGCCTCATTAATGGCAGCTTTCGAAGATGATAAGATTGACACTTCTACAATTGTTGATACCGGAAATGGAATTTGGAAATACAAAAAGGAATTGATAAAAGACAGTGACTATAAAAAGGGTGGACATGGAAAGATCACAGCATTAAGGGCTTTCGAATTGTCATCGAACGTGGGACTTGCAAAACTGATTACTCAATGTTATGCAGGAAATGAAAAAGACTTTATTGACAGGATCGGTAAACTCGGCATGCTTGAAAAACTCAATATTGGTATTCAGGGAGAAGCCATACCATATATCAACAAACCTGAGTATAAAACATGGTCAGGAATATCATTGGCTTGGTTATCATTTGGATACGAATTAAAGGTTACGCCTTTGCAAACACTTACTTTTTACAATGCAGTTGCTAACGATGGTTGTATGATGAAACCACGCCTTGTAAAAGGAATTACTGAAAATGGAAATATCAGGGAAAAGATAGGAACAGAAAAACTTATTGGGTCAATATGTTCTGCAAAAACTCTAAGGAAGGCACAAGCCATGCTTGAAGGTGTGATAACCCACGGAACTGCAAAAGCATTAGAAACAAAGGCATACAAAATTGCAGGAAAAACCGGAACAGCCCTCGTGGCAAATAACAAAGAAGGTTATAGCCATGGCGGACAGAAAATATATCAATCCTCATTCGTTGGTTATTTTCCGGCTGATGATCCAAAATATTCTTGCATCATCGTAATCAATGCACCTAAAGGCGGCGATTATTACGGAAGCTCGGTAGCCGGTCCGGTTTTCAGGCAAATCTCTGACTATGTATATGCGTATAAATTGGGACTTGACGAAGAAATTGAGCTGCCCGTTGCAAAAATCGAAAACGATATTCCAGGAATTACAGCCGGTCGCAAGAAGGATATTGCAAATGTTCTCAATGAATTGGATATTCTCAATGGTTTATCTTTTACTAAATCTGAATGGGTGGAAGCCAATCCTGATGAAGATGGACTTGAACTCAAAAACCGGCAAACTCAGGTTGGAACGGTTCCCAACGTTAAAGGGATGGGGGCAACTGATGCGGTTTATCTGCTCGAAAATAATGGAATAAGAGTATCAGTACGCGGCCGTGGAAAGGTGAAAGCACAATCGGTTAAAGCAGGGTCAAAAATACAGCGGGGTCAGAGCATAGTGATTACGTTAAGCTAAAATTAAAAAAATGAAGACTTTATCTGAATTATTAAGCGGTATTGAGGAAATAACTGTGATTGGAGACAGAAACTGTATGGTTGAAGGTATTTCCTTTGACTCAAGAAAAATACATGCCAATTACCTCTTTGCAGCAATATCAGGAAATACTGTTGATGGACACAATTATATTGACACAGCTATCGCAAATGGAGCAAATGCTATTCTTTGTCAAATACTTCCTGAAAAACCTTCTGATAGTATTACGTGGATTAAAGCTAAAAACACTTCCATATCATTGGGTATTTTGGCTTCAAATTTCTATGGAAATCCTTCATCGGCAATGAAGGTAGTTGGAATAACCGGAACAAACGGAAAAACTACTACTGCTACTCTGCTATACCGGCTGTTTAAAGAACTTGGATACAAAGTCGGTTTATTATCAACAGTATGCAATTACATTGATAATAAGCAAATTATAGCTACTCACACAACTCCCGATCCTTTAACGATTCAGGAACTTATGGCCGAAATGGTTGCAGATGGTTGCAGTTACTGTTTTATGGAAGTAAGTTCACACGCAATTGATCAGGATAGAATTTCAGGTATCAACTTTGACGGTGGTGTATTTTCAAATCTTACACATGACCACCTCGACTACCACAAAACATTTGCAGAATACCGCGATGCAAAGAAGAAATTCTTTGATCAGCTAAGTTCTAAGGCGTTCGCAATTACAAATATTGATGATAAAAATGGGTTGTTCATGCTTCAGAACACTTCAGCACGAAAGCTAACCTATTCCTCAAAAATGTTGGCTGATTTTAAAGTAAAGGTGATGGAAAGTCATTTTGATGGAACTTTAATCAACATTGACGGCACAGACTTATGGACTCATTTTGTAGGTAACTTTAATGCAAGTAACCTGTTAGCTGTGTATAGTACAGCTATTTCACTCGAAGCCGACAGAGATGATGTTCTGCGAATTATCAGTATGCTTAAACCTGTTGATGGAAGGTTCGAGACCTTTATTTCGCACACCGGAATATATGCAGTTGTTGATTATGCACACACACCCGATGCGATCAAAAACGTTCTTTCAGCCATTAACGAAGTCAGAAAAGGCAACGAAACATTGTTCACGGTTGTCGGAGCAGGTGGCGACAGAGACAAGACTAAACGCCCCGAAATGGCTTTCGAAGCGGCAGTTGCAAGTAATAAAGTGATTCTTACCTCCGACAATCCCCGTTCTGAAGATCCAGAAGTGATAATATCCGAAATGCTCAAAGGTGTTCCAACAAATAAAGCAGCCAATGTTTTAGCTATCACGAACCGTAAAGAGGCTATAAGAACTGCATGTATGATGGCTAAACCAGGGGATATTATCCTTATCGCAGGGAAGGGACATGAAGATTATCAGGAAATTAAGGGAATAAAACACCATTTTGATGATAGGGAAGTGATCCGCGAAATATTCAATATTACTAACCAAAACTAAATAATATGCTGATCCCTCTTTTCAAATACCTCGAATCATTAGACTTTCCCGGAGCACAGATGTTCAATTACATCATGTTCAGGTCGTCTATGGCAGTTATAACAGCACTTCTTTTTTCCACAATTATTGGAAAAAAAGTTATTTATATACTTCAACGACAACAAATTGGGGAAGAAATACGCGATCTTGGACTTGAGGGTCAGATGCAAAAAAAGGGAACACCTACAATGGGTGGTATAATTATCCTTTCTTCAATCCTTTTGCCAACTATCCTGTTTGCTAAATTGGAAAATATATATATTCTTTTAATGATCATTACAACCGTATGGCTTGGAATGATTGGATTTGCAGATGATTACATCAAGGTATTTCTAAAAGATAAAAAAGGACTGGCAGCCAGATTCAAAATCATGGGTCAAATTTCGCTGGGAATTATTGTTGCAGCTACTTTGTACCTAAGCGACGAGGTTTCGATTAAGGAAAAAGTTTACGATTCGAAAGGAAGAGCTAAAACCGAAATTGGAATAAATGCCGAAACAGGTTTAAAGGAGACCCGCCAAATGACAAAAGAAATGAAATCAACAAAAACCACAATTCCATTTATCAAAAACCACGAATTCGATTATAAAGTATTGCTCGGTTTTTTGGGTAAAAGTGCAGAAAACTGGGTTTGGTTGCTTTATGCCGGCGTGATGATATTTATCATAATCGCTGTCTCGAATGGGGCTAATCTTACCGATGGCCTTGACGGATTAGCCACCGGTGCATCTGCAATTAGCGGAGCAACACTCGGAGTTTTTGCCTATCTCGGTGGTAATATCATCTATTCGGGCTATTTAAATATCATGTACATACCTAATACGGGGGAACTTACTGTATTTATGTCAGCCTTTATCGGGGCGGCTATCGGCTTTCTTTGGTATAATTCCTACCCTGCTCAGGTTTTTATGGGTGACACAGGAAGCCTTGCATTAGGTGGAATACTTGCAGTATTTGCCATAATTATCCGTAAAGAGATTCTTATTCCAATGCTTTGCGGGATATTCCTGATCGAAAATTTGTCAGTAATGATTCAAGTAGCCTGGTTTAAATATACGAGACGAACTTATGGCCAAGGCAGGCGAATCTTCCTCATGGCTCCTTTACATCATCATTTTCAGAAAAAAGGATTTCCCGAACCAAAGATCGTAACACGGTTCTGGATAGTAGGGATAATTCTTGCAGTTTCAACAATCGTCACCCTCAAAATGCGTTAATGATGAAACAAGATAAACTTGTAATATTAGGTGGAGGCGAGAGCGGTGTTGGTGCTGCAATTCTCGGAGCCAAAAAAGGTTTCGAAGTATTTGTTTCTGATTTTGGGGAAATCAAAGACGAATACAAATCGATATTGGAGCTGCGAAACCTGAAATATGAGGAAAAGCAGCACACCGAAGAGTTGATCTTGGATGCCTCACTTGTGGTAAAAAGTCCCGGTATATCAGATAAAGCCCTAATAATTGTCAGGCTTAAGGAGAAAAATATTCAGATAATCTCCGAAATTGAATTTGCAGGCCGGTTTACAAACGCAAAAACAATTTGTATAACAGGCAGTAACGGCAAAACTACCACAACTATGCTCACTTATGAAATTCTTAAACGAGCAGGGCTAAACGTTGGAGTGGCAGGCAACGTAGGTAAGAGCTTTGCACTGCAGGTCGCGGATGACAACTTTGATTACTTTGTAATAGAACTTTCAAGTTTTCAATTAGATGGAATGTACGATTTCAGAGCGGATATTGCTGTTCTCCTGAATATCACGCCTGATCACCTCGACCGATATGAGTATAAAATGCAAAACTATGTTGATTCTAAGATGAGAATAGTCAGGAATCAGAAACCTGATGATTGGTTTGTTTACTGCGCCGATGATCCGATTATTTTGGAAGAGTTAAAAAAAACCGATATAAGATCGAGAAAAATACCCTTTACCATAATGCAGGCTCTGAACGATGGTGGATGGATTGAAAATAAAGTAATGAAATTAAATGTTAACAATAATACTTTCGATATGACAATTTATGAATTAGCACTACAGGGACAGCACAATTTATACAATTCGATGGCTGCGGGGATATCAGGAAGCATTTTAAACTTGCGAAAAGAGGGAATCCGTGAATGTCTTAGTGACTTTCAGGGCGTAGAACATAGGCTCGAAAGATTCTTACGGGTGCATAATATTGAGTTTATTAATGACTCGAAAGCAACAAATATCAACTCTGTTTGGTATGCACTCGAAAGTATGAGCACGCCTGTTGTTTGGATTGTTGGCGGTGTTGACAAAGGCAACGATTATTCTATCTTGTTCGATCTTGTGAAAGAAAAGGTAAAAGCGATTGTCTGCCTTGGGAAAGACAACAATAAAATTATCACTGCCTTCAGTGGGATAGTGAAAAAAATCGTTGATACCAAAAGCATGGAAGAAGCTGTAAGAACTGCATATTTTCTTTCAAAGAAGAACGATACAGTGCTGTTATCACCCGCTTGTGCAAGTTTCGACCTGTTCAAAAACTACGAAGAAAGAGGAAGAAAATTTAAAGAATCGGTACGAAATCTTTAAAATATTAACAATGGACACCGGAGAATTAAAAAAATATATAAAAGGTGACAGAATTATCTGGGCTGTACTTATAGCATTATCGTGCCTTTCGCTTCTTATTGTTTATAGTTCAACAGGTGCTCTTGCATACCGCAAAGCTGATGGAAATACAACACATTACTTTTTGCGTCAGTTGTTTTTTCAAGGTGTCGGCTATAGCGCAATAATCATTATGCTGAATTATATTCCGGTAAAAATATACAACAGACTTGCGAATGGTGCTTATGTTTTCGCAATCATTGTTGTTTGCTTAGGAATGGCCGTAGGAAGAGAGGGTGACGGGACAGGACGTACAATTCCGCTTGGTTTTGCCAGTTTTCAACCTGCTGAGATTGCAAAAGTTGCTATAATTCTATGGGTAGCGCGTCTCTTAGCTAATAATCAGAAAGATCCGCGTTTATTGCGCATCGCTTTTACAAAAATTATAATAGGAATCAGTATTATTTGTTCTTTGATTTTGCTGGTAAACTTCTCTTCAGCAGCTTTGTTATTTGCTACAACTGTGATAATGTTGTTTGTAGGAAGAGTTCATTGGAAATATCTTGTTTCATTATTAATAGCCGGTGCAGGTCTGGTTGTAATAATGTATTTTGCAGCACCCTATCTTCCTGATAAGGGAAAGCTGGGACGTTTTCAAACAATTCGGGGAAGGATTGACAAATTTATCAATCCTGAAACAGAAGCAGAAGCAAAAAAAGGTCTTAGTCAGGATGATTACGCCATGATAGCTATTCACAGGGGAGGCATAGCAGGTGTTGGAGCTGGCAAAAGTAAAATCAGCAATTTTATGCCTTCTGCTTACAACGATTTTATTTTTTCCATTATAATCGAAGAATATGGATTGATCGGTGGAATCGGAGTTCCTCTACTTTTTATTATATTTCTAACACGGGGGGGTATCATTATCCGGCAATGTAACAGAACATTTCCGACTTTTCTTGCTACAGGAGCTGTCTCAATCATCATCCTGCAGGCAGTGCTTAACATGGCTGTTTCAGCCGGAGCGATTCCTGTTACAGGTCAGCCGCTCCCCTGGGTAAGTTTGGGAGGAACCTCTCAGATATTTACTGCAATTACGTTTGGACTTTTACTTAGTGTAAGTTCAGAAATAGATAAAGAGGCCCAAAAAGAGGTTGAAGAAAACTTCAATCCTGACGGTGTTCTGCCTGATGAAGATATTGCATTGATAAAAAATGAAAATGGATAAATACAAATTCATAGTGAGCGGAGGAGGAACAGGAGGGCATATTTTCCCTGCTTTGTCTATTGCTGAAGGACTGCAAAACCGTTTTCCCGAATGTGAAATCCTTTTTGTAGGTGCAGAAGGTAAAATGGAAATGGAAAAAATCCCTGCGGCAGGTTATCCAATTGTAGGATTACCTGTTGCTGGCTTCCACCGAGGCGAAATTTTCCGTAATCTCTTCTTTATTCCCAAATTGATCCTTTCGATGTTAAAAGCAAAGAGAGTGGTGAAAAGTTTTAAACCCGATGTAGTAATTGGCGTGGGCGGTTATGCCAGTGGTCCCGTTTTACGGGTGGCATCAAAGCTTGGTATTTCAACCGTTTTGCAGGAACAAAACTCATTTGCAGGGGTAACCAATAAAATTCTCGGGAAAAAAGCAAAAAAAATATGTGTCGCATACAACAAAATGGAACGCTTTTTCCCCGCGGAAAAAATCGTATTCACCGGAAACCCAATTCGTAAAGGATTAATTTCTATCCCTCCAAAATCAGAAAAAGCAAAACAATTCTTCAATATTACAACCGATCAACCTGTAATACTTATTGTTGGCGGTAGTCTGGGAGCCGGAACTATCAATCAAAGTGTTCTTAAATATCTGGATTTAATACAAAAAACAGGTGTTGTAATTATCTGGCAAAGCGGCAAATATTATTACAATAGGATTCATTCGCAATTGATTGGTAATCCGACATCAAATATCCGGTTAATGGAATTTATTCCTTGCATGGATCTGGCTTACTCTTTGGCAGATGTTGTAATTTCAAGAGCAGGAGCGGGCACAATATCAGAACTTTGCGTTGTCGGAGTACCATCTATTCTTGTTCCGTCTCCAAATGTAGCCGAAGACCATCAAACGCATAATGCACTGTCGCTTGTTGAGAAAAACGCTGCAATACTTGTTAAGGATTGTGATGCAGTACAGGAATTGATTCCGTTGGCTCTCGAATTAGTCAATAATAAGGAAGAATGTAACAAGCTTTCGCGAAATATTAAAAAGTTGGCAACCCCCTACGCTACTGAAGACATTGTTGAGGTAATAGCAACTTTACTAAAAAAATGAAATGATCGAAATTGAAAACATAGAAAAGGTTTACCTGCTGGGTGTCGGTGGCATTGGAATGAGTGCTCTCGCACGTTATTTCCATTTCATCGGAAAACAGGTAAGTGGCTACGACAGAACCGTTTCATCGTTGACACTTGACCTCGAAAATGAGGGTATGCCAGTTCATTACAACGCAGACTTAAACCAGGTTCCGAAGATTTCCGATATCAACAAAACTCTAATCATTTATACACCTGCAGTTCCTTCTGACTTTCCCGAACTTTGTTACTTTCGTGAAAACGGTTTTGCTATTTACAAAAGATCTCAGGTGTTGGGTCTTTTAACTGAATCGAAGCGGTGTATTGCAATAGCAGGAACTCATGGTAAAACTTCTGTTACTACTATGACAGCTCATCTGCTCAAACAATCAGCGATAGGTTGTTCAGCATTTATGGGTGGAATCTCAAAAAATTATGGAACTAACCTGTTATTAGCCGAAAATAATAGTCAATATATTGTTGTTGAAGCAGATGAGTTCGATCGCTCATTCCTTCAGCTTCATCCTGAACTGGCTGCAATAACCTGGATGGATGCAGATCACCTCGATATTTATGGTGATCATGAAAGCATGATAAAAGCATTTTCAGATTTCGTTTCCCAAATAGACAAATCAGGTTCACTTCTTTATCGAAAAGGATTAGATATTAATGTTCAATGGAATAAGGATATACACTATTATAGTTATTCCATTAAGGAAGATGCCGATTTTCAGGCTTTGCAAATCCGAATCATAGATGGGAAATATCATTTCGACCTGATAACACCTTATGGATTAATTGAAGATCTATGCCTGTCATATCCCGGGTTGATGAATGTCGAAAATGCCGTAGCTGCCTGCGGACTTGCCTTGTTAAGCGGCGTTTCAGATAATGAAATTCGCACAACTCTTCCTGATTACAGTGGAGTTGTCCGCCGTTTTGATACCCAATATATTGGTAAAGAGATCATTTACATTGATGATTATGCACATCACCCACGCGAACTTGAAGCAACAATTCAGTCAGTGCGTGATCTTTATCCCGGAAAACGGATTACAGGTATTTTTCAGCCTCATCTTTTCTCACGGACAAAAGACTTTGCCACAGAATTTGCTGCAGCTCTCGACAAACTTGATGACGCATTAATCATGGATATCTACCCGGCACGTGAACTGCCTGTTGAAGGAGTCACTTCAGATATTATTCTCAATAAAATGAAGCTAAAAAGTAGGATTCTTTGCGGGAATGCAGACTTCCCCGAAATACTCGAAAATTATCATCCCGAAATTTTGCTTACACTTGGTGCGGGCGATATTGACAGGTTGGTTGATCCAATAGTTGCTTACCTGATTCAGAAAAATGTTTAAAAAAGTACTAAATATAATCATTTGGAGCATAACTATAATGGTGATATTTATATCATTAGGATTTTCTATCAGGCAAAACCAGCAATTAAAATGTGCTGATGTAAAAGTTGACATTTCCGATTCAATAGAAGAAAGATTTGTACGAAGTTCTGATATTCGCCAATGGGTGCGAAGAAATCATCAGGATATTTTCGGGAAGCCGCTATACTCGGTAAATCTCCGCAAGATTGAAGACGGTTTGCGAAAGTTGCAAACAATTGAAGATGTGGCTGTTTATACAAACTTCTTCGATAACGGAGTAAAGAGCTTCGGTACTCTGGTTGTAAAAATAAAACAAAGAGAACCTGTTTTCAGAATAAAAGGTAGTGAACACGACTTTTATTTAGACAGATTTGGAAAAATAATTGATTGGACGCCCCGATATACTCCACGTGTTTTATTTGTTGGTGGTATCGTATCGCCCGATTTTGCCCGGAAAAGACTCCTACCTCTGGTAATTTTCATAAACAACGACTCTTTCTGGAGTGCTCAAATTGACCAGATTTATGTGAACGCGGTAGGAGAACTTTCTATGATTCCACGTGTTGGAGAACAGATTATTCTTTTCGGCGAACCGGAAGACTTTAAAATAAAATTTCGTAATCTTAAGGCTTTATATACCGAGGGGTTTAAAGATGGAGGATGGAGCATTTATAAATCCATCAATGTTGGATATCGTAATCAAATAGTTTGCACAAAAAAATAAAAAGCTATGAACCTGACAAGAGAATTGGTAGCAGCAATTGATATAGGAACTTTGCGAACAAGAGCAGCAATTGGCCGTTTCACATCAGACGGAAAACTTGAAATAGTTGCTTACAGCGAATCTTTGACACAAGGTGTCAGAAATGGTGTGGTAGTCAATATTGATGAAACAGCCCTATCAATTAGATCAGCAATTAGTTCCATTGAGAAATCAATTCAACTGAAAGTAAAAAAAGTATATGCCGGTATTTCAGGACAAAAAATAGGTAACCGCCACGCAACCGGCTACAGAATGACCGATAACGGCGAAGTAACTCAGGCAATAATCAATTCTTTGATTGATGAGGCACAGCGATATACAAGTGGTCCTGGTGAAAAAGTCTATCACCTTATTCCCGAAGATTTTATTGTTGACGGAGAGCGCGGTGTTAATAATCCGGTAGGTATGGCAGGCCGTCGCGTAGAGGCAGCTTTCACAGTGATCTCAGCTTCCGAATCTTATGAGCTAAATCTCAAACGGAGCATCGAAAAGGCAGGATATGAATTAGCTTCAGCATTTGTAAATCCTTTTGTACAAGGATCGGGTTTCCTCTCGAAAGATGAGAAAGAAGCAGGCGTAATTCTTCTTGATTTTGGAGCCGGAACAACTGGAGTATCATTGTATTACGAAAATAAACTTCGGTTAGCAGTTGAATTGCCTTTTGGCGGCAATGTGATTTCCAACGATATACGCGAAGGATGCAATATTATTCCACGTCATGCCGAAATGCTTAAAATACAATGCGGTTATGCTTTTACGGATCTTGCTCTTGATAATAAATATGCTCAGATTCCGGAGGTAGAAGGTTGGCCTAAAAAAGAGATCAGTTTCAAAAATCTTTGCGGAATTATTCAGGCGCGACTTGAGGAAATTATCGAAGGGATTAATTTTCAGATTGAATCAACAGGCCTATTGAATAAATTAGGAGCAGGAATTGTTATTTCAGGTGGCGGTTCAAAAATGCCCAATATTGATAAACTAATCAGTTTTATGACCGGATTCGATGTGCGTTTTGGCAAACCTGTCGTTCCAATCAGAGAGCAACTATTCAATGACCAGATTACGAATGGCGAATCGGCCACTGTTATCGGATTGCTGATTAATGGATTATATCAGGCACGCAGACAAAAGTATCCTCCGGGAATGATTATTTCCGAAATTCAGGAAGAGCCGGTAAAAAAAGCACCAGAGAAAAAACAGAGTTCAGGATTCAACGCGTTGACATCCCTGTTCGGTAAAGCAAGAGACGGAATAAACGGTTTAATTTCAGATGAAGACAGCGAAATAAAATAATATCAATCAGTTAATCGCATGGAAAAAATATCAGACGATTTATTGACCTTCGGGTTTCAGCACGATTACGAATCAATAATAAAGGTAATCGGAGTTGGTGGTGGTGGTGGAAACGCCGTCAATCACATGTTTCGAAAAGGGATAGCCGGTGTTGATTTTCTGGTGTGCAACACTGACGCCCAAGCACTTATTAATAGCCCTGTCCCTGTAAAAGTTCAGCTCGGAGTTTCACTTACCGAAGGACGGGGAGCCGGAAATAAGCCCAAACGAGGTGAGCAGGCAGCTATCGAAAATCTGGCAGAGATAAGAAGTGTCCTCGAAACAGGTACAAAAATGGCTTTTATTACTGCAGGAATGGGTGGTGGTACAGGAACGGGTGCAGCTCCCGTAATTGCACAACTGGCTCGCGAAATGGATATCCTCACAATTGCCGTGGTAACACTCCCTTCAATAAAGGAAGGAAGGTTACGCTACGAACAGGCTTTTGAGGGAATCAAAAAATTAGAGAGATTTGTTGACAGCTTGCTCGTCATCAGCAACGAAAATCTTCATAAAGTGTATGGTGATCTGCCTGCACGTGAGGCATTTGCCCAGGCCGACAATATTGTTGCAGCAGCTGTAAAAGGTTGCGCCGAAATAATCACACTTCACGGAAATATTAACATTGACTTTGCCGATGTGAATACCGTGCTTCGCGAAAGTGGGGTTTTTATTATGGGAACCGGTTTTGCCGAAGGCCCAAATCGTGCTTTACGCGCTGCTGAAGAGGCACTTAAATCACCTCTTCTCGACAGTAATGATATTTATGGCACCGAAAATATACTCCTTAATATTACCTCGTGCGATGATGAAGTGCGTATGGGCGAAATTGGCGATATCATTGATTATCTGCAAAATGCAGCCGGTGATAATGCCAACATCATCTGGGGAAACGGTTATGACCCCAAACTTGGAAATCAAATTAGCGTAACTGTGATTGCCACAGGTTTCGAAATCAATCCAAACCGGATTCTGCGCCCTGAACCTATAAAAGAAACTGTTATTATTCCTGTTGAAAAACAGACAAATCAAAATATAATATCTGAACAAAAAAATACAAACGAACCTATTGCTCCACCCGTTGAGGCTCATTCTCAGTTTGATATTAACCCCGATGAAAGTTTCATTGTACGCAAAGAGGAAAAAGAACCCGAACCGACACGACAGGAACGTATTTCAAAAGTTGACAAGAAACATTCAAAACCAAAGGGAACTGATGGGTCAGAACCAATAAGCAACTGGTTTACAAGACAATTTAATACACTTTTCAGTGATGACGATGCCGAAATTGAGAAATAATCTCATACGGTAAATAACAATTAAAGAATAATATTATGACTGAACTGATAGAATTTGATTTACCCGTATTCGGTGATAAAATCATAAAGGTAATTGGAGTTGGCGGTGGTGGCGGAAACGCTGTTAACCACATGTACAGACAAGGAATTAAAGATGTTGACTTTGCAGTTTGTAATACCGATGCTCAGGCACTTATGGCCAGTCCTGTGCCAATTAAGGTACAGCTCGGTTCGGAGCTGACTGAAGGGCGCGGTGCCGGAAATAAGCCCGATGTAGGTCGTAAATCTGCTGTTGAAAACATCAACGACATCAAAAAACTATTTGATGGAAACACAAAAATGGTATTCATTACTGCAGGAATGGGAGGAGGAACCGGAACTGGTGCAGCTCCCGTGATTGCCCAGGTGGCACGCGACCGCAAAATCCTTACAATAGGAATAGTATCAATACCTTTCCGAAACGAAGGGCGTTTGCGTATCCAGCAGGCTATTGAGGGAATACGCGAAATGGAAAACCATGTTGACTCGCTCCTCGTTATCAACAACGAACGAATCAGAGAAATTTATGGCGATTTCCCAATATCGAAAGCATTTTCAAAAGCCGATGACGTACTCGCCATTGCTGCAAAAGGTATTGCCGAAATTATCACATGCTCAGGGTTTATTAATGTTGATTTTGAAGATGTTAGAACGGTAATGCAAAATTCGGGGGTTGCAATTATGGGTTCTTTTGTGGCCTCCGGCGAAAACCGCGCAAGAAAAGCTGTTGAAGGAGCGTTGAACTCTCCCCTATTGAATAACAACGACATACGCGGTACAAAAAATATTCTCGTGAACATCACTTCGGGCGAAACCAAAGAGGTGACGATGGACGAAATGAATCTGGTTAACGAATATGTACAGGAGATGGCCGGTAATAATGCCGACCTGATATATGGTGTAGCAATTGATCCCGAAATGGGTGAAGCAATAAGTGTGACAGTTATCGCCACAGGTTTCAAAACCAGTTCGATACCCGAAATGAATGGCGGAACTCAACCTAAACGCGAAAAAGTTCCTTTGGTTGACGACAAAAATGCCTTCCCTTCTGGATTCTTTGGAAACGATGTCACCCCAAATACTCCCAAACAAACGGTTTTTACTGAGCCACCTGTTGATAAGAAAGATGATATTATCAAACAGTTGTATCCTCCCCACAGGATTGATCCATTCACAAATGGAATCTCCGAAACAGGGAAAAAAGTGATGCAGGTAAATTTTTTCAACGAAACCGATGATTATATCGAGGAGCTATCCAAAACACCTGCTTACGAAAGAAAGAAATCCAATATTCAGAATCCTCCCGTTGGCAATAGTCGCGAAGTTTCGAGATATACACTTTCAACAAATCCTGACGAAGGTCCGATATTGCGGAAAAATAACTCTTATATTCACGATAAACCGGACTGACACGAGAGAGATACGATAGACATTTATTAATAATATAGAATTTAAAAACACAAATTATGAATTTATTCGATCAGATCAGCGATGACATAAGGTTAGCAATGCTGGCACGCGACAAGGAAAGACTTGAGGCATTGCGTAATGTAAAAAAGGTATTATTGGAAGCCAAAACTGCAAAAGCCGGTAACGAAGAATTGAGTGATGAGGCTGCATTAAAGGCAATTGCAAAATTGGCAAAACAAGGGCGCGATTCGGCTGAGATTTACAAACAGCAAAACAGGCTTGATCTCTACGACCCCGAAATGGCACAGGTGAAAATTCTGGAAAGTTACTTGCCGAAACAGATGGATGATGCGGAGCTTACAGCAGTTATTAAGGCTATTATCGAAAAAGTGGGTGCTACTTCCATTAAAGAGATGGGTAAAGTAATAGGATTAGCCTCAAAGGAGCTGGCAGGAAAAGCAGACGGCAAGCTTATTTCGGAGAAAGTAAAAAGCCTGCTTTCATAGGAAGTTTTTCATTTATAAAACGAGGGATAAAGCTGTGATTTTGGGCTTTATCCCTCGAAATATGATATCAAACAAGTGCAAATGCAAAGCTGTATTTTATCCGCCTTTGTTATTCATTTTCAATTTGATATCAGTATTCCAAAGTTTATAATTCTTTTAATCGAATTTACAAATCCATGAATATTTTAATAAAAATATTTTTCTAAATTTGCAAGAAAATTTGAATATGGAAATTGCCGAAATAAATAAGGTTACTGAATTAGAATTAAATGAAATATATTGCATGGATTGTGTTTTAGGAATGCAAAAAATTTCAGATAATACAATTGATTTAGTTGTTACTTCTCCGCCTTATGACAATTTACGAGATTATAATGGTTATCATTTTGAGTTTGAAAAAATTGCGCAACAGATTTATAGAATAATTAAAAATGGGGGTATTGTGGTTTGGGTTGTGGGTGATAAAGTGAAAAATGGCAATCGTTCATTAACAAGTTTTAGACAAGCACTATATTTTCAAGAAATTGGGTTTAATGTCCACGATGTAATGATTTACGAAAAAAGGAATACACCTTTTATGCGCTCAAATGCTTATACAAATTCTTTTGAATTTATGTTTGTCTTTTCAAAAGGTAGTCCAAACACATTTAATCCTATAAAAACAAAAACTGTAAGACAAGGCAAAGAAAAACTTGTTGCAAATAAAAAAACTGATGGAATTAACAATAAAGTTTGGGGTGAATTAAATACTGAAAAAACATTAACAAATATTTGGGATTATGCTGTTGGTTTAGGTGGTTCAACAAATGATAAAATTGCCTTTCAGCATACTGCAATTTTCCCCGAAAAATTGGCAAAAGACCATATTTATTCCTGGACAAATGAAGGCGATATTGTTTTAGACCCAATGACGGGCTCGGGCACAACTTGTAAAATGGCAAAACTTTTAAAACGTAGATTTATAGGTTTTGATATTTCGCAAGATTATGTCAATATAGCAAAAGAAAGAATAAAAATACTTGACCAACAATTTACGTTAGAATTTTAATTACTTATTTTCGTGCTTTTTTAGATAAACAATTACTTTTTCGAGTAATTTAATGTCGTCTTTAAATCTGCCTAAACCTGTATTACAACTATCACAAATCCATTCTCTTGCAGTTCCCGTTTTATGGTTGTGGTCTTTTACAAAATTGGCCGTTACACCAACAATAGACATTTTTTCACAAATTGGACAAGTAAAAATAAGATCAGGTTTTATGGCATCCAATTTTTTACCTTCAGCTGTTTTCAATTTTACTCCGTCAATATCACTCCGACAAACTTTACAACTTGGACGTGATGTTTTTCTACTTTTTCCGTCTGTTTGATTTATAGCAAAATCATCCTCATTTTTGAGTATATGACAAATATTACAAATCTTTACTTTGTGAGGTTTTCCGGTTTTTGTAATATCTAAAAAACCAATATTTTTACTGCTCGTTTTTATAGTTTTCTTTTTTCCTATAAAAAAGACGGTAATTTGGTCAGCCGAAATTTTTTGGATTAAACCAACGGACTTTTGCTCAATATCATCTATTTTTTTTGAAGCAATTATAAAATCATTTACATTTAAACTCATTTATATAATTATTTTTGGTAATCTATTAGTTTTAATATCAAATTATTAACTACTTCAGTTGTAGATTTTTCTAATTCAATGTCCGTTAGAAAAATTCGCTCAATTGGATAATTGAAAAAATTTGAAAGACGATAAATTTGTTCTAAAGTATATTTATGTTTATACTTTAAGCTTTCAATATTTCCAATTTGGCCAACACTGTTTAAACCAATTATATCGCAAATTTGAGCCTGACTTAAATTATTTGCTTCCCTTAAATCTTTTAACTTACTAATGATATGTAATTGAATTTCTGATTTTTCCGACTTCATCCTTATAATATTAGTACAAACAAAAGTATTATTTTCAACTTTCAAATTCACTCTCAATATGAGAGTAAATAAATTGTTTTTGTTTGTAAATGGAGGAATTTAGAATGGGGAAAAGTACCTTTATATTTACTGAACGATAGATAAAGTCGTGGTTCTTAGTTTATAATCCTCGAAATATGATAGAAGAAAAGTGGATACGAAAAATTATAGCCAACATTATTTATATAGGCTTTGAAAATAGAATGTGTATGAGGCTGAAAAAGCTAATTTCTTGCACTATTAGCCACAATTTCTCGGAAAATGCCTGATTACAGACCAAAGCCACAAAAAAATGAGATGAATATGAAATAATATTTTATGGTTATTTTATTATTTTATGGTTAAATTAGCTGCCCCGCTTTCGCTTGCGCTACTAACCGGGCAGATTTTCTGATTCTATTTGTCCTTGTTTACACAGGGAACGGGAATACTAATCTGTTCATTAACGGACATCCATCCTTTTTGTGAGCTGAGGGCAATACGAAAGCCAATGTTGTTGTTGCGGTTGTCGGCTTGGTTGTAATTGCGATTGGCAACGCTACAGTTGTCTGCGTTGTTGTTCCACGAGCCGCCGCGATTAACACGGTTCGAGCCTACGATTATTATCCCTTTTTTTTCTATAATAATTCAATTAAATTGTTCACCTGAAGATCTGAAAACTTTTTCCCGCAAACCTTTTGTTTCGGCATGGCTTGTAAAGGCCAACAAAGGTAGTATATGTCTCTGATATTCTTCTTGTGTCCACTTATTGGTATTTAATTTATTTTCGTATTGTTTTGCCTTTTCAATAAATCTGTTTTTGCTTCTTCTGTTTAGCGTGGTTTTATCGTTGAACACACGATAACCCAAAAAGGACAAACCATGAATATTACTATTTAATGTATTGGTTTTTAAGCGTAATGACAATTCATCCATTAAAAATTCGGTAATTTTCTCTTTAGCATTTACTAAGATTGATTTGTCGTTGCTCCACAAAACCATATCATCCATATATCTGGCATAAGCCTGTATTTTTAATTCTTGTTGAATGTAACGATCCGCAAACGATAAATAGTAGTTTGCAAAATATTGGCTTGTAAGGCTTCCTATTGGTAATCCCTTTCCTGCTGTGGTTTCATAACTCAATAGTATTTTCCTGAAAATTTGCAGTACATATCTGTCTTTAATTTTCCGTTGAATCAGTTTGAATAAAATTTCATGGTCGATGCTGTCGAAATATTTACGTATATCGAGTTTTAAAAACCATTTGAAGCTACTTTGAAAATACTCAGCACGGTGCAATCCTGCATAAGTTCCTTTATCTTTGCGTGTTGCATAGCTATCAAAAATCTGTTGCTGCTCGAATACAGGGTGGCAAACGTTCATAAGTGCATGGTGCAAAATACGTTCGGGAAAGGAAGCGGCACAAATTTGCCGTTCCTTGGGGTCGTATATGGTGAAATAATGATAATTGCCCACCTCCACTTCACCCGAAAGAATTTGACTTTGCAATATGTGCAAATTAGTATCCAAATGTTGGCAATATGCAATTACTTCCGGCTTTTCTATTTTTGCCTTGTGGGCTTTGTAGAATGCAAGTTGGAGATTCTCGAAATCAGCTATTTTATGTATCAGATTTCCAGTTCGTTTCATATTAAAATATAAGTTGTTTACCAGTTTTATGGATTACCTGTTTTTATGCTCTCCTTATTAGCTTGAAACATTTCTGATAATAAGTTGCCATATTTTTCTGTTTTCTTTTCGCCAATACCGTTGATTTTCTTAATCTGCTGTTCTGTTATTTCTTTCAATTTGGCAATTTCAGATAGTTCGGCATCCGTAAATACAGCGTAGGCAGGCACGGCATCGTCTTCGGCAATTTTTTTGCGATACTCCCGCAGTTTTTCAAAAACATCAAAAGTATCTTTGTCTAAAAGTTTTCGGTAATCCGTTTTTTCTTTTTTATCCTGATAAAAAGTGGGGTTATCGCCATGTATGTATTTAATACTAAAGTACCAATACCCACCGTTTTGTGCCGACACAAATTCCTGCTGCACTTCTAACACCCTGTGTGTACGAATAAATCTGTTTAGATCTTCGGTGGCAGCTTCACTGTCGAATGCCTGAATTGTAAAAAATCTATACTGCATAATCAAATATTAATTTATAACACTTTATTTTACAAAAATAACAAATGTCTGTTTTTTTTAAAAAAAAATCGACCGCCAAAGGCGGTATAGTAAAATTAAATTTTTCCTGTATTCCACTTTGCTACTTCGGGCGGCTACCGCTCGCCCTACGTTGCAAAGTTCCATTCAGGAAAAATTTTTCCGCTCACAAAAAGGAATGAATGAACCGTTATAAACTGAGGGCAATACGAAAGCCAATGAAGTCGTAGCGGTAGTCGGCTTGGTTGCAATAGCGAAAGGCAACGCTACAGTAGTCTGCGCTGCTGTACCACGAGCCGCCGCGAAAAACACGGAACGAGCCTGTTTCAGCACCCTGAGGATTATTCACATCTTGTGAGCCATAACCATCATACCAATCATAGCACCACTCCCACACATTACCGCTCATATCATAAATTCCCAATTCGTTTTGCTTTAATAGTCCAACCGGTTGAGTTGCCTTCTTTGAATTTTTCTCGTACCATGCTACCTCGTCTATGTTGTTGCTACCGGCGTATTTATAACCTTTCGATTGTGTGCCGCCACGTGCGGCAAATTCCCACTCGGCCTCGGTAGGTAAACGAAAACCATTGGCATTTTTATTTATTGTTACCAAATATCGTAATTTATCATATTCATTATTTTTATTGTTAGGGTCTTTTGCATTTTTATCTATTCTGTAATAGGCTTTTAACCCTTTCGTTTCGCTGAGTTTATTGCAAAATTCTATGGCTTCGTACCAATTTATCCGTTCAACCGGATTGTTGTCTTGTCCCTTAAATCCTAATCCATCAGGGTCTTTGCCCATTGTTTCGCGCCAAAGTTTTTGAGTAACCGGATATTTTCCGATCAAATAGTCCGAAAGGCTTACACTTTGGTTTTCTCGTTTAAATGTTCCTCCTTTCACATAGATAATATCCCAATACGGAACTTTTTCTGTACAAAAAGCTTTTACCATGTCCATTCCTACAAAATTGGTTTTGGCAAATTCAATAAAATAATCAAAATTTTCGGTTGCATGTTTTGCCAGGAAATATTCGAGGATCGATTTGTGGGCAAATTTCCAATTGTGGTTTATATCTCGGTTGAGCAGCGATTGTCCGGTTATTTCGTAATCTTGCAAGTCGTAATTTTCTTTTGTGCACAACTGTATAGCTGTATCTTTATCAATACTTGCAGTACTTTTTTGTTGGATATTTTCGTAAATAATCAGTGCTGTTTTTTGGGAAAATGCGTATAAATCAGTTTTGAATTTTTTGAGGCCTGTGTTTTCGTGTTTCCTTTTTATTGCTTCGCGCTCAATCCATTTTTCAACAAGTGTTTCGTATATTTGATAAGTACTTGTAAATGTTTGGTTTGTGTCAACCAAATAATCAATATAAGCCAACAGCATAGGCCTTACCATTAGTTTAGGTGCAGCGTAAACTATGCTTTTGGCAATCCGTTTTTTTCTTCCGTTCTCGCCAAAATTAAACCTCCCATATTTCTTTTTCAAATACCATTCAATCTCCGCCTCATTGACCGGTGAAATGTATTTTGGGAAAAGCTTATGATACCCTTCATCTTGGCCATGCTTTTTAATATTCAACTCATAAACGCTATTTTCCTTGCCCGGGAAAAATTGAGTTCTACTTGAGATAACCACTTCGCGAAAGTTTTTTGTATGTTTTGCAATATCGTGAATAACTTTATTAAAACGTTCCTCATCACTAAGCCCATCAGATTGTTTGGGTGGGTTTAACGCATTGTATTCATCAAAGGCATCGAGTAACAAGATAGTGTCTCTCACCTCATCCGGTTTCTTATTCAATTCATCAATATCTTGCAGAATGTCTTCGTTAAAGGGAATCAGTCGGATTTTATGCTTATCGCCAAATTTTGAGACGTATTGCACATAAAGATTAATCATAAAAGTAGTTTTGCCCATGCCCGAATCGGCAAGTACCAAATAAAATTTATCTTTGTCCTTTTTACCATCGAAAGCAATATTTATAAACCACGGAATTAACTCATAAGAACCTATGAGTTTATTGCTTTCCCTAATTTCGTCCTCAAAGGTAGGCGATTTATCCTGACCACGGGTTTGGATAAATATCTTTCGTGCACTCTCAATTTTCGACAAATCAAATTTAGTCAATACTTTAGCTAATTTTACATTCTTACGTTGTTCGCTCCATATTTTATAGTAGTCAATCAAAAAATAGTTCGCCACCGCCACTATAACTGCCACAATACTCGTAGTAACGTCATTACTTACTCCCCAAGCCAAGAAAGCCGATGGAAGTACAAATTTTAATATCGCTTCAATAATATTATTCATAATTTGCTGATAATTAAGTTATTAGTTTGCTGCTTTTATAATTGACCATAACGCAGTATATCCACCATTATTGAAGTTCTTCCAGGTTTGGCTATACTTGGCCGTATATGCTAAAGTACTAAATTTCAATGCCGTATAATAATTAGTCCTAATTCCTTCATTTTTGGTGTCTGTTTCCATCGTCAAAATTTTCATTATTACTGAAATACTGTTTCAAAGGTAAACAGTTTTTCAAATATTCATAATAT
>CAILKW010000082.1 GCA_903834845.1 uncultured Bacteroidia bacterium | reverse complement strand
GTATAATGGGCTGCACTACGTTGAAACATTGGTTCGCCAAGTTGTGCCAGCGATTTTGCAGGAGTCTGCACCTTCCATTGAGACGCACCTTCGTACAGAGCATAAGCATAACCCGGCATGTCCTTCACAAATCCATTATCCACAACAAAGTAAGCAGGCTTAAATGGTGATGCGCCATTATATTTAATACCATATTTTTCGAGCCACGACTGCTTAGTTTCGGACTGAAGGCCTCCACTGTGGCAAACTATCACAGAACCACCCTTTTTAATGTATTCATGCAACCGTTCTACAGTTTTGCTATCGGGCATCAAATCATCGGGAACGACAACAAGGTTGTAATGTTCCCAATTCTGACCGGGTTCAACCAAATCGAATTGAAGCTGTGATTCCATCATCAACTTCACCAATCCGAATATATAGGTTTGATTAACTTTTTCCATGGCAGTACCCTGAATTAAAAGTGCGGCTTCAGTAACTGGTGCTGCACCATCAAGGTATGGTTCCATAAGTTTGACTCTACTGTATGATTTTCCAAGAACATGGTAAACAGCAGCATCTAATTGACCGTTGGGAGGCATTTGGTCACCAACATCGCATCTGACAGCATTTGCAACAAGACTGGCCAATTCAACATCCAATTGTTGAGGCAGTTTTAATCCGCCAAAATCGGCCCAGGAAGCAACAAACCGGCCTGTCATACCATATACAGGAAGACCAAAATTCCGTTGATACCGTACTTGAGCGGGTGCGTAAAAATATCCCCATCCACCGGTCGGCAGGGCTTCAATGTCAATATTATCAAGCATATCAACCCGTTCGCTTACCTTCCCAATTCCAATATCATTAAAATCAACCTGACATCCCGGTTTGATGCCATGAACCAGATCCTTCATACGGCGATGAAAATCAAGGAAATGTTTGTTCTGAAGCTCCCGTTGTACTTCTTTATTATTTGGGTCTTTCCCCAACAATTTAATTTGTTGCAGACATTCTTTGCAATAACATTCCGCAGCAATAGGTTCGGCCATGTCGAGCCAGGCTCCATCAAGTTCGTATTTCGAAATAAATTCGGTTACATGATCTGCGATTAAATCAACAAACGTTTTATTACCAAGGCATAACGCGGTCCATCCCGGTGTCTCGCCAGCTTTCGGACGATAATCCGATCCATCGCGTTTAATCATGTTCCATTCGTGATGGGTCTCTGCCAGATAATTATCCCACGCTGTGCAATAATAGGCATAAACAGCAATATTCCGCTTGCGACATGCTTTAACCTGTTCACCAAGCAAATCGAATGACAGTCCGGGATGGACAGGGCCATATTTACTCGGATAATAAAAATAACCGTGCATATCCTTGGCAAACACAACTATACTATCAACATTGCCTTCAACAAGACGGTCGCCCCATTGATCAGCATTAAATTTCACGCCAATTTTGGGGACGTGCTTCGAATTGTGAAAATCGAGATGGACTTTTCGCCAGGGCATTTTCTTCTGTTTGGCAAATCGGGGGTCTATCCAGTATTTGGATGATGACTCACCGACAGGCATAAGGTTATTTGATGATTCATAATCATTGATGCCATACACTGGCATTACCTGAGTTGCTGCAACTCCGGTTCCCAGAGTTGTCAGAAATTGTCTGCGGTTAACTGATGGTTTCATACGTTTGTAATTATTTAGTATTTACTTTTGAATTTCATTCTCTTTTTCCGAACCTGCTACAGGTGTAAAGTATTGTTCCGGTGAGCGGTCAAACTCCATTTTAATGACTATTGTTAATCAACTGCTCCCCAATATAACTGCCATAACTTGTGATACAAAAGGAGGTAATCAGCGTTATTAAACCAATAATCAACACTATATATGTTTTTGGTTTAACACTTTTCCACTCTTTCATAAGAACACCAACTATATAACTGAAGAAAATAAGCATTGACATGTGTAGTACCCAACTTGCAAATTGGAAGTTACCCATTTTTACATGACCTAATCCGTAAAAGAAAAATTGCAAACACCAAAGAGTTCCTGCCAGGGCTGACCAAATCCAGTTCCTGAATATCTCTTTGCCGGTAAGTCCTTTCTGTGGGATAAACTCCTTCAAAGTACCCTGCCTGATACCGGCCACAATAAACCATACGAAGTTTACCACAAAACAACCCGATGTTGAAATAATCATTTTTGCATTTCCCTGAAAATTCCCCGCACCGTTTTGTGCTGCGATATCAGCAATTGGCTGTCCGTATTCGAGCGAAAGATTAAAGACACCGGAAAGTACACCTGCGACAATAGTCAGAAGCAAACCTATCGTCATATTGAATCCTGCTTTTCCGATTGAGAGAGAATTGAGATCCTTCTCCTTTTTAAAACCAGCCCACCCGCAAAGAACCACACCCAACATTGAAAGAATCATTCCTGATAGGACTATGTCACCGCCTGGTTTAGCAAAAAAAGAGTCTAATCCACCAAAGATCATCAAAGGGAAAATTGTACCCAATACAGCCGAAATACCAATAGCCATAGTGTATGTTAATGAGTAACCAATATAATTGATGGCTTTACCAAACGACATGCCGCCAAAACCATAAGCACCACCAAGAAGAAAAGCAGCCCAAAATGGCTTTGATGGTGCTTCGAGTAGAATAGTAAAAAACCCGGGCACCGTTAACCAACCAACAACAAGTGGCATAATTACCCAGGCAAACAAAGCCTGTGACAGCCAAAAAGTACCCCAAGACCATTTTCGGGTTTTGGTGTTAGGAAGGTAACAGCTTGCTGCTGAGATACCTCCAATTGCATGAAGGCCGGTTCCAAAAATAGGATTTGATGTAATCATTCAGTAAATATTAAATTGTAAAAGTTTGTATGTCTTTCAAAGAAACGTTTTCCATTGTAAAAACTTCAATTTATTGATACGGTAAAAATAAATAATCAAATCAGATATTTAACGAAAAAAGTATGGTTGATATGATTTTTGGTTACACTTTAATTTCTGCTTCCTAAATTCTTCAAACCCGGCCTGAGGTTTTATTGTTATTCCATCGAAAATACCAATTCATAATACTTGTCTTATGATACACTCTGGTTCTTTTTCATTCGGTTTGGAAAAGCATTAATTTCAAAAATTCTTCGGCAGAATATTTTGCCACAATCAGCCTTTTATTCATAAAAAATCTTGTTATTCAGTTTTTTATTCTTTCCTTTGCTCTTGTAAGAATAAATTTTGAAACAACATTAAAAAAAGTATTATCCTGTAAAAAAAACAAATGATTGATTCGGCTAAAATTGGTGACATAGCATTGAAGATAG